>NZ_JBFAQR010000011.1:0-141523 GCF_040678815.1 Kitasatospora sp. NPDC049285 | reverse complement strand
AAACGCCCGGTTACATTCCGAACCCGGAAGCTAAGCCTCATAGCGCCGATGGTACTGCAGGGGGGACCCTGTGGGAGAGTAGGACGCCGCCGAACTCCTTTTGAGAAAGGGCCCCAGCCATTTGGCTGGGGCCCTTTCTGCGTTGTGCCGCTTGTCTTCGGTGCCGGCCGGCGGGCAGACTCTCCGATCACTGATTGGTCCAGACCACCTGGTGAACGGGGGCACGGAGTGCGGCGGGCGGGGCGGTACGGGGTGGTGTTGGGGGCGGCCTCGGTGACGGTGTTGGTGGCGGTGGCGGTGCTGGCCGCGCTGACGGCGTTGACGGGGAGTTCGGTGGCGCAGGGGATGCGGCACCGGTTGGCGGGGGATCCGCGGGTGTCGGTGTCGGTGCAGGGGCGGTACGCGGAGGGGGCGGACGTCCGGTCGGATGCGGCGGTGCGGGGGGCGTTGCACCGGGCGTTGCCGGGGATGCCGGCGCGGATCGAGGCGGTGTTGCACGGGTCGGTGCCGTTCGAGGTGGGTGTTCCGGCGGTGGCGGGGGCGGCGGCGGAGTCGTTGAAGGTGGTGCCGCTGGGGGTGGGGGAGCCCGGGCGGTTCGCGGAGTTGGTGCGGGGGGCGTGGCCGATGGGGGCGGACCAGGTGGCGGTGTCGGAGACGGTGGCGCGGCGGTTGGGGGTGGTGCCGGGTGGGGTGGTGCCGGTGGCGTTGCCGACCGGTGTGGTGTGGCGGGTGACGGTGAGTGGGGTGTACCGGCCGGCGGTGGGGGCGGAGCCGTGGTGGCGGGCGTGGGGGAGTGGGGCGGCGTTGGGGTCGCCGGAAAGGTTGTTGGTGGCGGCGCCGGAGTTGTTGCGGGGGCAGCCGGTGATGCGGGATCAGGTGGTGGCGCAGTGGACGGCGTTGCCGGATCCGGGGCGGTTGCGGCCGGAGGGGGTGGGGCTGCTGCGGGACCGGGTGGAGCGGTTGACGGGGGGTGACGCGGTACGGGCGGTGTTCCGGGGGGCGGAGCCGTCGATGGAGGGGGTTCGGGCGTCGAGTGACCTGCCGGTGGTGCTGGACGGGTTGCGGGCGCCGATGCTGGTGGCGCGGTCGGGGATGTTGGTGCCGGTGACGATGTTGGCGGTGCTGTCGGCGGTGACGATGATGCTGACGGCGCGTCAACTGGCCGATCTGCGGCGGGCGGAGCTGGCGCTGCAGTTGGCCAGGGGGGCCGGTCGGTGGCGGTTGGTCCGGGCAGCAGTGGTGGAGTGGGCGCTGTGTACGGTGCCGGCGGCGTTGCTGGGGGTGTGGGCGGCGGGGCCGTTGCTGGGGGTGCTGGGGTGGCTGGGGCTGCCGGTCGAGGGGGCCGCGGCTGAGGCGGCCGGGCCGGCGGCGTGGGCGGTGGCGGGGGTGGCGTTGGTGCTGCACGGGTGTGCGGCGGTGCTGCCGGTGGTGTGGACGGCGGACGGGGGCGAGCGGGAGGGTTCCTCGCGTTCGGCGCGGCGGTCGGCGGTGCAGCGGGCCGGGGCGGACCTGGTGCCGGTCGTCGCAGCGGTCCTGGCGTACCTGCAACTGCGGCGCTACCAGGGGTTGTTGTCGCCGGCGTCGGGTGCGGCGGGGTTCGATCCGGTGCTGGTGGCGGCGCCGGTGGTGATGACGGTGGCGGCGGCGTTGCTGTTGTTGCGGTTGCTGCCGCCGCTGGGGCGGGGGTTGGAGGCGTTGGCGCGGCGGGGCCGGGGGTTGGTGGCGCCGCTGAGCGGGTGGCAGGTGAGCCGGGGGCGGGCCGGGCAGGCGGCGCCGGTGTTGCTGATGGCGTTGGCGCTGGCGGTGGGGGCGTTGACCACGGCGGCGATCGCGGGGGAGGGGCCGAGCGATCGGGACCGGGCGGCGTTCGAGGTGGGTGCGGACCTGCGCGTGTCGGGTGGTGAACTGCCTGGCGGGGTGCGGCGGTCGGCGTTGACGGCGGTGCCGGGGGTGGCGGCGCTGACACCGGTGGCGGTGGACCGGGGGCAGGTGCAGGGCGTCCAGGTCGAGGTGTCGGGAGTGAACACCGCGGCGGTGCAGTCGGTGGCGACAGCGGGGCGGATGGCGTCGGGGGCGCGGGTGCACGCGGTGCCGGCGGTCCGGTCGGATCTCGAACGGGGCTCGCTGGCGGCGCAGTTGGCTCAGCTGCGGGAGGGCACTCCGGTGCACGGGGTGGCGGTGTCGGGGCGGCCGGGGGAGGTCCGGGTGCGGGCGACGTTGGCGGCGGCGGATGCGGTGGGGCCGGTGTGGCTGGCTGCGCGGGTGGAGGACGCGGACGGTCTGGCGGTGGAGGTGCAGGCGCCGTTGCCGGCGGACGGCGTGGAGCACGCGGTGGTGTTGCCGTTGGCGGCGGGGGAGTTGAGCTATCCGCTGCAGGTCACGGGGTTGGCGTTGCGGAGTGATCCGAAGGGGTGGCCGCGGGCGACGTTCACCCTGTCGGTGGCGGCGATCGAGGGGTCGGTGCGTCCGGTCGGGTCGGTGTGGGCGGATGTGACGGCGGGGCCGGGCGGGGTGGTCGGTCTGGGGTGTCCGGGTCGGGGTGAGGACGGGGCGGGGCGGCGGTCGTCGGCGGGGGTGTGCGAGCTGCGGCAGTCGGCGGGCGGGGTGTTGTCGGCGGTGGTGCGCGGGGGTGATCCGTTCGCGGGGGAGGGGACGGCGGGGGTGTCGTTCGGGTTGCTGCCGGCGGGGTCGCCGAAGCGGGTGGCGGGGGTGCCGGTGGCGGGCCGGGCGGTGCCGGCCCTGGTGAACAGCGCGTTCCTGCGGGAGACGGGCTTCCAGGTGGGCCGCGAGGTGCGGCTGATGGAGGGTCAGGACGACCGGTACGGGCTGCGGATCGTCGGGTTGCTGCCGGAGGTGCCGGGGGCGGCGGATCGGGAGGTGCCGCGGGCGCTGGTGGATCTGCCGGCGCTGGCGGCGACCAGGGCGGGGCTGGGGCTCGCGCCGTTGGCGGACGACCACTGGCTGGTGGCGGCGGATTCGGCGGCGGGTGCGGTGGCGGCGGAGCGGGCGATCGGGGCGGATCCGCGGCTGGGCCGGGTGGAGAGTGCGCGGGCGCGGGCGGCCGAGTTGGCGGCGGATCCGTTCCGGGCGGGGCGGCGCAGCGCGTTGGTGTTGTCGCTGGCGTTGTCTCCGGTGTTCGCGGTGGCCGGGTTCACGGTGCACGCGGTGGGGTCGGCGCGGGCGCGGCGGCGGGAGTTCGCGGTGCTGCGTGCGCTGGGGGTGCGGCGGCGGCAGTTGGCGGGGGTGCTGCGGTTGGAGCAGTTGGCGGTGGTGGGGTTCTCGGTGCTGGCAGGCGGGTTGCTGGGGGTGGCGTTGGCAGCCGTGGTGCTGCCGTTGATCGTGGTGGACGGGGGCGGGCAGGCGGTGTTCCCGGCGTTGCGGCTGACGGTGGGGTGGGGGTGGACGGCGCTGGTGGTGCTGGTGACCGGGCTGGGGGTCGGGGCGGTGGTGCTGGTGCTGTCGCGGGTGTTGGCGCGGGTGGACCTGGCGCGTGAGCTGCGGGCGGGGGAGAGCGGATGAGCGGGAGGTTCGGCGGGTTCGGCGGCTGGGTGCTCGCGGTGCGGGAGGCGCGGACGGGCTGGCCGGTGCCGGTGGTGCTGGGGGTGCTGTCGGCGGTGCTGGCGGTGGTGTCGCTGCTGTGGCCGCCGGTGTACGACGGGCTGGCCACCCGGGAGTTGGACCGGCGGCTGCAACTGGCCCAGGCGGACGGGCCGTTGGTGACGGCGCGGGCGACGCTGTACGGGCCGCGGGACCGGGAGGGGCAGTCGGCGGCGCCGAGGTTCGGCTCGTTGGACGAGGACCTGAGCCGGGTCGGCGAGGGGATGCGGCAGGGGTCGTCGGGGGAGTTGGCGCGGACCCTGGTGCGGGTGTCGGGCTGGGCGCAGAGCGAGGGCCTGGAGCTGGACGGCGCGGGGGTGGCCCGGCCGCGGGGCAATCCGGGGGTGGTGTCGCTGGTGTACGCGCAGGACGCCGCGGACCGGGTGCGCTGGGTGGCGGGCCGGGCTCCGGCGCTGCCGGGCGGGGACCCGCGGCGGGCGCCGCTGGAACTGGCGGTGTCCCGGCCGGTGTCGGAACGCTTCCAGCTGCGGGTGGGTCAGGAGTTGCAGCTGGCGCAGGGGACGGTGGACACCGGGGCGGTGCTGGTCGGGGTGTTCGAGCCGCTGGCCGGCTCGGACGATCTGTGGCGGGAACTGCCGTTGCTGAACGCTCCGTTGGAGGCGGCGACGCCGAACGGTTTCGTGCTGTACGGGCAGGCGCTGGTGGCTCCGGCCGGTCTGGAGGCGTTGGAGGCGCGGGGTTCGCTGTCACTGTCGGCGAGTTGGGTGTTCGGCACCGCGCAGCAGCCGTGGGGGACCGGCGGCACCGCCCGGGGGTGCGTGAACTGTCCTCCGGGGCGCGGGCGTTCGTGGCGGACGCACCCGCGCGGCTGTGCGGCCCGGTGCAGGATTCCTCGCTGGGCTGTTCGGCGGGGCAGCGGGCGGTGACGCCGCCGGCGGTGCAGCAGCGGCTGGCGGAGCTGGTCGACCGGTTCGCGGAGCAGCGGGCCAGGACGGTGTCGTTGCAGTCCTTCGCGCTGGCCGGACTGCTGGCGATCGGGGTGTGCACGGCGGTGGCGGCGGCCCGGCTCGGGGCGCGGCGCAGGGAGGCCGCGCTGGGGCTCCAGCGGGCCCGTGGCGCGGCGGAGTGGGCGCTGGCGGCGGCCCGGCTGGCGGAGGCCGTTCCGGCGGTCCTGGCGGGCCTCCTGGCGGGCTGGGTGGTGGCGGAGCGGCTGGCCGGGGAGCGGGCGACGGGTGCGTGGTGGCCGGCGTTGACGGCGGGCGTGCTGGTGGCGTCCGCGCCGGCGGTGGCGGTGTGGTGGCAGGGCCGGGCGGTGCGGCGGGCAGGGCGGGAGCCGGTGCGGCGGCGGGGTCTGCGGTGGGTGGCCGGGGCGTCCGGGTTCGCCGGGCGGGTGGCGTGGGAGGGGGCGGTGCTGGTGGTGGCCGCGGCCGGGGTGCTGGTGCTGCGGTTGCGCGGCGCGGTGCCGTCGGGGACCGCGGCGGTTGCTGATCCGGATCCGCAACTGGCGCTGGTTCCGGTGCTGTTGGGGTTGGCGGCGGTGGTCGTGGTGCTGCGGGTGTATCCCCTGCCGCTACGGGTGCTGACCCGGTGGGCGGGGCGGCGGCGCGGTCCGGTGGCCCTGGTCGGGTTGGCGCAGGCCGGTCGGCGTTCGGGGGCGGCGGCGACCGCGCTGCTGGTGCTGGTACCCGCGCTGGCCTGTGCGGTGTTCGGGGCGCTGGTCTCCGGCACGGTGCAGCACGGGCGGCTGGCGGCGGCCGAGTGGCGCACCGGTGGTGACGCGGTGGTCCTCGGTCCGGCCCAACGGTCGCTGCCGGTGGACGAGTTGGCGAAGGTGCCGGGCGCCGGCGGGGTGCTGACGGTGCGCGGCGCGGTGGCCTCGCTGACCTCGGACGAGGACGGCGCGGTGGTGAAGCGGGCCGGGCTGGTCGGAGTCGACCCGGTGGCCTTGGCGAAGCTGGAGCCGGGGTCGGCGGTGGCCGCCGCACTGACCGGTGCGGGCCTCGCGGCACCGCTCGGCGAGGGCGCCGAACTGCCCGCGCTGGCCGATCCGTTGACGGCGGCGCGGTTCCCGGACGGCTCGTTCGACGCGGACGCCGGGTCGAGCCGGTTCCGGGTGCGGATCGTGGGCGTGCTGCCGACGGGCGCCGCCCGGGACCGGGCGCTCGGGCCGGTGCTCGGGGACCAGGGGGACGGCCCGTTGCTGGTCTTCGGTGGGCCGGGCGCGGAGCGGTTGCCGAAGCAGACCGGGCAGCGGCACGCGGCGGTGCTCTTCGCCGAGCCGGGGCGGGCCGGGTCGGTGGCGGGGGCGGAGCGGATCGACCTGCGGCGGCTGCGGGAGGTGGTGGCGGCCTCGGTCGCGACGGCCGGGGCGGGCAGTGCGGGGGCGGCCGGCGGCGCGGTGCTGCGCGGTGCGCCGGTCGAGGTCCGGGACCTGGCCGGGGAGTTGCGGATCTCCGCGGGCGACGGGCTGGTGGCGGCGCTGCAGTTGGCGTTCCGGGGCGCGGCCGGGGTGGGGCTGGTGCTGGGGCTGGTGGCGGTGGTGCTGGAGCTGCTGCTGAGCGCGGGCGAACGGGGGCGGATGCTGGCGTACCTGCGGACGCTGGGTCTGGGGCCGCGGGCCGCGGCGGGCGTCCAACTGGTGCAGTTGCTGCCGGTGATGGCGGCGGCGGTGCTCGGCGGGACGGCGCTGGGCATGGGGCTGCCGTGGCTGCTCGGACCGGCGCTGGAGCTGCGGGCGTTCACCGGCGGGCCGGGCGCGCCGGCGCTGTCGCCCGACTGGGCGTCGCTCGTGGTGGCGGCGGTGGTGCTGCTGGTGGTGGTGCCGGGGGCCGCGGCGGTCGAGGGCCTGGTGGGGCGGGGGCGGGTGCCGCAGGTGCTTCGCCTGGGGGAGGGGGCGTAGTGATCCCGCGGTGGTGCGACGGGGTCGTGCGCGGGGGGCGTGCGAGGGGGAGTCGACCGGCCCGGTGAGTGGTGTCGGTGGGCGGGGGTACGGTCGGGGCGTCAGGGGTGTGGTGGCTAGGTCGTGAGGTGTCCCGGTGCAGCTGGCGCAGGTGGAGGGTGTGCTGGAGCGGATCACCTATGCCAATGAGCAGACCGGGTACACCGTGGCCCGGGTGGATACCGGTCGGGGTGCCCACGACCTGCTGACCGTGGTGGGGGCGCTGCTGGGGGCGCAGCCGGGGGAGAGCCTGCGGATGTTCGGGCGGTGGGGCTCGCATCCGCAGTACGGGCGGCAGTTCACGGTGGAGAACTACACGACGGTGCTGCCGGCCACCGTGCAGGGGATCCAGCGGTACCTGGGGTCGGGGCTGATCAAGGGGATCGGGCCGCGGTTCGCGGAGCGGATCGTGGAGCGCTTCGGGGTGGAGACCCTGGAGGTGATCGAGCACGAGCCTGGGCGGCTGATCGAGGTGCCCGGGCTGGGGCCGAAGCGGACCAAGAAGATCGCGGCGGCGTGGGAGGAGCAGAAGTCCATCAAGGAGGTGATGGTCTTCCTGCAGGGCGTGGGGGTGTCGACCTCGCTGGCGGTGCGGATCTTCAAGGAGTACGGCGACGGTTCGATCGGGGTGGTGAAGAACCAGCCGTACCGGTTGGCCTCGGACGTGTGGGGCATCGGCTTCCTGACCGCGGACCGGATCGCGCAGGCGGTGGGCATCCCGCACGACTCGCCGGAGCGGGTGAAGGCGGGCCTGCAGTACGCGCTGTCGCAGAGCAGCGACCAGGGGCACTGCTACCTGCCGGAGGAGCGGCTGATCGCGGACGGGGTGAAGCTGCTGCAGGTGGACGTCGGGCTGGTGATCGACTGCCTGGCGGAGCTGGTGGCCGCGGAGGGCCTGGTGCGGGAGCGGCTGCCGGGCGCGGAGGGCCAGGAGATCACGGCGGTGTACCTGGTGCCGTTCCACCGGGCGGAGCTCTCGCTGGCCAACCAGCTGCTGCGGCTGCTGCGCGCGGACGGCGACCGGATGCCGGGGTTCCGGGACGTCGACTGGACGGCGGCGCTGGGCTGGCTCGCGCAGCGGACGGGCGCCCGACTCGCCCCGGAGCAGGAGCAGTCGGTGCGGCTCGCGCTGACCGAGAAGGTGGCGGTGCTGACCGGCGGGCCGGGCTGCGGCAAGTCGTTCACGGTGAAGTCGATCGTGACGCTGGCGCTGGCCAAGCGGGCGAAGGTGGTGCTGGCCGCGCCGACCGGGCGGGCGGCGAAGCGGCTGGCGGAGCTGACCGGGGCGGAGGCGTCCACGGTGCACCGGCTGCTGGAGCTGAAACCGGGCGGGGACGCCGCGTACGACCGGGACCGGCCGCTGGACGCCGACCTGGTGGTGGTCGACGAGGCGTCGATGCTCGACCTGATCCTGGCGAACAAGCTGGTCAAGGCGGTCGCGCCGGGCGCGCACCTGCTGTTCGTCGGGGACGTGGACCAGTTGCCGTCGGTGGGTGCCGGCGAGGTGCTGCGGGACATGCTGTCGGCGGGCAGCCCGGTGCCGTCGGTGCGGCTGACCCGGATCTTCCGGCAGGCCCAGCAGTCCGGGGTGGTGACCAACGCGCACCGGATCAACGAGGGCCTGCCGCCGCTCACCGAGGGCCTGCCGGACTTCTTCCTGTTCGCCGAGGACGACGCCGAGCGGGCGGCCGGCGTGACGGTGGACGTGGTGGCGCGCCGCATCCCGCAGCGCTTCGGCCTGGACGCCCGCCGCGACGTCCAGGTGCTGGCCCCGATGCACCGCGGCCCGGCCGGCGCGGGCGCGCTGAACACGCTGCTCCAGGCGGCCGTCACCCCGGCCCGGGACGGCCTGCCCGAGCGGCGGTTCGGCGGGCGGACGTTCCGGGTCGGCGACAAGGTCACCCAGATCCGCAACAACTACGAGAAGGGCGCCAACGGCGTCTTCAACGGCACGGTCGGGGTGGTGACCGCGCTGAGCGTGGACGACCAGCGGCTGACGGTGGTCACCGACGAGGACGAGGAGATCGGCTACGACTTCGACGAGCTCGACGAGTTGGCGCACGCCTACGCGGTGACCATCCACCGTTCGCAGGGCAGCGAGTACCCGGCGGTGGTGATTCCCGTCACGACCTCGGCGTGGACCATGCTGCAGCGCAACCTGCTGTACACGGCGGTGACCCGGGCGAAGAAGCTGGTGGTCCTGGTGGGTTCACGCAAGGCCATCGCCCAGGCGGTGCGGGCCGTCAGCGCCGGTCGGCGGCACTCCGCGCTCGACCACAGGTTGGCTACCGGCTGACGATCAGGGGGTACGGTACGTTCAGAGGTTGTCTTGACGTGAAGAGATTTAGGGCGGAACCTGGTCTGTGCCGATCTTGTCCGGTTCACACCGGCATCGGCAGGAGAGTTTGTAGGTCCCGGTCCTTTCCGGGGCCACCCCGGGTGCGCCGCCGTCCTTCGGGTGGGGGATCGTTGAGACAGTCAGGGCAGTCGGAAGAGGATCCATACCGTCGGTGAGGAAGACGTGAGCGACAAATCGGTAGTACTGCGGTACCAGGACGGCGAGTACGAGTACCCCGTCGTCGAGAGCACTGCGGGCAACGCCGGCTTCGACATCTCGAAGCTGCTCCCGCAGACCGGCCTGGTCACCCTGGACAACGGCTTCGGCAACACCGCCGCCAACAAGTCCGCGATCACCTTCATTGACGGTGACGCCGGCATCCTGCGGTACCGCGGCTACCCGATCGAGCAGCTGGCCGCCGAGGCCAACTTCATCGAGACGGCCTACCTGCTGATCAACGGCGAGCTCCCGAACGCGGACCAGCTGGCCGAGTTCAACACCGAGATCACCCAGCACACCCTGCTGCACGAGGACGTCAAGCGCTTCTACCAGGGCTTCCCCCGGGACGCGCACCCGATGGCGATGCTGTCCTCGGTGGTCGGCGGGCTCGCCACGTTCTACCCGGAGAGCCACAACCCGTTCGACGCGGCGCAGCGCCACCTGTCGACGGTCCGGCTGCTGGCGAAGCTGCCGACCATCGCGGCGTACGCGTACAAGAAGGCGATGGGCCAGCCCTTCGTCTACCCGCGCAACGACCTCGGCTACGTCGAGAACTTCCTGCGGATGACCTTCGCGGTGCCGGCCGAGGACTACGAGCTCAACCCGGTCGTGGTCAACGCGCTGGACAAGCTGCTCATCCTGCACGCCGACCACGAGCAGAACTGCTCCACCTCGACGGTGCGCCTGGTCGGCTCCAGCCACGCCAACCTGTTCGCCTCGATCTCGGCGGGCATCTCGGCGCTGTGGGGCCCGCTGCACGGCGGCGCCAACCAGGCCGTGCTGGAGATGCTGGAGCAGATCCAGAAGGACGGCGGCGACGTCGACGCGTTCATCCGCAAGGTGAAGAACCGCGAGGACGGCGTGAAGCTCATGGGCTTCGGTCACCGCGTCTACAAGGCCTTCGACCCGCGCGCCGCGCAGGTCAAGGTGCTCGCCCACGAGGTGCTGGAGCAGCTCGGCAAGGACGACGCGCTGCTGGACATCGCGCTCAAGCTGGAGGAGCACGCGCTCAAGGACGACTTCTTCGTCTCGCGCAAGCTCTACCCGAACGTGGACTTCTACACCGGCCTGATCTACCGGGCCATGGGCTTCCCGACCAGCATGTTCACCGTGCTGTTCGCGCTCGGCCGGCTGCCCGGCTGGATCGCCCACTGGCACGAGATGATCAAGGACCCGACCAGCCGCATCGGCCGTCCGCGCCAGGTCTACACCGGCATCGAGATCCGCGACTACGTGCCGCTCGACGCGCGCTGACGCAGGCTCATGGGCCCGGTTCCGCCTCCCGCACGAGGGGTGGGGCCGGGCCCCTTCGCGTGCGCGGGAGTGGGTGGCGCACGACGCCCGGGACGGTCCTCGGGTGGAAACGGCCGCTCAAAGCGTTCCCAGGATCCGCGTCCCGTCCCGGCGTCGTGCGCGAGGACCGTCGACGAGTCGACGGCCATCCGGGGCCCGCCGGAGCCCCGCTCTACAAAAGGTAAGACGTGTCAGGGGGCGCAAAGTTACGTCGACGGGGTGTGAGTTGGCTCTCTCCACGCTCCGTGTGCACCCGCACACCGGGCGGCCGCCGCCACATACCACACCCCGTCGGGGCGGGGCGTGGTCACCCACCCCGCAGTCATCGCAACCCAGCGTGATAGGAATCGTGGCAATCCGGTACGGACCGCCTGCCTTCCGCTGCGCGGTGAACGGTCAGGGAGGGAGCGCGCAGATGGCCAGGAACGTCGTCGTCACCGGTGGTGGCACCGGCATCGGGTTGGAGGTGGCCCGGCGCTTCACCGAGGCCGGCGAGCGGGTGGTGATCGTCGGCCGCCGTCGCGCCGTGCTGGAGGAGGCCGCCGCCGAGCTCGGCCCGAACGTGATCCCGCTGGTCTGCGACCTGGCCGACCCGGACGCCGTGGAGGCCGCCCTGGACGGCCTGCCCGCCCGGGTCGACGTGCTGGTCAACAACGCCGGCAGCCGGGAGACCGTGATCGGCGCCGGCCCGCACGCCGTGCTGGCCCGCTGGCGCGGCGACTTCGAGCGCAACGTGCTGACCGCGGTGCTGCTCACGGAGTCGATCCGCGACCGGCTCACCCCCGGCTCCGGCCGGGTCGTCACCGTCTCCTCGATCGCCGCGCTGCGCGGCGCCGGCTCGTACGGGGCGGCGAAGGCCTCGCTGCACGCCTGGAACCACTTCCTGGCCGCCCAGCTCGGCCCGTCCGGGATCACCGCCAACATCGTCGCCCCCGGCACCGTCTCCGGCACCGAGTTCTTCGGCCCGCGCCTGGACGACGCCGAGGTCTCCCGCCGCGCCGGGCGGACCCTGCTCGGCCGGATCGGCGAGTCCGGCGAGGTCGCCGCCGCCGTCTACTTCCTGGCCTCCGCGGACGCCGGATTCATCACCGGCGAGATCCTGCACTGCAACGGCGGCGAGCTGCTGGGCCGCTGACGGCCCGTCAGGCCGACTGTCGGCTTGCCTGGAAGCTCCGCAGCCGCAGGCTGTTGGTGACCACGAAGACCGAGGAGAAGGCCATCGCCGCCCCGGCGACCACCGGGTTCAGCAGTCCGGCCGCGGCCAGCGGGATCGCCGCCACGTTGTAGGCGAAGGCCCAGAACAGGTTGCCCTTGATGGTGCCGAGGGTGCGGCGGGAGAGCCGGATGGCGTCGGCGGCGGAGCGCAGGTCGCCGCGGACCAGGGTCAGGTCCGCGGCCTCGATCGCGGCGTCGGTGCCGGTGCCGATCGCCAGCCCGAGGTCCGCCTGGGCGAGCGCGGCCGCGTCGTTGACGCCGTCGCCGACCATGGCCACGGTGCGGCCCTCCTGCTGGAGACGGCGGACGGTGGCGACCTTGTCCTCGGGCAGCACCTCGGCGATCACGTCCTGCGCCGGGATGCCGACCTCGGCCGCGACGGATTCGGCGACCAGACGGTTGTCGCCGGTCAGCAGCACCGGACGCAGTCCGAGGGCGCGCAGCTCGGCGATCGCGTCGGCGCTGCTGGGCTTGACCGCGTCGGCGACCTCCAGGACGGCGCGGGCCCGGCCGTCCCAGCCGACCGCGATGGCGGTGTGCCCGGCGCGCTCGGCGGTGGCCTTGGCCTCGGCGAGCGCGGGTGGCAGGTGCTGGGCCCAGTCGGCGAGCAGGGCCTCGCGTCCGGCGACCACCGCGTGGCCGTCGACGACGCCCTGGACGCCGAGGCCGGGCACGTTGGCGAAGTCCTCGACGGCGGGCAGCTCGCCGAGCCGTTCGGCGGCGGCGGTGGCGACGGCCTGGGCGATCGGGTGCTCGGAGGCGTGCTCCAGCGCGCCGGCCAGGCGCAGCGCCTCGTCCTCGGAGGTGCCGTCGGCGGTGTGGACGGCGGTCAGGGCCATCCGGCCGGTGGTGACGGTGCCGGTCTTGTCGAGGAGGACGGTGTCGGCCTTGCGGGTGTTCTCCAGCACCTCGGGGCCCTTGATCAGGATGCCGAGCTGGGCGCCGCGGCCGGTGCCGACCAGCAGCGCGGTCGGGGTGGCCAGGCCGAGGGCGCACGGGCAGGCGATGATCAGCACCGCGACGGCGGCGGTGAACGCCTCGGTGGGGCTTCCGGAGGCCAGCAGCCAGCCGACCAGGGTGCCGAGCGCGATCAGGATGACCACCGGGACGAAGACGGCGGAGATCCGGTCGGCGAGGCGCTGGGCGGCGGCCTTGCCGTTCTGCGCGTCCTCGACCAGCTTGGCCATCCGGGCGAGCTGGGTGTCCGCGCCGACCCGGGTGGCCTCGACCACCAGCCGGCCGCCCGCGTTCACGGTGGCACCGGTGACGGCGTCGCCGACGCCGACCTCGATCGGGACGGACTCGCCGGTGAGCATCGAGGCGTCGACCGCGGAGCCGCCCTCGACCACGGTGCCGTCGGTGGCGATCTTCTCGCCGGGGCGGACCACGAAGCGGGTGCCGACGGTGAGCTGCGCGACCGGGATCCGCACCTCGCGGCCGGCCTGAAGGACCATCACGTCCTTGGCGCCGAGGTCGAGCAGGGCGTGCAGGGCGGCGCCGGCCCGGCGCTTGGAGCGGGCCTCCAGCCAGCGGCCGAGCAGGATCAGGGTGGTGACGGCGGCGGCCGTCTCCAGGTACAGGGTGGAGGAGGCGTCGGCGCCGCCGACGGTGAAGCTGAAGCCGTGCCGCATGCCGGGCATGCCGGCGTGCCCCCAGAACAACGCCCACACCGACCAGCCGAAGGCGGCCAGCGTGCCGAGCGAGACCAGGGTGTCCATGGTGGCGGTGCCGTGCCGGAGGTTGGTCCAGGCGGCCTTGTGGAACGGCCACCCGCCGTACACCACGACCGGGCCGGTCAGTGCGAAGGCCAGCCACTGCCAGTTGTCGAACTGCAGCGCCGGGACCATCGACAGCAGCACCACCGGCAGGCTGAGCGCGGCGCTGATCAGCAGCCGTTCGCGCAGCGGATCGGGCGCGGGCCCGGTCTCGGTCCCGGCGGAGGGTTCCGGTGCGGTGGCGGGCGGCGGGGGGAGTTCGGCGGTGTAGCCGGTCCGCTCCACGGTGGCGATCAGGTCCGCGACGCTGGTGCCGGGGCCGAAGTCCACCCGGGCCTTCTCGGTCGCGAAGTTGACGCTCGCCTCGACGCCGTCCATCCGGTTGAGCTTCTTCTCGATCCGGGCGGCGCAGGAGGCGCAGGTCATCCCGCCGATCGACAGTTCGATGCGGTCGCGCGACCCGGCGGGGGCGGCGGAGTCGGTGGTGGTCATCAGCTCGTCAGCTCCTCGTGTGACCGGGGCGGGGGCGGCGCGGCCGTCCCCGCCCCGCTGCTCAGACGGTCCGGCCGACCAGCGCGTAGCCGGCCTCGTCCACCGCGGCGGCGATCTGCTCGTCGCTCAGCGGGGCCTCGGCGGAGACCGTGACGGTGCCGGCCGCGGAGTCGGCGGCGACCTGGGTGACGCCCGGGAGGGCGGAGACCTCGGCGCTGATCGCCTTCTCGCAGTGGCCGCAGCTCATCCCGCTGACGGTGTAGGTGACGGTGCTGGACATGGGACCTCCAGGGACGGCCGCGCGGATCGGCTCCGCGCCTCACTGATGACAACACCATACCCCCTGGGGGTATTCCGTTC
The DNA here is from genome assembly GCF_040678815.1 of Kitasatospora sp. NPDC049285. Classification (NCBI taxonomy): domain Bacteria; kingdom Bacillati; phylum Actinomycetota; class Actinomycetes; order Kitasatosporales; family Streptomycetaceae; genus Kitasatospora; species Kitasatospora sp. NPDC049285. Next base: position 127,395 of record NZ_JBFAQR010000011.1, on the reverse strand, counting down.
CGAGTCGGGTGACGGATCCGGTGTGCCGACGTGCTGCCTGTACACCGAGCGTAGTCGCCGGGCGGCCGGGACCGGCGGCGGCGGGCGGGTGCGTCAGGGTGCCGTCGGCGGCGGGCGGGTGCGTCAGGGTGCCGTCGGTGGCGACGGGCGCGTCCGTCCACAGCGCGGAGGGCGCGAGAGGTCCGATATGTTCGAAAGATGCCCCTGCGACGCCGCTACGGGACCTCCGCGTCCAGCCCGGGCGGACTGCCGCCCGCCAGGCGGCAGAGCGCGCTGCTCGCCGCCGACCTGCAGGACCTCTCGCTGCTGCGCCGCGCCGCGCCGGCGCTGGTGGCGATCGCCGTCGTCGGCCTCGCCGACTACCTGTCCGGGCAGGACCGCTACCTCGCCCCGCTGATGGTGGTGGTCCCCTCCATCGCCGGACTGACCCTCAGACCGCGCGAACTCCTGACGGTCTGCTTCCTCGGCTTCCTCGTCCTGCTCGGCCTCAGCCGCTACGACCAGGTCGCCACCTTCGGCGACAACCGCTTCCTGTACGGCGCGCTGGTCAGCTACGTGGCGCTCACCGCGTTCAGCGCCTGGGTCGCCGAGCTGCGGATGCGACGAGCCGCGGCCTTCGCGGCCGTCAGCTCGGTCGCGGAGGCCGCCCAGCGCGCGCTGCTGCGCCAACCCGAGCCGACCGTGGGGCCGCTGCGCCTGGCCGTGCGGTACGTCTCGGCGGCCGACTCGGCGCGGATCGGCGGCGACCTGTACTCCGTGCTGGACACCCCGCACGGCACCCGGGTGCTGGTCGGCGACGTCCGCGGCAAGGGCCTCGGCGCGGTGCAGACCGCCGCCGTGGTGCTCGGCGCGTTCCGGGAGGCCGCCTACGACGAGGCGAAGCTGCCGGCCGTGGCCGCCCGGATCGAGGCCAGCGTGCGGCGGCACGTCCCGGACGGCGAGTTCACCACCGCGCTGTTCGCCGGCTTCGGCCCGCCCGGCTCGGTCGAACTGCTGCACCTCGGCCACGTCCCGCCGATCCGGGTCGGCGCGGACGGCACCGCCGATGTCCTGGAACCCGCCGACCCGTGGCTGCCGCTCGGCCTCGGCCACCTCGCCGCAGGTGAGCCCGCCGGGGTTCCGGTCCCGTTCGGCGAGCGGGACGTCCTGGTGCTGTGCACCGACGGCGTGATCGAGGCGCGCGGCCGGGTCGACGGGACGTTCTACCCCCTGGCGGAGCGCGTCGGGCCGCTGGTCCGCGACGGCTGGCGCTCGCTCGCCGAGCTGGACGCCGCCGTCGGACGCCTCTACGCGGACCTGCTGGCGCACACCGGCGGCGAGCTCGGCGACGACGCGCTGCTGCTGCTGGTCAGCCGGCCGGCCGCGGGGTGACGGCCCGTCGGGCGCGCTGGTGTCGCCGGGCCGGGGGATGGGCCGGTCCGGCGACGGGGTGAGCCTACCCGGCGGTCACTTCGCGTCGCCGTAGCACTCCACCACGGCGGTGGTGAGCGGGAAGCGGACCGGGGTGTCGCCGAACACCAGCCGGCGGGCCTCCTCGCCGGCCTCCGCGACCGCCCGGGCCACCTCGTCGGCGAGGTCGGCGGGGGTGTGCACCATCACCTCGTCGTGCTGGAAGAAGACCAGGTGCGGACGGTCCTCGCCGGAGCGCAGCGTGGCGAGCCGGCGGCGCAGCGCGGCGAGCAGGGCGAGCGCCCAGTCGGCGCCGCTGGCCTGGATGACGAAGTTGCGGGTGAACCGGCCGCGGGCGCGGGCCGAGCGGCCGCCCGCCTCGCCGGACTCGGGCGTTTCGGTGAGGTCCAGCCAGTCGGCGGTCGGCGGCGGGCAGGCCCGGCCGAGCCGGGAGGCGACCACGCCGCCGTCCTCGCCGGTGCGGGCCGCGGCCTCGACGTAGCCCATGGCGGTGGGGTAGCGGCGGCGCAGGGTGTTCAGCAGCGGGCCGATGCCGCCGCCGGTCTGGCCGTACATCGCGCCGAGCAGGCCCAGCTTGGCCTTGTCCCGGTCGCCCTGGAAGGCGCTGGCGGCGAGCGCCTCGTACAGGTCGCCGCCGTCGGCGGTGCGGGCCAGGCCGGTGTCGCCGGAGAGCGCGGCGAGCACCCGCGGCTCCAGTTGTGCGGCGTCCGCGACGACCAGCAGCCAGCCCGGGTCGGCGACCACCGCGCGGCGCAGGATCCGCGGGATCTGCAGCGCGCCGCCGCCGCGGCTGGCCCACCGGCCGGACACCACGCCGCCGACCACGTACTCCGGGCGGAACCGGCCGCCGCGCGCCCAGGCGGCCTGCCAGGCCCAGCCGTGCGCGGCGTACAGCCGGGACAGCTCCTTGTAACGGACCATCAGCCCGGCCGCCGGATGGTCGACGGCCTTCAGCTCCCAGGAGCGGGTGGAGGCGAGGTGGATGCCCTGGTCGGCGAAGGCCTTCAGCACCTGGCCGTGCGAGTCCGGGTTGAACGGCCGCCCGCCGAGCGCCTGCTGGAGTTCCACGGCGAGGTCGGCGAGCTTGCGCGGCTGGGTGCCGGGGATCGCCGGGCGGGGGCCGAGCAGGTCGGTGAGCAGCGCGTCGTGCACGTCCGCGCGCCAGGGCAGGCCGTCGTGCGCCATCTCGCAGGCCAGCAGTGCGCCCGCCGACTCGGCGGCGACCAGCACCCGGAACCGGGAACGGGCGGCCGGGTCGGCGATCGCCTCGATCCGGCGCAGCTGGTCCGCGTGCACCGCCACCGTCGCCGCCAGCGGGTCGGCGCCGGGCGGGAGTTGGAGGCGGTCGGGGGCGAACAGGCCGTCCTCGTCGGGCAGCGCGCCCTCCGGCAGGTCGGCCGGCACCGGGAGGCCGCGCAGCCGGGACCAGGCCGCGCCCAGCGAGCGCGGCGCACCCCAGCGGCCCTCGTGGCCGAGCAGCAGCGCCTCGGTCAGCCGCAGGTCGTGGCAGCGGGCGAGGCGTTCCGGCAGTTTCCCGAGCAGCGGCCCGTACGCGGTGTCGGCGGTGGGCCACACCCAGCGCGGGGCGTGCGCCGCCTCGATCGCCGCGACCGCCTCGGCGAGGCGCGGTGCGTGCTCGGGCGCGCCGGCCGGGGCGCCGTCCTCGGCGAGCGGCTGCAGCCGACCGCCCGCACCGTGCGGGTCGGGCACCAGGGCGTAGCGCACGGGCGGTCTCCTCTCGGGGTCGGTCCGATGATGACGGGCGGTGGACCTGTCGACGGTAGCGGGTGGCACCGACAGCTCCGTGCGAGGCGGATTCGAACGGCGCGGCGCGGACCAGGTGTGATGGTCGGAAAACCGTTCGATGGGTGTCGGTGCGGGCTGCGAGCATGCTCGGCATGGGGGAAGCGATCACCTACGTCCGCGGCGACGCCACGGCGCCGCAGGGCAAGGGCGTGCGGATCATCGCGCACGTCTGCAACGACCTCGGCGGCTGGGGCAAGGGCTTCGTGCTCGCGGTGTCCCGGCGCTGGCCCGAGCCGGAGGCGGCGTACCGGCGCTGGCACCGGGAGCGGGCGGGCAACGACTTCGGGCTGGGCGCGGTGCAGTTGGTGCAGGTCGACCGGTACCTGTGGGTGGCGAACATGGTCGGGCAGCGCGGGATCAGGACCGCCCGGTCGACCGGTGTGCCGGTGCGCTACGAGGCGATCGACACCGCGCTGGCCGCCCTCGGCGGGCACGCGCGGCGGCTCGGCGCGTCCGTGCACATGCCGCGGATCGGCTGCGGCCTGGCCGGCGGCCGGTGGGAGCGGATCGAGCCGCTGGTGGACGCCCGGCTGGCCGCGCGGGGCGTGCCGGTGACGGTGTACGACCGGTGAGGGCGGCGGCAGCCCCCGCCCGGCGGGTGGGCCGCGTCGAGGAGTGCGCGGGCCGGAGAAGTCGACAGGTCGGTACGACGATCTGACGGTATGACAGTGCGCTCGCGTGACAGTGTTCCGCCAGGGCCCGGGGAGCCGTAGGGTCGGCGGAATGAGCGACAACCCCTTCTTCTCGTCCAGCACCCTGGTGTACGAGCTGCCGCCCTTCTCCGAGATCCGGGAAGAGCACTACCGGCCCGCGTTCGAGCGCGGGATGGCCGACCAACTCGCGGAGGCGGCCGCGATCGCCGCCGACCCGGAGCCGCCGAGCTTCGACAACACCGTGGTGGCGCTGGAACGTTCGGGTGCGGTGCTGCGCCGGGTGTCCGCGGTCTTCTTCAACCAGGACTCCTCCGACACCACCCCGGCGGTCCAGGAGCTGGACGCGGAGATCAGCCCGAAGCTGGCCGCGCACGCCGATGCGATCCACCTCGACCCGGCGCTGTTCGCCCGCCTCGACGCGCTGCACCGGGTCCGTCACGAGCTCGGCCTGGACCCGGAGTCGCTGCGCCTGCTGGAGCGCCGGCACACCGCCTTCGTCCGGGCCGGCGCCCGGCTGGACGCCGGGGGACAGGCCCGGCTGCGCCAGATCAACGGCCAACTCGCCGCCGACGCCGCCGCGTTCCGCCGGAACACGCACGAGGCGTCGCTCGCCGGGGCGGTCGCGGTGGACCGCGCCGAGGCGCTCGACGGCCTGAACGCCAGCGCCGTCGCCGCCGCCGCGGAGAACGCCCGCAGCCTCGGCCGGGACGGGCAGTGGGTGCTCAGCCTGAAGAACTTCTCCAACCAGAGCGAACTCGCCGAACTCACCGACCGCGCGCTGCGCGAGCGCCTGCTCACCGCCTCGCTCGAACGCGGCCTGACCGACAACGGCCCGCTCGCCGCCCGGATGGCCGCGCTGCGCGCCGAACGCGCCCGGCTGCTCGGCTACCCCAGCCACGCCGCGTACGTGGTCGCCGACGAGACCGCCGGCACCGTCGAGGCCGTCACCGCGATGCTGCACCGCCTGGTCACCCCCGCCGTCGCCAACGCCGAGCGCGAGGCCGCCGATCTGGCCGCCGCCGCGAGCGCCGACGGCGTCGTCGAACTCGCCGCGCACGACTGGGCGTTCTACGCCGAGAAGGTCCGGGCCGAGCGCTACGAGATCGACACCGCGGCGCTGCGCCCGTACTTCGAGCTGGAGCGGGTGCTGCACGACGGCGTCTTCTTCGCGGCCGGCCTGGCCTACGGGCTGACCTTCACCGAGCGCCCCGACCTGACGGCGTACCACCCCGACGCCCGGGTGTTCGAGGTGTTCGACGGGGACGGCGCACCGGTCGGGCTGTTCATCGGCGACTTCTTCGCCCGGGAGTCCAAGCGCGGCGGCGCCTGGATGAACGAGCTGGTCTCGCAGTCCCGGCTGACCGGCAGCCGGCCCGTGGTGGTCAACAACCTCAACATCGCGCACCCGGCGCCCGGCGAGCCCGCGCTGCTCAGCTGGGACGAGGTGCGCACGCTCTTCCACGAGTTCGGGCACGCGCTGCACGGCCTCTTCTCCGACGTGCAGTACCCGACGTTCGCCGGGACCGAGGTGCCGCGGGACTTCGTCGAGTTCCCGTCGCAGGTCAACGAGATGTGGATGGTCCGCCCCGAGGTGCTGGCCAACTACGCCCGCCACCACCTGACCGGGGAGCCGCTGCCCGCCGAACTGGTCGACCGGATGCTCGCCGCCGAGAACTACGGGCAGGGCTTCCGGACCGTGGAGTACCTGGCGGCCGCGCTGCTGGACTGGGCCTGGCACTCGCTGCCGGCCGACGCCGAGCCGGTGGCGGACGCGGCGGAGTTCGAGCGGCTCGCGCTGGAGACGGCGGGCGTCGCGGTCGCGGCGGTGCCGCCGCGCTACCGCACCGGGTACTTCAACCACGTCTTCTCGAACGGCTACAGCGCCGGGTACTACGCGTACATCTGGTCCGAGGTGCTGGACGCCGAGACGGTGGAGTGGTTCCACGGCAACGGGCGGTCGGCGCGGGAGAGCGGCGACCTGTTCCGCGCGGAGCTGCTGTCGCGCGGCGGGAGCCGGGACGCGATGGAGTGCGTGCGGGCGGTGCTGGGGCGGGAGCCGGAGATCGGGCCGCTGCTGGTGCGGCGCGGGTTGAGCTGACGGTCCGTCCGGCGCGGGGACCCCGAAGGGGAGTGCCCGCGCCGGAGGCGCCTGCTCAGGTGGTCGCGAACGCCACCGTCGTCTCCGGGCTGTGCGGGGGGAGGAGGAAGCGCAGGTGGCCCGGGGTCGATTCGGTCCGGGTGGGGTGTGCTCCGGTGATGGTGGCGGTCGTGCCGGCCGGGAGGGCGAGTTCGGTCCAGCCGCCGGTGCGGGCGGGCCGGAAGCGGAGGGTGCCGGGGGCCGAGGGGAGCGGCGTGCCGGCCAGGGCGGGGGCGTACGGGGCGAAGGCGGGGCCGTCGCCGGGGGCGGGGCGGCCGTCGGGGGTGAGCGCGCAGTAGCCGCCGTTGCCGCGGCACCAGTACCACATGGTCCAGCCGGCGGCGAAGTCTCCCATGGCGGCGACCTGGCGGCGCAGCAGCTCCGCGTTGCCGGGGGTGGCGGCGCTGGGCGGGCCGAACTCGCCGACCAGGACCGGGAGGCGGTTCGCCCGGGGGTAGGCGGTGATCGCGGCGGTGTAGGCCTCGATGAAGCCGCCGTCGGGGTTCCAGTCCTGACCGGCCTCGACGGCGGTGTCGTAGAAGTGCGGGGCGTAGCCGATCCGGTCCGGGCCGGGCCGGGGGTCGGTGAAGGCGGGCAGGCTGGTGGGGACGCCCTGGCCGACCAGGACGGTGGGCTCGACGAACAGCCAGGCGTCGCGGTCGACCTCGCGGACGGCGCTGATCAGCCGGCGGTACATCCCGGCGAGCCGACCCTGTTCGAGCGCGGCGGAGGCGGCGGCGAGCACGGCCGGGTCGGCGGGGTCGCCGTCCACCGGGCCGAACGGCTCGTTGAACAGGTCGTAGCCCAGCAGGGCGCGGTGGCCGCGCAGTTCGCGGGCGACGGTGGTGTAGAAGGCCGCCTGTTCGCGGCGCAGGTCGGCGTCGTCGTAGAGGTGGCGGAAGGCCGCCTGGACGGCGGGTTGGAAGTAGCCGGCGAACCAGTCGTCCGGGTCGGGGACGAACGGCAGGCCGTCGTCGCGGGTGGCCCAGTCGGGGACACCGCGGTCGCCGCCGCCGAAGTGCGGGCCGTAGACGTCCTGGTGGAAGTCGACGACGGCGTACAGGTGGGAGCGCTCGGCCCAGTCCAACAGCTTTTCGACGCGGGCGAGTTCGGCCCGGTCGTAGTGGCCGCGGGCGGGTTCCAGGCGGGTCCAGGAGACCGCGATGCGGACCAGGCCGAAGCCCTGGGCGGCGACCTCGCGCAGGTCGGACTCGGTGGTCTCGGCGTACTTGTCCAGGTTGAAGCCGCGCAGGTCGAGGATCCGGCCGTGGGCGTCGGTGAAGCGGGTCCGGCCGTCGGGCAGCGTGGTGGCGGAGACCTGCCGCGCGTCGAGGGTCCGGGGACCGGTCGGCGGGGCGGCGGGGCGGCGGAGACGGTGCCGAGGACGGCGGCGGCGGTGAGCAGCAGGGCGGCGGCGGAGCGGCGGACGCGCACGGGGGCACCTCGCGACGGTGGGGGTGGGGGGCGGTGCGCCGATCCTGCCCCAGCCGCCCGGGGCGCACAAGAGGTGAGCAGTACTCATGTTCCAGTCGTCGTGGGCGGGCTCATGCCTCCGGGACGGTGGGGGCCGCCATCTGCGGGAGGTCGGCCGCGGCGGCGAGCCGGCCCCACAGCAGGTCGGCGAGGGTCTGCACCATCCGGGCGCGCGGGCAGGGCCGGCTCTCCAGCCACCAGTCGCCGGCCGCCAGCACCATGCCGGTGATCGAGCGCCCCCACGCCTCGGAGACCAGAGCGCTCTCCGCGCCCAGGTCGACCTGCTGCTGGATCGCCCGGGTGATCTCCTCGGCGATCTGCCGCAGCGCCGGCGCCAGCGCGTTGCCCGCGCCGGACGGGTCGCCGGGTTCGGGGTGGGTGAGCAGCCGGTACACCTGCGGCCGGGACTCGATCGCGGCCAGGTAGACGTCCAGGACGTGCTCCACCCGGTCGCGGCGCTCCAGCGGCTCGTTCAGCGCCGCCCGCACCGCGGCCAGCAGACCGCCGGTGTGACGCTCCGTCAGGGCGCCGATCAGCCCGTTCCGGTCGCCGAAGTGCCGGTAGAGGATCGGCTTGGTGATGCCGGCCTCGGCGGCGATCGCGTTCATGCTGGCGCCGGGGCCCTCGCGCTGGATGACCCGGTCGGCGGCGTTCAGCAGCTGCTCGCGGCGGGGCTCTGTCGTCATGCGCTGCTCCTCGTGCGTGGCGGGGCCGTGATGGGACGTTGACACCGGTTACCTATCGGTAGCAGACTCCGCTCCATGTTACCGGAGGTAACAGCGCAGTGGCGCGGACGCTCCGGCCCGCATCCCCGTCTCCTGGAGGCCAGCTCATGACCACCTTCTCGCTCGACCCGGGGCCGGACCAGCTCGCCGTACGCGACTGGCTGCACGGTTTCGCCCGCGACGTGATCCGCCCGGCCGCCGCCGAGTGGGACGAGCGCGAGGAGACCCCCTGGCCGATCATCCAGGAGGCCGCCAAGCTGGGCATCTACTCGCTGGAGTTCTACGCCCAGCAGTTCTTCGACCCGTCCGGCGTCGGCATCCCGATCGCCATGGAGGAGCTGTTCTGGGGCGACGCCGGCATCGGCCTGGCGATCACCGGCACCACCCTGGCCGCCGTCGCGGTGCTGGCCAACGGCACCGACGAGCAGATCGGCACCTGGGCGCCGCAGATGTTCGGCACCCCCGACGACGTCAAGGTCGCCGCGTTCTGCTCCTCCGAGCCGGACGCCGGCTCCGACGTCTCCGCGCTGCGCACCCGCGCCGTCTACGACCAGGCCAAGGACGAGTGGGTGATCAACGGCACCAAGACCTGGGCCACCAACGGCGGCATCGCGCACGTCCACGTGGTGGTCGCCACCGTCGACCCCGAGCTGGGCTCCCGCGGCCAGGCCTCGTTCCTGATCCCGCCGGGTACCAAGGGCCTGAGCCAGGGTCAGAAGTTCAAGAAGCACGGCATCCGCGCCTCGCACACCGCCGAGGTGGTGCTGGAGGACGTCCGGATCCCCGGCCACTGCCTGCTCGGCGGCAAGGAGAAGCTCGACGCCCGCCTGGCCCGGGCCCGCGAGGGCGCCAAGGGCGGCGGCAAGAACGCCGCGATGGCCACCTTCGAGGCCTCCCGTCCGGCGGTCGGCGCGCAGGCCATCGGCATCGCCCGGGCCGCGTACGAGGTCGCGCTGGACTACGCCAAGACCCGGGTCCAGTTCGGCAAGCCGATCATCGAGAACCAGGGCGTGGCCTTCCAGCTCGCCGACATGAAGACCCGGATCGACGCCGCCCGGCTGCTGGTCTGGCGGGCCTCCTGGATGGCCGTCAACAACCAGCCGTTCACCAGCGCCGAGGGCTCGATGTCCAAGCTGTACGCCGGTGAGACCGCCAAGTTCGTCACCGCGCAGGCGATGCAGATCCTCGGCGGCAACGGCTTCACCCGCGAGTACCCGGTGGAGCGGATGCACCGCGACAGCGCGATCTACACCGTCTTCGAGGGCACCAGCGAGATCCAGCGGCTGGTGATCGCCCGCGCGATCTCGGGGGCGCCGATCCGCTGACGCGCCGTCAGCGCGGGGCTGGTCAGCGAGCCGCCGGTCAGTGGGCGGCCAGTCAGCGTGCGACCGGTCAGCGGGCGGCCCAGAAGGTCAGCCCGGCGGTGGCGGCTCCCACCAGTGCACCGACCACCGTCTGGGCCCGGGTGTGGTCCCGCAGCACCACGCGGGACCACCCCACCAGCACCACGCCCGGCAGCAGGAGCAGCCACCACGGGCCGAGCGCGATCGCGGTGCAGACGATCGCGCCGCAGACCACCGCGGTGTGCACGGATACCTTCCACCACACCGTGATCACCATGATCGGCACCAGCGAGGCGAACATCGCCAGCACCATCGCCGTCATGTCGGCCGGGGCGTCCAGCCACAGCATCGCCAGCAGGCTGACCAGCACCGAGCCCATGATGAACGGGATCACGACCAGCCGGCGCCGGCGCTGCCCGATGTGCCGGTCCTCCCAGGCGCCCCGGCGCATCCCGTTGCGGATGAACCAGGTCGGTATCACCGCGGCGAACAGCGCCGCGAACGCCGCCCAGCCCAGCCCCTGCCAGCCGTAGCGGACCACGCCGATCAGCGGCAGCACCGCGATGATCACGTTCTTCGGCTCCACGCCGTCGGTCACCCGGCGGGCCCAGGCGGTCTCGGCGGTGGGGGCGGTGGTCATGCGGCTCCTTCGGCGGGCGGAACTCTGCTGGGACGACCGGTCGGACGGTGATCCGATCCGATCACCCGGAATTCTGCGGCATCGCCGGGGGCGGACGTTCGTTGGGGCCCGGACGAACGTCGATCGGGCCGTCGATCGTCCGGGTTGTCGCAGCTCGAGAGTCAGAACTCCGGGTCGCGCCGTTCCAGGAACGCCGCCAGGCCCTCGTGGGCGTCGGGGGCCAGCCGGGACTTGCGCTCCCACGGGGCGACCGCCTCCGCCGCCAGCTCCGGCGGACCCGCCAGCGCCGCCTTCACCGCGCCGATGGTCTGCGGCGAGCGCTGGGTCAGCGTCCGGGCGAACTCCCGTGCGCGGGCGACGAGCTGATCGCCGGGCAGCACCTCGTCCACCAGCCCGTACCGCTCGGCCTGCGCGGCCGGCACCAGCGCGCCGGAGAACAGCAGGTACTTGGCGCGGGCCGGTCCGACCAGCCGGGCCAGCCGGACCGTCGGCACCGCCGGGTAGACCACGCCCAGCTTGGCCGGGGTGATGCCGAGCCGGGCGTCCTCGGCGGCGAAGCGCAGGTCGCAGGCGACCGCCAGCTGGCAGCCGCCGCCCACGCAGGAGCCCTCGATCACCGCGATGGTCGGCCGCGGGAACGCCGCCAACGCCTCCTCGGCCGCCACGTTCCGCGCGTGGTACGCGTCCGCGCCCGCCGGGTCGGCGTACACCTCGGCGAGTTCGGTGATGTCCGCGCCCGCCGAGAAGGTGCCCGCGGCGCCGGTCAGCAGCAGGGCCCGGACGTCCTCGCGCGCCGCGAGAGCGGCCAGCACGTCCGGCAGCGCCTGCCACATCGCGGCGGTCACCGCGTTGCGCCGGTGCGGCCGGTCCAGCACCAGCGTCGCCACCCGGTCCGCGCCGACCAGGCAGCGCAGACCCTCGGTGCCGACCGGCAGTTCGACGTCGGCGGACCGGTCCCCGGGGTGCTGCCGGGAGGGGTCTGCGGGGCTGGGCGCCTCGGCCATCGGGACTCCGTGAGCTCGGTCGGACAGGCCGTCAGCCTTCCACAGCGCGGCGGCCGGGCACCATGTGATCTACGCCAAGCCGCCGTTGCCGACCGCGTTCTCGTGGCTCGTGCGGGAGTCGCGGGTGGCGCGCCACTCCGGGGCGAGCAGCGACCAGATCTCCATGTCGCGGCGGCGGCCCAGGTGTTCGGTGTACTCGCGCAGGGTGCCCTCCAGGGTCATGCCGACCCGCTGGGCGACCGCGCGGCTGCGCAGGTTCTCGGCGGTGTTCCACCATTCGGCGCGGTGCAGGCCCCGCTCGACCAGCGCGTAGTCCAGCAGGTGGCGCACCGCGGCGGTGATCAGCCCGCGGCCCTCGGCGGCCGGCTCGGTCCACACCCCGATCTCGCAGACGCCGCTGCCCGCGTCGAAGCTGACGAACATCACCCCGCCGACCAGCGTGCCCTCCAGCCAGATCCCGTACAGCCGGCCGCTGTCGGCGCTCTGCTTGTCGGCGAACTTCTGCAGGGTGGCCCGGGCCGACTCGAGGTCGGTGGACCGGGTGGCCCAGGGGATCCACGGGTCGGTGTTCGCCCGGGCCCGGTCCATGTGCTCCAGGAACTCGGTCGCCTGCCACGGCTCCAGCGGGCGGAGCTCGGCGTCCTGGGTGAGCGCAACGGCATACATGAGTGCCCCCTTCGACGTACATAACAAACGTTTGGAAGGTACCCTAGCGCCCATGACGCCAGCCCGTGGAGACCATGAAGCCCGCCGCCGGGACGTCTCCGAAGCGGTCTGGCGGGTGCTCGCCGCCCGCGGCTTCGGCGGACTTACCCTGCGCGCGGTGGCCGCCGAACTCGACGCCTCCACCGGCCTGCTCACCCACTACTTCCCCAACAAGCGCGCCCTGGTCGCCCACGCGTTGGACGTCCTCGACCGGCAGCACGCGGACCGGGACCGCCCCGCCACCGCGGAGGTCGGCCCCGCGCAGGGCCTCGCCATGCTGCGCGCCGTGCTGCTCGACATCCTGCCGCTGGACGCGGAGAGCGCCGCGGGCAACCGGATCTGGGTCGGCTCCTGGGACCCCGCGCTCGCCGACCCCGGGCTCACCGCCGACCACGCCGAGCGCTACCGGCGGGCCCGCCGGCGGATGACCGCGCTGTGCGAACAGGCGCAGTCCCTCGGCGAGCTCCCCGCCACCCGCAACGCCGCCGACCTGGCCGCCGAGGCCCAGTCCTTCGCGCTCGGCCTCGTCGTGCAGGCCCTGTTCGCCCCCGCCGACTTCCCGCCGGAGCGCCAACGCGCCCTGCTGGACGCCTTCCTGGCGGACCTGGCCGCGGGCGCGCGGTAGCGGCGTCGCCGGTCGGCGGCCGCATGGGTCGGCAGCAACGTGGGGCGGTGGCCGTGTGGCGGGGGTTCGTAGCGGGGGTGCGGTGTCACGGTCGCGCGTGCAGTGCCGCGAGCGGGGTGCGGGGTCGCGGTGGGGGTGTGGACCGCGGGCGGGCGTGTGCGCCCCCAGCAGGATTCGAACCTGCGACCTACCGCTTAGAAGGCGGGTGCTCTATCCGCTGAGCTATGGGGGCCGGGTGTGACGTCGGCCCGCTTGCCGGGCCTGGGCCGGGACGGGATGTTCCGGGACAGGATACGGGTGTTCAGTTCCGCCACCTGGACTTCGAAGGCCGGACCGCGGTGTGTCGACCTCCGTGGGGCGGTCCGATAATCGCAGGTAGTGGGCTGGTGCGCAGCGCTCTGTGGGGTCCTGGAGCCGGACGTTGTGCAGTCGTTACGGGGCTGTCGCCCCACCCGTTATGGATTCGACGCGGACAATCCCCCGCGGTGCGCGGCGGGTGGGGGCGGGATTCGGGGTTCCTTCGGTCGGATGACCTGGACCTGACGGCCCGACGGGCACTCGTTCGGGGTTTCGCGGGTGGCCGCGGAGTGTCATCGCGGTGTGCGCCCGGCTTCCGGCGGACGGCTGCGCGGCGGGCGGCACGCCTCCTGGCGTGCGAGTTCGTTGTCGTGGACACGTCGTCAGGGTGATCGGATTCGGACGGAAATCGTCCCGCATTCACTCCTGCGAGTTACCCGGCTTTTCCACAGGCCGGAGTTGTCCACAGGCCCGGAGAAGTGGCTGGCTCGAATTCCTGCTCCGCCGGAGGATCTTCCCGCGGCGGGAATTCCGCCGGCGTTATCGGTGACCGGCGGTGTGTGGCCGGAGAACGGAGAGTCGCAATGAGCGAGGCCCTGGTGACGATGGTCGGCAATGCCGCGTCGAACGTGACCTACCGCGAGACCCCGGCGGGTGTCCCGGTCGCCAACTTCCGCCTGGCGGCGACCGAGCGCCGCTTCGACAAGGAGCGCGGCGACTGGGCGGACGGCGAGACGACCTGGGTGACGGTGGTGGCGTGGCGCTGGCTGGCGGTGAACCTGGTGAGTTCGGTGAGCAAGGGCGATCCGCTGGTGGTGAGCGGGCGGTTGAGGGTGCGTGAGTGGGGTGAGGAGGGAAGTCGGCGGACTGAGGTGGAGATCGACGCCAGATCGGTGGGGCACGACCTGGCCCGTGGGACGTCGATGTTCCGGCGGGCGGTGGAGGCGAAGCCGGTCCTGGTGCAGGAGGCGGTGCCGGAGTGGATCGTCGCGGCGGTGGAGGCGCGCCGCACGGCGCAGGCCGGTGTCGGGGCGTCAACCGGCCCCGGTGCGGCGGGCGGTGGCGGCGCGGCGGGTGCCGCCGGGGCGGGAGGTTCGGATGTGACCCGGGAGGTTCTCAACTGACGGATTCCGGGCACTTCCTGGGCCGGGGAGTGCAATCCTGATTGCCGCGGGCGGTGCGCGGTGACTTTATGTCGACTCATCAACTCGCCTTCATGATCCGCTCCTTGATAACGAAACAGCTACGAAATCGTCCTGATTTGCTACGGGCGGCTAGTGGCGGGATCGCGTCAATAGGATGCGTCTGGTCCACACACGTGCAGCGGTGCCACAGGGGGTGCCGCTTTGCAGGGGCGGGCTGCCCTCTCGGCAGCCGTCCGCCCGAAGGGATCGCACATGTTCCACAAGCAGGGGCGGGCCGTCTCCCGCATTGTTGCTGTCATGCTCGCGTCCGGCTTGGCCGTCGGTTCCGGTCTCCTCACAGCCGGTACGGCGGCCGCGGCTGACGGCACGTCGGGCGTCACGGCCGCGAAGCTGCAGGGCGGCATCCGCTACGGCGAGAAGGTCGAGCACGAGGTCCGCCCCGGCCGCTGGCTGCCCGTCACCGCCGGGCAGTTCACCCTCGGGGTGGTGGGCAGCGACGCCACGCTGCAGGTCTACTGCATCGACCTGCTCAACGACACGCTCAAGGACGCGACCTACCACGAGACCGACTGGGCCTCCACGTCGCTCTCGCAGCCGGAGAAGGTCAAGGCGAAGGCCGGCCCGAAGATCCAGTGGATCCTCGAGCACTCCTTCCCGAACCTCGACGAGGCCGCGCTGTCCAAGGCGTCCGGCATCCCCGGTCTGACCAAGGACGACGCCGCCGCGGCGACCCAGATCGCGATCTGGCACTTCTCCGACCCGAACGTGCCGGTCAAGCAGAGCGACGACCACGCGTCGGCCAAGAAGCTCACCGACTGGCTGATCGCCCAGGCCGAGGCCAACGGCGGCGCCGCCGAGCCGAAGCCCAGCCTCGCCCTCAACCCGGCCTCGGTGGCGGGCAAGAGCGGTGAGCTGGTCGGCCCGATCACCGTCACCACCGGTGGCGGCGCCGCGGACGTCGCGGTCGCGCTCGACAAGAACGGCGCCGACGCCGGCGTCACCCTGGTCGACAAGAACGGCGCCGCGGTGAAGACCGCGCACAACGGCGACCAGCTGTTCGCCAAGGTCCCGGCCGGCGCCGCGGCCGGCACCGCCACGGTCAACGCCAGCGCCGAGTCCACCGTCGGCATCGGCCGCGCCTTCGTCGGCGACGACAACGGCAAGCACAGCCAGACGCTGATCCTGGCCGGCAGCGAGAAGGTCAAGGTCGACGCCCTCGCCACCGTGGCCTGGGCGCCCAAGGGCCCGATCCCGGCCGCCACCGCCAAGGTCGACTGCGCCCAGGGCGCGGTCATCATCACCGCCACCAACAAGGGTGACCAGGACTGGACCTTCACCGTCGGCGGCAAGACCGTCACCGTGAAGCCGGGCGGCACCCAGGACGTCGTCCTGCCCGTCGCCGAGGACCAGAAGTACGACTTCACCATCAACGGCCCCGGCAAGTTCAGCCAGACCTTCTCGGGCGTGCTGAACTGCAAGACCGACAGCCAGACCCTGCCGCCGGCCACCCCGAGCGCCTCCACCCCGTCGCCGAGCCCGACCGGCCCGCAGCTGGCCTCCACCGGTGGCGGCATGGGCACCGGCATCACCGCCGCCGTAGCCGGCGCGCTGGTGATCGCCGGCGGTGCCGCGGTCTACGGCCTGCGTCGCCGCGGCCGCCACAGCCGCAGCTCCTGAACGGTGCGCTGAACCTCCCCGGCAGCCCGCCGGGGAGGGCGCGGCCCCGCCTCCGCACTCCGGAGGCGGGGCCGTTCGCATGACAGGGACGGCGCAGCCCCGTCCCGCCGGTCCGCCGCTGCGCCCGATGCGGGCGTTAGGGGCGGACTACGCCTTACGGCACAATGGAAGGCTGCAAGCCGATTACTCACGACGACGCCGGAGCGATCTCACGTGGCGGAATACATCTACACCATGCGCAAGGTGCGCAAGGCACACGGCGACAAGGTCATCCTTGACGACGTGACGCTCAGCTTCCTCCCCGGGGCGAAGATCGGCGTCGTCGGCCCCAACGGCGCCGGTAAGTCGACCGTGCTGCGGATGATGGCGGGGCTGGACCAGCCCTCCAACGGCGACGCCTTCCTCTCGCCGGGCTTCACCGTCGGCATGCTCCAGCAGGAGCCGCCGCTGGACGAGTCCAAGACGGTCCTGGAGAACGTCCAGGACGGCGTCAAGGAGACCAAGGCCAAGCTCGACCGGTTCAACGAGATCGCCGAGCTGATGGCGACCGACTACTCGGACGCGCTGCTGGACGAGATGGGCAAGCTCCAGGAGGACCTGGACCACGCCAACGCGTGGGACATGGACGCCCAGCTGGAGCAGGCGATGGACGCGCTGGGCTGCCCGCCCGGCGACTGGCCGGTCACCAAGCTCTCCGGTGGCGAGCGCCGCCGCGTCGCGCTGTGCAAGCTGCTGCTGGAGCAGCCCGACCTGCTGCTGCTCGACGAGCCCACCAACCACCTCGACGCCGAGTCGGTGAACTGGCTGGAGCAGCACCTCGAGAAGTACCCCGGAACCGTCGTCGCGGTCACCCACGACCGGTACTTCCTGGACAACGTCGCCCAGTGGATCCTGGAGCTCGACCGCGGCCGCGCCTACCCGTACGAGGGCAACTACTCCACCTACCTGGAGACCAAGCAGACCCGTCTGAAGGTCGAGGGCCAGAAGGACGCCAAGCGCGCCAAGCGGCTCAAGGAAGAGCTGGAGTGGGTCCGCTCCAACGCCAAGGGCCGCCAGGCCAAGTCCAAGGCCCGCCTCGCCCGTTACGAGGAGATGGCGGCCGAGGCCGACAAGATGCGGAAGCTGGACTTCGAGGAGATCCAGATCCCGCCGGGCCCGCGTCTGGGCAGCGTCGTCATCGAGGTCGAGAAGCTCAACAAGGCCTTCGGCGAGAAGGTGCTGATCGAGGACCTCAGCTTCACCCTGCCGCGCAACGGCATCGTCGGCATCATCGGCCCGAACGGTGCCGGCAAGACCACGCTGTTCAAGATGCTGCAGGACCTGGAGACGCCGGACAGCGGCTCGGTCAAGGTCGGCGAGACCGTCAAGATCAGCTACGTCGACCAGACCCGCTCCAACATCGACCCGAAGAAGACCCTGTGGGAGGTCGTCTCCGACGGCCTGGACTGGATCAACGTCGGCCAGGTCGAGATGCCGTCGCGGGCGTACGTCTCCGCGTTCGGCTTCAAGGGCCCGGACCAGCAGAAGCCGGCCGGCGTGCTCTCCGGCGGTGAGCGCAACCGCCTCAACCTGGCGCTCACCCTCAAGCAGGGCGGCAACCTGCTGCTCCTCGACGAGCCGACCAACGACCTCGACGTCGAGACCCTGTCCTCGCTGGAGAACGCGCTGCTGGAGTTCCCCGGCTGCGCCGTGGTCATCTCCCACGACCGCTGGTTCCTGGACCGGGTGGCCACCCACATCCTCGCCTACGAGGGCGAGAGCAAGTGGTTCTGGTTCGAGGGCAACTTCGAGTCCTACGAGAAGAACAAGATCGAGCGCCTGGGCGCCGATGCGGCCCGTCCGCACCGCGCGACCTACAAGAAGCTGACCCGCGGCTGAGACGCCGACGGCAAGCACCGGCCCGGTCGGCCGCCCCCTCGGCGGACGGCCGGGCCGTGGCCCGTAAGCTACGTAGTTACTTACGGGTAATCTGATTTGCGAGGAGAACACCCGTGGCCCGCCACATCTACGCCTGCCCCCTGCGGTGGTCCGACATGGACGCCTTCGGCCACGTCAACAACGTGGTCTTCCTCCGCTACCTGGAGGAGGCCCGGATCGACTTCATGTTCACCCAGGCCGCCGAGGCCGGGGCCGGGGAGTTCGCGGGCGGCTCGGTGGTGGCCCGTCACGAGATCGACTACAAGCGCCCGCTGGTGCACCGCCCGTACCCGGTGACCATCGAGACCTGGGTGACGAAGATCGGCGGCGCCTCGCTGACCGTCTCCTACGAGATCAAGGACGTCGACGAGGACGGCCGGGAGACGGTCTACGTCACCGCCTCCACCGTGGTCGTCCCCTACAACCTCGCCGAGGGCCGGCCGCGCCGGATCAGCCCGGTGGAGCGGGAGTTCCTCAGCCGCTTCCTGGACGAGCAGCCGGCCGGCGTCGCCGCCTGACGGCACGACGGCACGACGGCACGACGGCCCGCAGCGCCTGAACGACGCCTGAACGACGACGCCCGAACGACGCTTCACGAAACGAGCTGAGCCCCCGGTGACCGCGCAGCCCCGCCTCGACCTCGCCGACGCCGGCGAGGCGGCCGACCTGGCCGCCTTCCTCGGGCGGCTGCTCCGCCTCGACCGGGCCGCCGCGGTCCGGCTGCAGGCGGTGCCCGGCACGGACGGCGCGGGCGTGCTCGCGGTGTTCGGACGGCTGCCGCTGGGCACCTCCGGGGTGCTCGCGGTGCGCACCGCCCGGCTGGCGGGCCTGGAGCACCCGGCCGACGCCACCGTCTCCGCCGGGCAGTTGCTGGAGTCGGTGGACGAGGCGATGGGCGCGGTCCGCGTCCCCGCGCCGGTCACCGGCCCGGCCTGGGCCGGGATGCTGCCCCCGCGCTCCGGCTGGCAGCTGCTCGCGGAACCGCCCGTCGACGCCGTGATGCCCGAAGTGCTGGCCGCGGTACGGGAGTTCAAGGAGCGCACCGAGCAGGTCCCGGAGCACCACCGCGGTCGGCAGGTGCTGGACGGCATCGCCGACGAGATCTGGTCCCGGCCGCTCGGCGCGGTCGCCGAACTTCCGCTGCGGGCCGCCCACGCCGCCTACGTGATCGGCTTCCTGCGCCCCGGCGCCCCGCTCACCGTGCACCGGGCGGGTGGCTGGCTGCGGCTGAACGCCCCGGCCGGTTCGATCGCGCTGCGCACCGCCGCCGCCCCCGGCGCGGGTCTCGGGCTCAGCCCGCTGCGCTGACGGCCCAGCTGGTGCGCTGACGGCCTGGCCGTCGCACCGGAGGGCCGACTCCGCAGCCCCGTGGAGGGTGTCGCTCAGCCCGCCGTGTTGATCATCGAGGCGGCGGCGTACGTCAGGTAGTCCCACAGCTGGCGCTCGGCGTCGGCCGGGAGGTCGAGCTGGTCGAGCGCGGCGCGCATGTGCCGCAGCCAGGCGTCGTGCGCGGCCCGGTCGACCTGGAACGGGGCGTGGCGCATCCGCAGGCGGGGGTGGCCGCGGTGGTCGCTGTAGGTGCGGGGGCCGCCCCAGTACTGCATCAGGAAGAGGGCGAAGCGCTCCTCGGCGGGGCCGAGGTCCTCCTCGGGGTACATCGGGCGCAGCAACTCGTCCTGGGCGACGCCTTGGTAGAACAGGTGGACCAGCCTGCGGAACGTGGCCTCGCCGCCGACCTGGTCGTAGAAGGTCTCCTCTTGTGCGGTGTCGCGCCCGGTGTCAGTCAC
The DNA here is from genome assembly GCF_040678815.1 of Kitasatospora sp. NPDC049285. Classification (NCBI taxonomy): domain Bacteria; kingdom Bacillati; phylum Actinomycetota; class Actinomycetes; order Kitasatosporales; family Streptomycetaceae; genus Kitasatospora; species Kitasatospora sp. NPDC049285. The sequence goes on along the minus strand of NZ_JBFAQR010000011.1, from coordinate 108,051 downwards.
CCGTCCATGGTCGCAGACGCCGACGGGGGCCGTACACCGGGACTTTCGGTGTACGACCCCCGTCGGAGCCGCGCCGGGCGGGGCGACGGTTACGCGTCGTCCCAGTTGAAGAACCGCCAGGCGATGACGCAGAGCACCGCGGTGAAGGCGAGCAGGACGCCCATGCCGGGGAGCACGTCGGCGATGCCGCCGCCCTGGCTGAGCACCGACTTGGCCGGGTTGATCAGGTAGCGCAGCGGCAGCGCCTTGGAGACGTTCTGCAGCCAGCTCGGCGCGAAGTCGAGCGGGATGAACGCGCCGCCGAGGAAGGACATCGGCAGGATGATCAGCTGGTTCATGCCGTTCGCCGCCTCCTCGCTCTTCGCCACGGCGCCGGTGACCAGGCCGATCGACATGAACGCCAGGGTGGCGCAGACGACCAGCGGGACCACCAGCCACCAGTTGCCGGTGAGCTTCAGGCCGAAGTACGGCATCCGCGCGATGACCAGGAACAGCGCGGTCTGGGCGAGCGCGACCAGCACGCTGACCAGCACCCGGGCGCCGACCACGGTGCCCGCCGAGATCGGGGCCAGCCGCAGGCGGCGCAGCACCCGCTTCTTGCGCCAGCTCACCAGGGTGAACGAGGCGCCGTAGACCGCGCCCATCGAGATGGCGTAGCCGAGCAGGCCGGGGGTGAGGTACTGGATCGGCTTGGTCGAGTCGTCCTCGACCTTGGTGGAGTCCAGGGTGAAGGCCGGGGTGGTGTGCGCGGCCTCCTGGTTGGCGGTCTGCACCAGGGCGTTCATCAGGCCCTGCACGGTGCCGGCCTTGACCTGGTCGGCCTGGCTGAAGCGGAGCACCAGCTTGCCGCCGGGGCCCTCGGTGACCAGGCCGTCGAGCTCGCCCTTGCGGACCTTGGCGAGCGCGTCGTCCTCGTTGGCGAAGGAGGTGATCTCCAGGGCGCTGAGCGGGCCGTCCTTCTGGTCCTTGACGGCGTCCAGCAGCTGGACCTTGCCGACCTCGGCGACCTTCACGTGCGAGGTGCCGCCGCCCTTGTAGAGGACGCCGAACAGCAGCAGGAACATCACCGGCAGGGCCAGCGTGAAGAACATCGCGCCACGGTCGCGCAGGAAGCCGACCAGCATCACCCGGGAGAGGCCGACGAAGGCGTTGCCGCGCTCCTGGCCGCCCGGCTCGGGCGCGGGTTCGGGGGTGCGGGCGGGGGCGGTGGTGGTGGCGGTCATGCCCGGTACTCCCGTCCGGTCAGCTGGAGGAAGACGTCCTCCAGGGTGGCGCCGCGGACCTCCAGGCCGCGCAGCGCGCCCTGTTCGGCGAGGACCGAGAGCACCGGCGCGGGCGCGTCCGTGGACAGCGCCAGGGTGATCCCGTCGTCCTCCAGGTTGGTGTACACCGACCCGGCGGCGGCGAGCAGTTCACGCGCCCGGTCGACCGGGAGCTGCCCGGACTCGACGCTGATCCGGACGGTGTCGTCGATCTCGCGCACCAGCGCGGCCGGCGCGCCGGTCTTCAGCACCTTGCCGTGGTCCATCACCGAGACGCGGTCGCAGAGGATCTCCGCCTCGTCCAGGTAGTGGGTGGTGAGCACGACGGTGCGGCCCTCGCCGTTGATGTCGCGCAGCAGGTCCCAGAGGTTGCGGCGGGCCTGCGGGTCGAGGCCGGTGGTCGGCTCGTCCAGGAAGACCAGCTCCGGGTCGTGCACCAGGGCGCAGGCGATGGACAGTCGCTGCGCCTGGCCGCCGGACATCTTGTCGGTGAGCACCGCCGCCGACTCGGTCAGGCCGACCCGCTCCAGCATGGTGTCGGCGCGCTTGGGGCCGATGCCGTAGAAGGAGGCGAAGGTGCGGATGGTCTCGCGGGCGGTCAGCTTGTTGAAGAACGCCGACGCCTGGAACTGCACGCCGATGCGCGGCAGCAGCTTGGTGTTGCGCGGCCACGGCGCCATGCCGAGCAGCTCGATCCGGCCCTCGTCGGCCTCCCGGATGCCCTCCAGGATCTCCAGCGTGGTGGTCTTGCCGGCCCCGTTCGGCCCGAGCAGGCCGTAGAACTCGCCAGTCCTGACGGAGAGTGACACTCCGTCGACGGCCTGGACATCCCCGTACCGCTTCCGGATCCCGTCAGCGGTTATTGCTTCAGTCATGGAGCGAAGCGTAGGGGTTCCCGGTCTGGTGGCGAGCAAATTTGTGCGAATTTTGGGGAAGCGGTGGCGGGCGGGCGCACCACGGCCCCACGGCGGTCGCCGAACCGGCGGGCCGTGAGGCCGTGGTGACGCTGCGTCAGCGGATGACGGGCCGTCAGGCGCGGTGGATCGTGATGGTGGTCCAGGCGCCGATGTGGATCCGGTCGCCGTCGTTCAGCGGGATCGCGGTGTGCGGGGGCAGGGTGTCCGGGCTGCCGTTGAGGGTGGTCCCGTTGGTGGAGTCCTGGTCGACCAGCACCCAGCTGCCGTCCGGCTGTTCGGCGAGCATGGCGTGCTGGTGCGAGGCGCCCGGGTCCTCCGGGGAGACCGACAGGTCGATCTCCGGCACGGTGCCGCGGTTCTGGCTGCGTCGGCCGATCCGCAGCTGGCCGCGGCCGGTGAGCGGGATCCGGCGCTCCGGGGTGTACGGCGGGAAGAACAGCCCGGCCGCCTCCGGCCCGCTGCGGGTCATCATGTCGGTGAAGTACTCGCGGTCGGCGGCCACCACGGCGACCCAGCTGGTGCGCTGCGGCGGGGCCGGCGGCTGCCCGGGCGCGCCGGGGCCGGGCTGGCCGGGCGGGGCGAGCCGGAACGAGGTGCCGAAGTCCTCGCCGCCGGGCTGCGGCGGCGCGCTCGGCTCGGCGTACACCGGGCCGGTGCGCTCGTAGTCGCCGTCCGGGAAGGCGGCGGAGCCGGGCTTCTCGAAGGACGGCGCGCCCGGGTAGCCGGGCGGCGGCGGGGGAGCGGCCGGGCCGGGCCCGGCCGGCCGGTAGCCGCCGGGCTCGTAGCCCGCCGGCTGCTCGTACCCGGGCCGCTCGTAGGACGGCTGCTCGTACGAGGGCTTCTCGTACGAGGGCTTCTCGTACGGGGGCGCGGCGGGCGGGGCGGCCGGCGGCGCGGCGGCGGACGGCGGGAAGGCGTAGCCGGGCGGCTGCTGGCCGGGCGGGGGCGCCGTCGGCGGGCGGGCGGTGGAGGTGGCGAGGTTGAAGTCGTAGCCGCACTCCTCGCAGTACCGGCCGGTCTGCGGGGTGCGGCAGATCGGGCAGGTGACCAGGCCCGCGGTGGCGGAGGGCGGGGGAGCGCCGAACGGGCCGGGGGCGTTGCCGCCCGCGGTGGAGCCGGGGCCGGTGGGCGTGCCGGCCGGCGGGGTGGCCGGGCGGCGGGGTTCGAAGTAGCCGCCGCCGGTGCTCGGCGGCGGGTTGCCGGGCCCGCCGCTCGGGTACCCGCCGCCGGGGTACGGCGGCGCGGCGGGTGCCTCGGGGGCGGCGGCCGGGCGGCCGGGGATGGGCAGCCCGGGCGGCGGCGACATCGGGAAGCCGCAGTAGTCGCACCAGTCCTCTGCCTGTGACTCGTGTCCCCTAGGGCAGATCGGCATCAAATCCCCATTCCAGCGGGTCGGATCCGGCAGGGTGTCCGGCTCACTTCTTCACGCGCACGGTCTTGGTCGATCGGGTCTCGAGAGTCATCGAGTCGGCCGCGCTCACGTTCTTACGGAACCGAACGGTACCCTCCCCGGCGTCGACCACGTCGACCACCTTCTGCAGCAGCTTGAGGGTGCCGTCGTTCCCGCTCGCGTGCGCGAGCCGAACGGCCTTGCCCAGCTTGGCCGTTGCCCGGTCGACGTCGCCGGCCCGGTGCGCCTCCATGCCTTCGCGGACGGCGTCGGCGAGTTCGGCCTGGCCGGTGTAGTGGGCGACCTGCGGGCTGATCCGGGTGGAGGAGGCCAGGTCGTCGGTCCACACGGCGCGGACCAGGCCCTGGCCGAGCACTTCGGCGCCGCCGTCGGGCAGCGGCAGCACCAGGCTGATCCGGGCGGCGAGCATCACGTTGCCGACCGCGGAGGCCGGGACCTCGACGCAGACGTGGTAGTCGCGGGACTCGTCGCCCCAGGAGCCGGTCGGGTAGTCCCCGGCCCGCGGACCGGCCTCGGCCCGGCGCTCGGTGAGGTCCTCGACGTCCGGGGCGACCTGCTTGACGTACTTCACCCGGGCGTTGGCGGGGGTCCACACCCGCAGCGCCACGTCGGCGACCTGCTTGCCCATGGCGGTGGTCATCATGTCCCGGAAGTCGTCGGCCAGGCCGGAGGACTCGGCGACGATGTCGACGGTGCCAAGCAGCGCGGAGGAGACCTTGCGCAGCTCGGCGACCTCCCAGTCGGTGCCGACGCCGCGGCAGTCGGCGGTGAAGACGCCGGCCGCCGCGTCCAGGGCGCGCTGCAGCTCGGCGGGCTTCTCGTGCTCGTTGCGGCCGTCGGTGAGCAGGATGGCGTGCCGGATCGGCGAGCCGGGCTGGGCGGTGAGCAGCTGGCGGGCCTTGGTGATCCAGGTGCCGATCGCGGTGCCGCCGTTGGGGGAGAGCTTGCGCAGGGCGTCCTTGGCGTGCTGCCGGGAGAGGTCGCCGGCCACCGCCATCGCACCGTTGCCGGGGTAGACGTCGACGGCCTCGTGGGTGCCGGCCACCACGGCGAAGGAGACACCGTCGCGCAGCGTGTCGATCGCGGCGGCGGTGGCCTCCCGGGCGTGCCGGATCTTGGTGGCCGGGTACTGCATGGAGCCGGAGCAGTCGACCACGATCACCACGGCGGCCCCGGGGCCGGGGTCGGCGGTGGCCAACGGGCGTCCGCCGGAGGTGCCGCCGCCGGTCGCGGTGACGGTGACGATCGCGTTGACCTCCCGCGAGCCCTCGGCGAGGTACTCGTTCTGGAAGACGTCCACGTCGAACCGGGGCGCGGCGGGCTTGGACAGCGAGGCCATGCGGAGTTCTCCTGTCGGAGGGTCGAGAGGAATCAGGGGGCTGCCGCGCCGGCCACCGGCAGGTTCGGCACGGTGGCGTCGTGGCCGCCCCCGGCGGGGCGCGGCAGCGGCAGGTCGAGCAGGGTCGCGTCGTGGTCGTGGTCGTGCTGGTGGCCGGCGGGCCGCGGGTCGATCGGCAGCACCGCGACGGTGATGTTGTCGTGCCCGCCCGCGCCGACCGCGAACTGCACCAGGGCCTGTGCGGCGGCCAGCGGCGCGGTGCGGGCGTCGGCGCGGACCCGGCCGGCCAGGTCGGTGGCGGCCTCGGCGTAGTTCCACAGGCCGTCGGTGCAGATCAGCAGGACGCCGGGGACGTGCGGGGTGAAGCTGACGGTGTGCGGGTCGAGGTCCTCGGCGTCCGCGCCGAGCCAGCCGGTGATGGCGTGGGCGCGCGCGTCGGCGTACGCCTCGGCCTCGTTCATCAGTCCGGCGGAGACCATCCGGGCCGCCCAGGAGTCGTCCTCGGTGAGCCGGTACGGCTCGGCGGCCTCCCGGTCGTCGGGGACCCAGTAGGCGCGGGTGTCGCCGACCCAGCCGATGGTGATCAGGCCGTCGGCGCTGATCGCCGAGACGTAGGTGCAGGCGGGCGAGTTGATCCGCCAGTCGGGCTCCCGGGTGCCGTCGTGGGCGAGCGCCGTGACGGCGCGGTTGGCGACGCCGATCGCCTCGCGCATCGCCTCGCCGGCCTCGCGGCCGGCCTCCAGGGCGGCCAGCAGCGACTCGGCGGCGGCGTCCACCGCCGTGGCGGACGCCTCGTCGGGCCGGTCCGAGGAGGAGACGCCGTCGCAGACCACGGCGACCACGGCGGGGCTGCCGTCGGGGCGGGCGGTGGCGGCGACGGTGAACGCGTCCTCGTTGCGGTGGTGCCGCAGGCCGCGGTCGGAGACCGCCGCGACGCCGGTCAACTCGCGTTCCTGGTGGTCGCGTTCACGCGGCAGGGCGTGTCCGCAGTCCTGGCACCAGCCGTCGTCGAGGTTGGCGGAGCCGCAGTGCGCGCACGAGGGCACCACCGGCAGGTCCCGGACGGTCGGCGGGCCGGACAGGTCGGCTCCGCACCCGCCGCAGAAGGCGTCCTCCGGGTCAAGCGGTTCGGTACAGCTCGGGCACACGGTCTGCGGCATCGTTCACACCCACGTCCGGGGGCGGGCCTTGTTGGCCCGTTCCACCCACTCGATCCTCGATTCGGCCCGGTCGGACAACCGCGCCAACACTCGGTAGGAGTGTTCCAGGGCGAGCCGTAGTTCCCGCTCCGCGGCGGGATGTCCGAGGACGGTGAGCGTGGCGGGCTTGCCGGCGGCTCCGGCGAGCACCCAGGCCAGCGCCGAGTCGAGCACCTCGACGGCGAGTTCCTCGCGCCGCCGGGCGTCCAGCGTGAGCGCCGCCAGCTGGGCCGAGCAGTCGGCGAGTTCGGTGCCGAGCGGCTCGGTGGCGGGCCGTCCGCGCAGCCGGGCGCGGACCGCGCCGACCCGGGCCGCGGTGTAGTGCGTGGAGGACTCCGGGACGGCCTCCAGCGCGGCGACCGCGCCGGGCCGGTCGGCGAGCAGGATCCGCACCCGGGCCAGGCCGAACGCGGCGCTGACGTAGGACCGGTCGGTGGCGCCGACCAGCCGGTAGAACTCGGTGGCGTCCTCGTGGTTGCCGAGCAGCTCGGCGCAGAGCGCGAGCGCCAGCTTGGGCGCGGCCTCGCCGGGGAAGGCGTCGTAGACCGCGTCGAAGGCGTCCGCGCCGGCCTCGGGCCGGCCCGCGGCCACCGCCGCCAGGCCGCGGTACCACACCACCCGCCAGTCGCCGGGGTGTTCGGACTCCAGGGTGTCCAGGGTCTGCGCGACCGCGTCGGCGTCGGCGAGCTCCAGGTGGGCGCGGAGCGCGCGCAGCCGCAGTTCCACCGAGTCCGCGCCGGCCGCCTGGAGGGCCGTCAGCGCCTCGCCGGGCGCGGTGGCGAGCAGCGTGGCGAGGAACCCGGCGTTCGGGTCGGCCGGGTCGACCCGCGGCACCGGCAGCGCCAGCGCGGCGGCCGCTGCCGGGAGGGCGCCCTCGGCGCCCTCGGTCTCGACCACCCGCAGCTCGGGCCCGAACAGCGTGGACAGCGCGGGCCGGGGCCGGCCGTCCTGCAGGCTGAGCACCTCGCGCAGCACGCCGGTGAGCTGGGCGGCCATCTCCTCGGCGGAGGCGAAGCGGCGCGCCGGGTCGGGGTCGGTGGCGCGCACCAGGAAGCGGTAGAAGGACTCGTAGCGGGCGAACACCTCGACCTGCTCGGGTCCGGGCAGCTCGTGCTGCCACCGGTCCGCGTAGCCCTGGAAGTCGAAGGTCATGACCGCCAGGGTGCGGGCCACCGTGTACAGGTCGGAGGAGGCGCTCGGACCGTCGGTGGCGATCTCCGGGGCCTGGTAGCCGACGGTGCCGTAGATCGCCCCGTCGTCGTCGAGCCGGCGGACCGCGCCCATGTCGATGATCTTCAGGGTGTCGTCCGACTGGATCACGTTGTCCAGCTTGAAGTCGCAGTACACCAGCCCGCGCGAGTGCAGGTAGCCGAGCGCGGGCAGCGCCTCCAGGGCGTACGCGATGGCCTGCTCGACCGGCAGCGGGTCGCGCCGTCCGTCCGGGGTGCGCCGGTCGTTGGCGATGTCCTTGAGCGACTTGCCGCCGACGTACTCCATGACGATGTAGCCGTCGGTGTTGCCGGTGCGGGCGTCGGGGTGCTCGACGAAGTTGATGATCCGCACGATGTTCGGGTGGTCGACCTCGGCCAGGAAGCGGCGCTCGGCGATGGCCACCGCCAGCGCGTCCTCGTCGCCGGTGTCGAGCAGGCCCTTGAGCACCACCCAGCGGTCGGAGACCCGGCGGTCGACCGCCAGGTAGATCCAGCCCAGGCCGCCGTGCGCCAGGCAGCCCATCACCTCGTACTGGCCGCCGACCAGGTCGCCGCGGACCAGCTTCGGGGTGAAGGAGTACGCGGTGCCGCACTTGGTGCAGAAGCCGTCCGGGCGGCCCGGGCGGCCGTCCTTCTCGCGGCCCACCGGCTGGTCGCAGCGGGAGCAGAAGCGCTTGCGCTCCGGCACCTCCGGGTCGGCCAGCACCGCCTCGGACGGGTCGCGGGTCGGCACCGGGGCGATCGCCACCAGGCCGGCGCCGAGGTTGCCGCGGCGCACCGTGGACGGGGTGCCCCGGGAGCTGCGCACCGACACCGAACGGCCGCTGCCGGTCCGGGCGGAGCGGTGCGACCGGGACCGGCCGGACATCGTGCGCACCGAACCGGAGCGCTGGGTGGAGCCGCTGCGCGCGGAGGTCACCGGCGCGGCGGCGGCCTCCGCGGCCAGGCCGCACTCGTCGCAGTAGCCGTCCGCGTCGATGGTGCCGCCGCAGCCGTCCCGTCCGCACGCCGACCCCGGCCCGGGGGCCTGCCGCTGCGCCGGAACCGACGCCCCGTCAGGTGCCTTGCCGGACCCCGCCTGCGGCTCCGGGGCCAGCCCGCACTCGTCGCAGTACCCGTCCGGGTCGATCTCCCTGCCGCACTCCGGGCGGGTGCACGCCTCAGCCATCGGACTCCTCCCCCTGGCGTCTGTCCTGTATGCCCTGCGCGGGCTGCCGCTCCGGGCTGCGCAGCGCCTGCTGGAACCGGCCCACCGCCTCGGCGGCGGCCCGCAGGTCGCACGGCGCGCTCCACAGCAGCCAACGCGCCTTCTCGAAACGCTCGACCACTTCCGGGTCCTCGGCCAGGCCGAGCCGGGCGGCCATCGCCTTGTACGCCTCCAGCCGGCCGCGCAGTTCGGCCCGCACCGCGAGCGGCTGGGCGACCTCGGTCAGCGCGTGCCGGGCCCGGGCGAGCTCCTTGGCGGCGGCGTCCTCCAGCGCGTCCAGCAGTGGGCCGAGCCGGTGCCACTGCCCGGTCCGCTGGTAGTCCACCGCCTGCCCGATCGCCTCGCGCAGCGCGGACGGCGGACCGGGCACCGCGGGCACCTCGGTGGCGGCGATCTTCGCCAGCACCTCGCCGCGGGCCCGGCGCGCCTCGGCCAGCGTCAGGTCGGCCCGCTGGAGCAGGTCGGCGACCTGCTGCAGCCGTTCGTGCGACTCGTCGCGCAGCCGCAGCAGCCCCTCCAACTCGACCCGGACGTCGTCCAGTCGGCGGCCCGCCCGGTCGAAGCCCGCGGTGTCCACCGCCCCGGCGGGCGAGGCCCCGACCGCGGACTCCTCGGCCCGGCCGCGCTGCGAGGGCACCCGGGCGGGGCGCCACAGCGCCAGCGGGTCGGACACCACCTGGGCCCGCAGCACCGTCAACTCCTGCGCCAGCTCGGCGAGGTCGTCGGCCAGCGGGTGCGCGCCGGGCCGTACCCCGACCGACACGGCGAGCATCTGCACCCGGCCGAGCTCGGCCAGCAGCAGGTCGATCCGGGCGGGCAGCGCCGTCCAGACCGCGTCGACCGGGCCGACCACCTCCAGCACCACCGCGTACCAGCCGTTCATCCGCTCCAGCAGCTCGGCCAGGGTGACCCGCTCGACCAGCCGGGCCGGACTGCCCAACTGGCCCGCGGCCTCCGGGAGCTGGCCGCCGGAGACGGTCACCGCGCGGCCGGACAGCAGCTCGCTCAGCTCGGCGAGTTCCGCCGAGCCCGGCCGGGCGCGCCGGGAGCGCACCGCGCGGGCCGAGGCCAGCGCCTCCGCGTAGCGGTCGAACAGCGCCCACAGCAGCGCCACTCCGCCCTCGGCCACCGCCCAGCGCTCGCGGGTGCGACCGGTCAGCTCGGCGCCGTCCAGCAGCCGCCGGCCCGGGTGGTCCTGCAGCGCCAGCAGCGCCGCCTCCACCGCGTCGCGCTCGGCGCCCAGCCGGGCGAGTGCACGGTCGATCTCCTCACGGCTCATCACCGGGCGGGTCGTTCCGGCCATCGCGGTTCCTCCTCTCGGCCAGGGTCAGGTGACGGATCGTCGTCGGCGGGCCGGATGACGGCCCGTCGGCGGCCAGTCTCCCGGACGGGCCCGGCGGAGCGGACGGCGGTCCCCGTTCTTGACGGGTTTTCACCGTCCGCGCCGCGCACGGTCACGGCAGGTAGGGATCCGGTGACGCTCCCATGCTGTCCTTCAGCCAGGTGTCGTAGCTGGCCCGCCAGCCGCCGCCGGAGCGCCAGTCGACCAGCACCTGGTTGACCCAGGCGATCAGGTCGGTGTCGGCCTGGTTCATCGCCACGCCCATGTAGGCCGGCTGGAACGGCTCGCCGGCCAGCTCCACCTGCGGGTCCTGGGCGACCTGCGCGGCGGCCAGCGAGCTGTCCGACAGCGTGCTGTCGATCTCGCCGAGCTGCATCAGCACCAGGCAGTCCAGCTGGTTGTCGACCAGCCGGACCTGGGCCGCGCCGCGCGGGTTGGCCTTCAGCTCGGCGTCCGAGGAGGAGTTCAGCGCCGCGCAGACCCGCTTGCCCTTCAGCGCCTCGTCGACGCTCTTCACGTGCGCGGACTTCGGCGCGACCACCCGCTGCGAGGTGCGGAAGTACGGCGTGGAGAAGGCGACGTCCTTCTTCCGGTCGCAGGTGATGGTCATCGCACGGGTGATCACGTCGACCTCGCCGTTCTTCACCGCGTCGATCCGGTGGGCGGTGGAGATGGTCTTCAGGAGCACCTTCGACGGGTCGCCGAGCACCGACTTCGCGATGGCGTGTGCCAAGTCGATGTCGAAGCCCTCGATCCGGCCGGTCTGCGGGTTGCGGAACCCCCAGTGGTAGGCGCTCTGGTCGACGCCGACCACCAGCACGCCGCGTTCGCGGATCTTGCGGATCTTCGCGCCGACGTCCTGCCGCGGCGGCAGCGACGCCGCCAGGTCGCAGCCGTCCGCCATCGGCGCCAGCTGCGGTGCCGCCTCCACCCGCACCCCGCCCACGCCGGCCGAGCTGCCGGTGCCGAGCACCCCGCCGCCGACCGCGCCCGCCGCCAGCACCACCGCGGCCAGCAGGGCCCGGGAGTTCGCCTTGCGCATCCTGCTCGTCCCCCTCGTCGCTCTCGTCACCGGTACTCGGCCAGTCGGCGGCCGATGCCCCGCACCGCCGCGGTCGCGGCCACCGCGGCCAGCACCCCGGCCGCCGCGGCCTGCACCACCAGCAGGTCGTCCAGTCCGCCCGCCGCGCCGCGGAACGAGGCCTGCTCGACCTGCGCGGCCCGCGCCCACTGCTCGTCGGCCGCCCGGTAGGCGCTGTCCGCGGTGTCGGCGTTGCCGGGCTTCAGGGTCAGCTGCACCGCGGCGTCGTAGTCGCCCGCCGCGTCCTGCGTGGCGGCGTTCTTGTGCAGGTCCAGCCACTGCCCGTACCAGCGGTCGGCGTCGGCCAGCGGCTTCTTCGTGCCCTCGTCCGCGGCCATCGAGAGCCGGGACTCCGAGCCGGGGATCCGTGGGGAGTCGGCGAGCTTCTTGGTCAGTTCGTCCCAGCGCTGCGTGTACTTGTCGGTGGCGCCGCGGGAGACCAGGTTGAGGGTTTCCGCGGTGTGCGCCTGCAGGGCCGCGATCCGGACCCTGTCGAGGTCGTCGAGGCGGTCCACGCCCCGGTACCGGCTGTCGTGCAGGTAGCCGTTGACCGCCAGCGTGCCGACGCCGAGCCAGCCGAACGCGAGCAGCATCGCCACCGAGGCCGCCACCAGGCCGGGGTTGAACACCCGGTTGGTGCGCCGGAACAGCACCCGCTGGTACCGGGCCAGCGCGGCCAGCGCCAGCAGGCCGGACAGCAGCGCCAGCCACGGCACCGCCCCGGCGGTGCGGTAGTCCGCGTCCAGCTGCGCCGACTCGGCGTCGACCAGCTTCTGCGCGTTCGGCAGCATGGTGTTCTGCATCAGGTCGGAGGCGTACCGCAGGTAGGCGCCGCCGAGCGGCAGGCCCTGCCGGCTGATCGCCCGGGCGGTCTCCACCAGGCCCGCGTAGCGCGGAAGTTGACCGTTCAGCTCGGTCAGCCACTGCTGCGCGGAGGCCGACGACCCGCTGCGCGCGGCGGCCTGCGAGAGCAGCCGCGAGGCGGTCGCCAGGTCGTCCTGGTAGCGCTTGCGGACCTCGGGCGTCTCGTCCCCGGCGAGCAGGAAGCCCGCCGCGGCGGTGGCGTCCGCGTCCGCCAGCGAGCGGTAGATCTCCGCCGCGTCCTGGTTGAGCGGGCCGCTGCGCGTCACCACCTGCCCGGCCGCCGCGGACCGGGTCGCGGACTGCCAGACCGCCGAGACGCCGAACAGCAGCGCCAGCAGCGCCAGGACGGCGCTCGCCGTCCGCAGCCGCCCCGGCGGGGTGGCCGCGGCGCGGCGTACCCGCCCGAGCGCGCCGCCCCCCGGCCGCACGGCCGCCGCCGTGCCCCCCTGTGCCTCGATCACCGCCGGTGTCGCCACCGTCCACCTTCCCTGGGCCGTCGTCCCCCCGTACCCGCAGTATGTCTGCCGGGTCCGACCATCACACGCGAGTTCTCCGGGAGTTGGGCTTCCGGAGACCGCTTCGTGCTCGACTTACGGTGGTGTCCTCTTACCTGGTGCTCTCGTGGTGCCGTTCGCTCGGTGGTGTCCTCGCGACCGGTGCGACGCTCCCGCGCCGCCGTGCGGTTCCCGCCGTTTGTAAGCTGGCGGTCATGCGCCTGATCGGAACCGTCGCCCCCGACCGCCCGTTGCTCGTCCTCGCGCTCCCTGAGGAGGCGGCGCACCTGGACCTGGGGCTGCCGGTGCTGCTCACCGGCATGGGCAAGGTCAACGCGGCCGCCGCGCTGGCGACCGTCCTCGGCCGGGGCGAGCGGCCCGCCGAGGTCGTCAACCTGGGCACCGCCGGCACCCTGCGGCCCGGGCTGGCCGGCACCCACGAGATCGGCCGGGTGCTCCAGCACGACCTCGACGCCGAGCTGCTCGAAGGGCTGGTCGGCCGCCCGATGGACGGCCCGATCGACCTCGCCGCGGACGGCCCGACCCTCGCCACCGGCGACCTGTTCGTCTCCGCCGAGGAGGCCCGCGCCCGCCTCGCCCGCACCGCCGACCTGGTCGACATGGAGGGCTACGCGATCGCCACCGTCGCGCGCCGGGCCGGCCTGCCGGTCCGGCTGGTCAAGCACGTCAGCGACGAGGCCGGCGAGGACGCCCACCGCAGCTGGCGGGAGTCGGTGGACGACTGCGCCCGGCTGCTCGCCGACTGGGCCCGCGACCACCTGAAGTGACGCCGGGTCCGCGAGGGCCGCACGTGCCGGACGGCCGCCCGCGGGCGGCCGTCCGGGTGACGCGGGGTCAGGCCTGCGGGGCCTGCGCCGGGTCGACCGGCTGGGCCTGGCCGGGGACGATCGCGCCGCCGGTCAGCGCCGGGACGAAGACGTCCAGCTCGTTGCGCCAGTAGCGGCCGATGTTCAGGCGGGTCGGCTTCTGCTCGCCCGGGAACTGGAAGCGCAGCGAGCTCCAGATGGTGTTCCGGCGGACGTCGCTGACCAGGGTGCGGGCCTGCTCGATCGGGATGACGTGCACGAGCTCCTTGGGCCGGTTGCTCATCCGCGCGGCGCGGTGCACCACGACGACCCGCTCGGTCAGGGTGACGAAGTAGTACTTGACGAAGAGCTGGCCGATCAGGCCGAGCTCGTTCATCAGCCACGGGCTCGGGCCCGTGATGGTGTGGAAGGTCACCACCGGGCGGTCGTTCGGCTCGATCGCGGCGATCGCCGCGGCGACCTGCTCCTGCATGGTGGACTTGAGGATCGCCATCTGGCGTCGGCTCCCGGTCTCCAGGCGCACGCCCCCGTTCGGACGCGCTGTGAGCGCGGGACACTAGCGGTACCGCGGCACGCCGTTCAACGGACAGAACGGGCATCTGACGCAGTGGGGCCGGATGTTCACCCAACCGATATCAGCCACGTGTTTGGGTGCGCACGGTGCCAGGTTCGAGCGGAAATCGTTGTCGAGCGGGCGGATTCGACCACCTTCTTGCGTCAATCACCTTTTATGACAGGTGACTTGACGGTGCGTCAGGACGGTCACTTGGATGAGTGAACAGCCCGCCGCGCACGGTCATTCGGCATATGCCACCGTGCGGTCGCGCGCCTCGCCCCTCCCCACCGCTGACCGGAATCGGCAGGCCCTTGACCGGACTCGAGTCACTCGAACAGCACCGCGCGCCGACCGGCGCCGGGTCGATCCACCTGCTCGGGGAGCCGGGCGCGGTCTTCCACCTCGCCCGCGGCCGGATCCTCGGGGTCGAGAGCTTCGGCGCCCCCGGCGTCGACACGCTGCTGCTGCGCACCGGCCGCACCGCCGAACTCCTCGGCCCCGCCGGGCTCCAGGCGGTCTGCCTGAGCGCGCTGCACGACGCCGCCTTCGCGACCGCGGCCGGCCGGGTCACCGCCACCCGCTGGGAGCCGCGCGACCCCGACGACCTGCCCTGGCCGTGCGCCTACGCCGAGGTCGAACCGTACGAGGTGGTCACCGAGGCCCGCCGCCGGCTGGCCGCGCTGGCCGGCCTGCGGGCGCCCGTCTCACCCGACGGTGACCGGGTGGTCAGCACCCTCACCCCCTGGGAGGCCGCCCGCCACCCGGTCGCCGGCCAGCGCGAGCTGCTGCGGCACGCGGACGGCGCCACCACCGCCCGCGACCTCGCCTTCATCCTCGGCCGCGGCCTCTACCAGGTGACCGTGGAGCTCTCCCGGCTGCGCGAACAGGGCCTCGTCGTCATCGCCTCCACCACCACCCGCGCCCGGCTCTACACCTCGCTGGAACCGCGCCGCCCCGACCAGCACGCCGCCCTGCCGCCCGCGCCGCCGCCGACCACCGCCGGGCAACTGCCCCGCCGCCGACCGCCGCGCCCCGCCTGACCGGCGACCGCGCCGCCGCGCCGACCACACCGCCGCGCCCCGCCTGACCGGCGACCGCGCCGACCACCCCCGCCTGCCCGCCCGTCCCGGCCGTGGGCACCCGCACACCCGCACGACCGAAGGAGCCCTCCCTCGTGCCCCGAGAAGCACTTCGCACCGAACTCCAGCTGCTGCGCCACGCGCTGCCCGGCGTCACCGACAGCGCGATCGCCGCCGTGGACGGCTTCGTGGTCGCCGCCGACACCGGCCCCGACGCCGAGCCCGCCCTGCTGTCGGCGATGGCCGCCGCCACGCTCAGCCTGGCCCGGCGCACCGCGGAGGTCACCGGCCGCGGCGAGCTCGGCCACGTGCTCACCGACTGCGCCGACGGGCGCCTGGTGGTCTACGCGATCCAGAGCACCGCGCTGCTGCTGGTCGTCGGGGACCGCCGCCTCGATCTGGACCGCCTCAACCGGCAGGCGGCCATCACCGTGAACCGGGTCGGCGCGCAGATGCGCGGCCAGGTCCACGGCTTCGCCACCGACAGCACCGCCACCACCGACCCGAAGGGGAGCCCCGTCCGATGAGCCCTCAGCACGGCAGCATGTCCGAGCGCACCGCCGCCCTCGTCAAACACCTGCGCGAGGACGTGCCCGAGTGCCTCGCCGCCGGAATCATCGACATGTCCACCGGCATGCTGCTCAACGTCGAGACGGTGGACTCGCACCCCAGCGAGGTGCTCGACCTGCTGGCGGCGGCGACCCTGGACCTGTTCCAGGGCCGCAACGTCGTCATGATCGAGAACATCTTCAAGGAACGCCGGGGCGTGGTCTCCGACCGGCACTACTTCCAGGAGATCCTGGTCAACAGCGACAACCTGGCCCACCTCTTCCTGCGGATCGGTCAGGAGAGCGGCGGCGAGCAGGAGATGGTCGCCGTGGTGGTGTGCCGCAAGTCCGTCAACGTCGGCATGCTGCTCGCCCAGACCCGACGGGTCGTCAAGGAGCACGGCCGGATCTGACGGCGGGCCGGAGCGGGGAATGCCGCCGGCGGAGCAGGCGAGGTGTGCGGTGCCTCGGGTGCTCCGCCGGCGGCGGCCTCGGGGGTGGCGGGCCGTCAGGCGGCCACCGGGTGATGGGTGGGGTAGGCGTCGCGGAGGCGGCGCTGGGTGGGGAGGTCGGCGCCGAGGTGGTCGAGCCCGAGCAGGGCGGCGCCGAGGACCGGCGGGGCGATGACCACGCGGGGTTCGGCGAGCGGGGCGGTCGCGGCCAGGCGCGCGGTCACGTTGTCGAGCAGCAGCGGGTGACGGGCGGCGAGGACGCCGCCGCCGAGCACCACCGGAACGGGCTGCTCCAGCAGGCCGAGCCGGGTCAGCGCGACGGTGGCGAAGCGGACGATCTCGTCGGCCTGACGGTCGATCACCTCCAGCGCGATCGGGTCCCCGGCCTCGCCGGCGGCGAACAGCACGTGCGAGACCTCGTGCAGCCGGGCCGGGTCGAGCTGGCCGAGGTGCATGGCCTCGGCGACGGCGTTGGCCCCGGCCAGGCCGAAGTGGGCGCCGATCATGGCGGAGAGCAGGGTCGGCTCGCCGCGGCCGTCCTCGGCCCGGGCGGCGAGCCACATCGCCTCGGTGGCGAGTCCGGCGCCGCCGCCCCAGTCGCCGGTGAGCGAGCCGAGGGCGGGCCAGCGCGCGGTGCGGCCGTCGGGGCGCAGGCCGACGCAGTTGATGCCGGCGCCGCAGACCACCGCGACGCCCAGCGGGCCGTCGGTGCCGGCCCGCAGCAGGCCGAAGGTGTCGTTGGCGACGTGGGTGCTGGTGGCCCAGCCGTGGGCGGCGAGCGCGGTCTGGAGCTGCTTCTCCTCGATCGGGAGGTCGGCGTTGGCCAGGCAGGCGCTGAGGTGGCTGGTGAGCGGCGCGGCGCCGGGCCGGGCGTCGAGCCCGGCCTGCTCGGCGATCGAGGCGACCAGTGGGGCGAACGCGGCGACCGCGTGCTCGGGGCTGGTCCGCTGCGGCTGGAAGCCGCCGCCGCGGGCCGAGCCGAGCACCCGGCCGTCGGCGCTGACCAGCGCGATGTCGGTCTTGCTGTTGCCGGCGTCGATGGCGAGGACGCCGGGCTGCTGTTCGGACTGCTGGTGGCTCATTCGGCCGGTCCCCCCACGGTGGAGCCTGGTTGTGGCGCGGTGATGCTGGGTCATGTGGTTCATGCCCAGGCGAGGTGGTCGCGGTTGTGCGCGATCAGCCGGTCGGTGAGCTGCTCGGCGAGTTCGAGCTGGCCGACCAGCGGGTGGGCGAGCAGCGCGTCGAACACCCGGTCGCGGCCGCCGCGCAGGGCGGCGTCGAGGGCGAGCTGCTCGTACGCGGTGACGCCCGCGATCAGGCCGGCGTACAGCGGCTCGACCGGGCGCTGCGGCAGCGGGCGCACCCCGTTCGCGTCGACCTCGGCGGGGACCTCGATGACGGCGTCGTCGGGCAGGAAGGGCAGCACGCCGTCGTTGCGGGTGTTGACCACCTGGACGGTGGTGCGGCCGTCGGTGCCGAGCAGCGAGGCGATCAGCTGGACGGCGGCCTCGGAGTAGAACGCGCCGCCGCGCTTGCCCAGCAACTCGGGCTTGGTGTCCAGGGTCGGGTCGGCGTACATCTCCAGCAGCTGCCGCTCGATCGCGGCGACCTCGGCGGCCCGGGAGCCCTTGACCTTGAGCTCCTCCACCACCACGTCGTGCTGGTAGAAGTAGCGCAGGTAGTAGGAGGGCACGACGCCGAGCCGACGGACCACCGGGAGCGGCAGGTGCAGGTCGGCGGCGATCTCCTCGCCGTGCGCGGCGAGCAGCTCGGGCAGCACCTCGCGGCCGGTGGCGGCGCCGGGGGCGTCGAGCAGGGTGACGCCGCGCTCCCAGGTGAGGTGGTTCAGGCCGACGTGGTCGAGGCGGACCAGCTCCGGGTCGACGCCGAGGTGGGCGGCGAACTTGCGCTGGAAGCCGATCGCCACGTTGCACAGGCCGACGGCCTTGTGGCCGGCGGTCTGCAGGGCGCGGGTGACGATGCCGACCGGGTTGGTGAAGTCGACGATCCACGCGTCCGGGTTGGCGCGGCGGACCTGCTCGGCGATGTCCAGCACCACCGGGACGGTGCGCAGCGCCTTGGCGAGGCCGCCGGCGCCGGTGGTCTCCTGGCCGACGCAGCCGCACTCCAGCGGCCAGGTCTCGTCCTGGTTGCGGGCGGCCTGCCCGCCGACCCGCAGCTGCAGCAGGACGGCGTCGACGCCCTGCACGCCCGCGGTGACGTCGGTGGCGGTGCTGACGGTGGCCGGGTGTCCCTGCTTGGCGAAGATCCGGCGGGCGAGTCCGGCGATCAGCTCCAGGCGGTCCACCGCCGGGTCGATCAGCACCAGTTCGCCGATCGGCAGGGTGTCGCGCAGCCGTGCGAAGCCGTCGATCAGCTCCGGCGTGTACGTGGAACCGCCGCCGACGATTGCCAACTTGAGTGCGGACATCAGCCCTTGACCCCTGTCAGTGTGACGCCCTCGATGAAGGCGCGTTGTGCGAAGAAGAACAGAACGATCACCGGTGCCATCACCAGCAGGGTGGCTGCCATGGTGAGGTTCCAGTTGGTGTGGTGGGCGCCCTTGAAGGACTCCAGGCCGTAGCTGAGGGTCCAGGCGCCCGGGTTCTCGCTGGAGTAGATCTGCGGGCCGAAGTAGTCGTTCCAGCAGTAGAAGAACTGGAACAGCGCGACCGCGGCGATGGCCGGCTTGGCCATCGGCAGGACCACCCGCAGCAGGGTGCGCAGTTCGCCGCAGCCGTCGATCCGGGCGGCCTCCATGTACTCCTTGGGGATGGTCAGGAGGAACTGGCGCAGCAGGAAGATCGTGAAGGCGTCGCCGAACGCCATCGGGATGATCAGCGGCCACAGCGAACCGGTCAGGTGCAGCTGCTTGGCCCAGAACAGGTACATCGGGATGACGGTGACCTGCGGCGGCAGCATCATCATCGACACCACGGCCATCAGCGCCAGGTTGCGGCCGCGGAAGCGGAACTTGGCCAGCGCGTACGCCACCGGGAGGCTGGAGACGATGGTCAGCAGGGTGCCGGCGCCCGCGTACAGCAGGGTGTTGCGCCACCAGGTGAGGAAGCCGGGGGTGCTCCAGACCTTCCCGAAGTTCGACCACTGCCACTGGTGCGGCCACATGTCGGAGGTGAGCGCCTGCTGGTCGGTCATCACCGAGGTGAGGAAGACGAAGACGAACGGCAGCAGGAAGAACAGCGCGGCGGCGATGGCCAGCGAGTGCACCGCCACCCAGTTGAGCAGTTCGCGGCGGCGGGCGGTGCGGGCGGCGGCGGAGGAGACGGTTCCGGCGCCCTTGCGCGGGAGTGCGGAGGAGGCGAGGGTCACGGGGGCTCAGTCCTCCGTCATGAAGCCGGACTTGCGCCGCAGCAGGATCGAGGTGAAGGCCATCGAGATGGCGAACAGGATGACGGCGACGACGCAGGCCGAGCCGGTGTCGAAGCGCTGGAAGCCGAGGTTGTAGACCATCTGCGGCAGCGTCCAGGTGGAGCCGTGCGGGTAGCCGGGCTCGAACTGCTGGCCGGAGCCGCCGATCACGCCGGAGGCGACCTTCCCGGCGACGATCGCCTGGGTGTAGTACTGCATGGTCTGGATCACGCCGGTGACGACGGCGAACATGACGATCGGCGAGATGCTCGGCAGGGTGACGTAGCGGAAGCGCTGGAACGGTCCGGCGCCGTCGAGTTCGGCGGCCTCGTACTGCTCGGTCGGGACGTCCAGCAGCGCCGCCATGAAGATCACCATCAGGTCGCCGATGCCCCACATCGCCAGCAGGGTCAGGGCGGGCTTGGACCATGACGGGTCGGTGAACCAGCCGGGCTGCGGCAGGCCGAACTCGCCCAGCAGGTGGTTGACCGGCCCGGTGCCCGGGTTGAGCAGGAAGGCGAAGGCCATCGTGGCGGCCACCGGCGGGGCCAGGTACGGCAGGTAGAAGGCGGTGCGGAAGAAGCCCGCGCCGGACTTCACCTTGGTGATCAGCAGTCCGATGCCGAGGCCGAACACCACCCGCAGGGTGACCATCACGACCACCAGCCACAGGGTGTTGCCCAGGCCCTTCCAGAAGAACGGGTACTTGGTGAAGACGTAGTCCCAGTTCTTCAGCCCGGTGAAGGTCGGCGGCGCGAAGCCGTCGTACTTCATGAAGGAGAAGTAGACCGTCGACACCAGCGGGTACAGGAAGAAGACGCAGAACCCGATCAGCCAGGGCGACAGGAAGGCCAGGGTGCGGGCCCGCTCCCGCCGGCGCTTGCTGCGAAGCGCCGGCGGGACGGTGGAGCTCAGAAGTGCCATGGTGCGCCGGTCACTTCGCCTGGTTGACGGCGTCGTCGATCTCCTTGGCGGTGGCCGCGAGGCCCGCCTTGAGATCGGTCTGCTTGCCGGACTCGACGTCGTAGCTCAGGTTCTGCAGGGACACCTGGTACGCACCGCCGTTGATGCTCGCCGGGGTGGTCGAGGAGTTCGGGTTCTTCGCGATGTCGATGAACGTCCTGAAGTTGGCGTCGGCGTCCAGCTTCGGCGAGTTGAGCGCGGCGACGGTGGACGGCACGTTGTGGATCGCGTTGGCGAAGGAGACCACCGCGTCGGTGTCGGTGGTCAGGTACTTGACCAGCTCCCAGGCCGCGCTCTGCTTCTTCGAGCCGTTGGCGACGCCGACGATGGTGCCGGTCTGGTAGCCGCGGCCGTAGGTGGCGGCCTGGTCGTCCGGCACCGGGAACGGCGCGGTGGCCCACTCGAAGGCCGGCTTGTCGTCGGCCAGCGAGGCGGTGCGCCACTCGCCGTCCAGGCTCATCGCCACCTGGCCGGTGGTGAACGGGTTCTTGGCGCTGAACTCGTCGCCGAAGCCGGTGCGGAACTTCTCCAGCTTGTCGAAGCCGCCGAGCTTGTCGACCATCGACTTCTGCCAGGTCAGCGCGGCCGTCACGGTCGGGTCGCCGGCGATGTTCGACTTGCCGTCGGCGCCGAAGTAGCCGGTGCCGTACTGGCCGAGGTAGTGCGCTATGGCGGTCTCGTAGCCGTGGTAGTTCGGCATGAAGCCGAGCTGCTTGTACGAGTCGCCGTCGGCGACGGTGAGCTTCTGCGCGTCCTCGGCGAACTCGCTGAAGGTCTTCGGAGGGGCGGTGATGCCGGCCGCCGCGAAGGCGGTCTTGTTGTAGTACAGGCCGTAGGCGTCGCCGAGCAGCGGCAGCGAGCACTGGTTGCCCTGGTACTGGCTGTACTTGAGCATCGCGGCGGGGAAGGTCTTGGCCGCGTCGATGCCGTCCTTCTTGAGCATCGGGCCCAGGTCCGCCCAGACGTGCGAGGAGCAGAACTTGCCGACGTTGTCGGTGGTGAACGAGGACACCACGTCCGGCGCGTCCGGGCCGCCGGCACGCAGCGCCTGCTCGCTCTTGTCGTCGGCGATGTTGCCGACCACCTTGACGTGGATGTTCGGGTGGGCCTTCTCGAACGCGGCGATGTTGTCGTTGATCGCCTTCACCTCGTTGTCCTGGCTCCAGCCGTGCCAGAAGGTGATGGTGACGTCCTTGCCGGCCGCCGAACCGTCGTCGCCGCCACCGGAGTTGGTGCCGGTGCAGGCGGTGGCCAGCAGGCCCAGACAGGCCAGGGTGGTGACGGCGGCGAGCGGGCGGCGCGATCTGCGGGTGATGTCCACGGGAAGGCTCTCCTTGCGAGGGTTCGGGGCCGCCGGGTATGGCCCGGCGGCTCCGGTGCGGGGGATGGGGGCGAGCGTTGTGGTGCGGACCGAGGGTCAATGGGTGCTGAACAGGGTGTCCCGGGCGGTGGCGAGGGCGCGTTGCAGCGCACCGGTCAGGACGGGGGAGCCGGGGACGGTGGACTGCCGCACCTCCGGCCGGGGGATCGAGATCCGGCCCAGGGCCTCCTGGACCAGTTCCCGCAGGCGCTCTCCGCCGGCGGTCGGGGTGCCGCCGGAGAGCACCAGCAGTTCGGGGTCGACCACCGAGGTGATCACCGCCAGCCCGACCGCCAGCCGTTCGGCCAGCTCGGCCAGGAAGGCCTCACCCTGCGGGGCGTCCAGGGCGGCGGCCACCGCCTCGGTCGCGGTGGCGCCGCCCAGTCCGTGCTTGCGGGCGAGCGCCAGCACGGCCGGTTCGCCGGCCAGGTCCTGGAAACCGCCGGAGTCCTTGCGGCGCGGGTCGCCGGAGACCGGGGCGCCGGGCACCGGCATGTAGCCGACCTCGCCCGCGCCGCCGGTGAAGCCGCGGTGCAGTCGTCCGGCGATCACGATCGCCGCACCGATGCCCTCCTCGGCCCACAGCAGCACGAAGTCCTCGCAGCCCCGGGCGGCGCCGTCGGCCTGCTCGGCCACCGCGGCCAGGTTGACGTCGTTCTCGATCGACACCGGCGCGCCGATCGCCTCGGTCAGCTCCGCCACCAGTCGCGGCGAGTGCCAGCCGGGCAGGTGCGAGGCGTACCGGAGCTTGCCGCTGACCGGGTCGAGCGCGCCGCCGATGCCGATCACCACGTCGCTCAGGCCGTCCGGGTCGACCTGCGCCCGGCGGGCGGTCTCGGCGACCGCGGCGGCGACCCGCTCGACGGTGCCGGCAGCCGGCCAGCCCTTGGTGGAGACACGGTGCTCGGCCAGCGTGACGCCGGTGATGTCGGCGACCGCGATCCGGATCGAGGTGCTGGTGACGTCCAGTCCCGCGACGTGTCCGGCGGCCGGGTTGACCTGGTACAGCTGCGCGTTCGGCCCGGGGCCGCCGGCCGTGGTGCCGACCGGGATCACCAGGCCGGCCGCCTCCAGGCGGGCCAGCAGCTGGGACGCGGTGGGCTTGGACAGCCCGGTGAGGCTGCCGATCTGGGTGCGGGAGAGCGGACCGTTGGCGAGCAGCAGCTCCAGCGCGGCCCGGTCGTTGATCGCGCGCAGCAGGCTGGGGGTGCCCGCCAGGGGAGCGCGGGGGGTCTTCTGGGTGGTCACAGCCCGATCCTCCTCTCCGTACGGTGTCGCGGCCAACTGTTAGGAAAGTTTCCAATCGTCGGATCGTGATGTCAACGGGCGGATGCCGACTCGTTACCGGGAAAAACGGAGAACCCCGCACGGGGCGGGGTTCTCCGGGGGCCTGCGGGGGCGTTACTCGCCGAGTTGGACCGGGATCGGCTTGGTCGCCAGCGAGCGCAGCGAGGCCGGGTCGGACAGGGCCGACGGGGGCAGCATCTCGGGGGCGGCGGGCTGTGCGGGCGCCGCCGCGGCGGCCTCCTCCTTGAGCTTCACCCCGGCCACGTCGAACGCGGCCTTCAGGCGCAACCGCAGCGCCCGGGCCACCTGCGGCGCCGAGCCCGGCGCGCAGCGCGCCTCGACCCGCAGGTGCACCGAGTCCACCGCCACCGACTCCACGCCCAGCACCTTGACCCGGCCCCACACCAGCTCGTCGTAGGGGGCCTCCTTGGCCAGCTGCTCGGCGGTCTCCGCGATCAGCGCCTCGATCCGCTCCAGGTCCTCCTTGTAGCCCACCTGGACGTCCACCGCGGCGGTCGCCCAGCCCTGGCTCATGTTGGCGATCCGCTTCACCTCGCCGTTGCGGATGTACCAGATCTCACCGTTCGCGCCGCGCAGCTTGGTCACCCGCAGGCCGACCTCCAGCACCGTGCCGGTGGCCACCCCGGTGTCGATCTCGTCGCCGACGCCGTACTGGTCCTCCATGATCATGAAGACCCCGGAGAGGAAGTCGGTGACCAGGTTGCGGGCGCCGAAGCCGATCGCCACGCCGGCCACGCCGGCGCTGGCCAGCAGCGGCGCGAGGTCCACGCCCAGCACCGACAGCGCCATCAGCGCGGCGGTGCCCAGGATGGTGAACGAGGAGACCGAGCGCAGCACCGAGCCGATCGCCTCGGACCGCTGCTGGCGGCGCTCGGTGTTGACCACGCCGCTGTTGGCGAGCAGTCCGCCGAGCATCCCGTGGTCGGTCTCCGGCTCGGCCGGCCGGCCCATCCGCTCGACCAGCTTGTCGATCACCTTGCGGACCACCGCGCGGAGCACCAGTGCCAGCAGCAGCACGAAGACGATCCGCAGGCCGTTCACCAGCCAGCCCTGCCAGTTGTCGTCCAGCCAGCCGGCCGCCTGCCGGGTGGTGTCGGTCACCTCGGCGGCGCTGGTGGGCAGCGAGAAGGTCGGCGGCGCGGTGCTGGGGGTGGTATCGGCGAGCATCGACCCACTGTATCGAGCGCCGTCACCCGGCCGGAGGGGGCGTCAGACCGCTTCCGGCCACTGTCTGCGGCCCCATCCGCACCGTACGTGCAGGACGGCCCCGAGCTGGGCATACCGGCTATGACGGAACGCACACGATCACCACACGCGCGCGGCCCGTTCACGGAGAAATGGTGGCGTCGAACGACGACGTAAGGCGACACTGAGGGAGATCGCGCCCCGCACAGGGCGCGTTCGCCCCGCTCGACTCGGCGCGAGCCACGCGCCGCAGGCGTCCAAGGAGGCCCCGTGCCGCATGTCCTTGTCCTCAACGCGTCGTACGAGCCACTCGGAGTCGTCTCGATGCGACGCGCCCTCATCCTCGTTCTCAGTCACAAGGCGATCGCCCTGGAGGATGCGGGTACCACTCTGCACAGCGCCACCAGCGCCGTTCCGGCGCCTTCCGTCGTCAAACTGACCCGATTCGTACGGGTCCCCTACCGAGGCCCCGTGCCGCTCACCCGGCGCGCGCTGTTCGCCCGAGACCACGGGCGGTGCGTGTACTGCGGGGCCGCAGCCACCAGTGTCGACCACGTCATCCCGCGCAGTCGGGGCGGCCAGCACCGGTGGGACAACGTGGTGGCGGCCTGTCGCCGCTGCAACCACACCAAGGCCGACCGGCACCTCGCCGACCTCGGCTGGCGGATGAAGCGCCCCCCGGCCGCCCCCAGCGGCCTGGCCTGGCGGGTCATCGGCACCGGGATCAAGGATCCGCGCTGGCGGCCCTACCTGGAGCCGTACGGCGGCCTCGACCAGTTCCGGGACTTCGAGCACCACGACCATACCGACCTGCCGAGCGCGCTCCCGGCCCCGGTCCGCACCCATCCCGTCCGCCGCGGCGAGCAGCACGCTCCGCTCTCCGCCTGATCAGACAAGGGCCTGCCCGACAAACACTCGGTACGCCTCATGGGCCGCCGGCGCCCCCCGCAACGGGGAGTGTCGGCGGCCCGCCGTGTGCGGGGCACCGGCCGTGCGGCTACGGGGCGCCGACGGCGTACAGCTCCACGCCGGACAGCGAGTAGCCGTACCGGGTGGCCCGGCTGACGCCCTGGACGCGCAGGTACTGGGTGCCCGGGGCGTCGAAGCGCAGGGTCTCGGTGCCGCCCTGGCCGTTCTCGACCACCGCGACGGGGGTCCACACCAGGCCGTCGGGGGAGGTCTCCACCCGGTAGGCGCTGGCGTACGCGTCCTGCCAGTGCAGCACCGCCGAGCCGAGGCGCACCGGCTGCGGCAGCCGCAGCTGCACCCAGGCGTCGTCCCGGGCGGGCGCGGTCCACGCGGTCCGCGGGTCGTTGTCGGCGACCGCCCGGGCGGGCGTCTTCGCGCTGTCGTCGCCGGAGGAGGTGGCGGTCGCGGACGGCGCCAGGTCGGGGCCGCCGGTCGGCGGGACCACGTGCACCTGCAGCACCTGGCGCACCGTCAGCCCGCCCGCGGTGAACACCAGCGGCACCTGGTAGGTGCCGGACGGCGTGTCGGCGGCCGCGGTGACCAGCACCGGGGCGCCCACCTTCCCGCCGCGCGGCACGCTCACCGCCGGGACCGGAGCCACCGTCAGACCCCTGGCCACCAGCGGGACCTCGGCCTTCAGCTCGCCGGTCAGCCCGTCCGGGCGGCCGGACTCGACGGTCGCCCGGGTCTGCGCCGGGGCGGGCGCGCCCGCGACCACGTCCAGGGTGGCGTCGGCCAGCGTCATCCGGGCGGCCGGCAGGTCCGCGTACCAGGGGATCACCTGGTTGACCACCGGTGCCTCGCTGCCCGGCTGCCAGACCAGCCGGATCGCCTCCACCGGCTGCCCGTTCGCCCGCAGCTCGTTGTAGCCGGGCCGGACCGGGCCGAGGTCCACCCACGTGCCGTCCGGGCGGCGCACCTGGGCGATCGCCTCGGCGCGCACGGTCGGGTCGGTGAGCACGGTCAGCCGGTCCAGCGGGCGGGCCGCGCCGAGCTCCACGGTGAGCGGCTCGTCGCCCGGCGCGGGCGGGGCGGCCGCCCGGAACGCCGAGTCCGGGTCGCCGTTCAGCACCGCCTGCGCGGAGGAGCCCGGCGCGGCGGGCGGACCGCTGACCGCGGCGGCCGTGGCGTCCGGCGCGGCCGCCGTGAACTCCCGCACCGCGACGGCGGTCTGCTGCGCACCGGTGACGCGCAGCCGTACCGCCTTGGCCACCGCGCCCGCCGGGGCGGTCACCGTCACCGCGCGCTGCTCGTGCACCTTGGCCAGCTGCTGCCAGCCGCCGGAGCCGCTGAAGTACTCCAGCACCCCGTCGTGCAGGTAGTCGTCGGCCGCCGACCCGGCGTCCGGGCCGTCGCCCCAGGACCCCATCAGCACCGTCACGGTGCCCAGCGGCTTCGGGGTGCCCAGGTCCAGGCCGAAGCTGTCACCGACCTGCGGCATGGACGAGGACCAGTAGAAGGTGTCCGCGGCGCCGTCGGTCATCAGGGTCGGCACGTGGTCGTGCGCGGTGCCCAGGGTGGTGGTCGGGGCGGCCGCGCCGACGATGCCCGACCAGGTGTCGGCGGCCTTCTCCGCCCGGTCCAGGAACGGGTCCAGCACGCCCTTGCCGACCGTCACCGGGTTGGCCGCCAGCACCTGGCGCTGCCGGCCCAGCTCCAGCCGGGCCTGCCAGGCCGCGGTGCCGTCGCCGCCGCGCTGCGCGAGGAGCATGTCCACCGCCGCCCGGCCCGCCGAGCCGTACGCCGACAGCCGGTCCAGCCACGGCGCCGCGTCCGCGGCCACCGGGTCGCCCGCCAGCGTGGCCGGCGCGTCCGTCATCACCGCGAACGCGTCCCGCAGCGGCTGCGCCGCCTCGCGCAGCTTCACCGGATCGGCGGACGCCCCCGAGGTCGGCTCCAGCGCCGCCCAGAACCGCTCCAGCAGCGGCGCCAGGTACGCCGACTCCTTGCCGCCCAGCGGCGAGGACGCGCTGTTGCCCGCGAGCGCGGCCAGCGCCGCCTGCTGCGCCGGGCCGCCGCTGAGCGCGTGCAGCGCCGCCGCCAGCGAACTCTCCGGCTGGTAGCCCTCCGGCTGCCAGCCGAAGTCCGCGGCGGTGGCCAGCGGGATCCGCGAGGCCACCGGCTGGCTCATCGCCGAGGTCAGCAGCATCGCCGAGTGCTGCGCCACCGCGGCGTCCCGCCCGCCGTAGCCGCCGAGGAACAGCCGGTCGGGCGCCGAGTCGTTCACCGGGTAGTTGTCCAAGGTCACCAGTGGGCGGCTGAACAGCGCGGCGGTGTCGGCGAGTTGATCGCCCGTCACCTGCTTCGGGATCACCGCGCCGCCGCTCCACACCACCTGCACGCCGCTCGGCAGCGCCGCGGCCAGCGCCGACCGGTACGGCGTCGCGCCCTGCTTCTGGTACTCCGTCGGCACCACCGACAGCGGCGGCAGCTCCGGGTGCCCCGCCAGCAGCCGCTGCTGCACCGCTGCGACCAGCCCCGCCTGCGCCTTCGCCGCCGCCACCGGACCGGTGCCGAACTTCCGCTTGTCGCCGCCGCAGTGCCACTCGTCGTAGCTGACGTCCAGGAACTCCAGCTGGAACGCCCGGAACCCGAGCTGCCGCAGGCCCTCCAGCTTCGCCACCAGGGCGTCCACGTCCTTGCCCGAGGAGAAGCAGAACGACTGCCCCGGGTCGATCGCGTACCCCAGCGTCACGTGGTTCGCCCGGGCCCGCGCCGCCAGCGCCGCCAACTCCCGCTGCCGCTCCTCCGGGTACGCCTCGCGCCAGCGCTGGGTGCGGTACGGGTCGCCGCCCGGCGCGTACAGGAAGAAGTTCTGCTTGGTGCGGCCCAGGAAGTCGACCTCCGCCAGCCGCTGCGCCGCGCTCCACGGCGCGCCGTAGAACGACTCCGCGGTGCCGCGCACCGGCGCCCCGCTCGGCCAGTCCCGCACCAGCACCCCGGGGAAGCCCCGGTCGCCCTCCGCGCCCTGGCCCTGGCCCGGTCCGACCGGCGCCAGCAACTGCCGCAGGCTCTGCGCCGCGTAGAACGTGCCCGCGCCGTCCACCCCGGCCAGCACCACGGCGCCGTACTGCCCGCCGGCCGGCGCCGGGAGCTGACCCGCCGTCAGCAGGTAGCCGCCCGGCGGCAGCCCGTCGAGTCCCGGCACCTCGGTGTCCGGCAGCCCGGCCGCCTGCACCAGCAGCCGCAGCGCCCGGTCGGTCGGACCGCCCGCGCCCTCGCGCGGACCGCCGACGTACACCACCAGCTCGCCCGCGGCGGGCTGCTCCGGCGCCTCCGGGGCGGTGACCACGTCGGTCGCGCCCGCCGCCGTGAGCAGCGCCCGGACGGCGTCCACGGCCGGGCCGTCGGCGCCGTCCGCCAGCACCACGGTGACCCGGTGCGGGACGTTCACCGGCTTGCCGGCGGTGCGCAACTGCTGCGGACGCGGGAAGAGCCGGGGCTCGGTCAGCGAGCCCAGCGGGGCCGGTGCCGGCGCGTCCTGGGGGTCGTTCACGCCCGCCGAGACCGCGCGCAGATCGCCGGCGCCCGGCTCCGCCGCGTACCCCGGCGCGGAGACCAGCAGCCCGCCGACCACGGCCGCCGCCGACAGCGTCGCCGCCAGCTTCAGGGTGCTGCTCCGGCGTCCCGAGCGGCGCTCCGCCCGCACCGACGCCAGCAGCGGCGGCGTGCCCTTGAAGTCCGCGATGAAGCGGTCCGCCGCGCGCGGTGCTATCTGACGGGCCGTCCGGGCGGCCGTCCGCCGCGCCGCCAGCGCCGCGGGGTGGGACAACACCTCGCGCAGCGCCGTACTCTGCTCCATCTGCTGCCGCAGCCGACGCCCCGCAACCACCGACACCCGCGCCTGCACCGGAGCCTCCTCGCCGCCCGAAACGCCCAGCTCACCGGCCCCCCGCCAGCCCAGCCCAGCCCCCCTGCGCCACCCGGCGCGCCCAGCCCACCAGCTACCCGCGTCCCTGTCAACGCCCCTGACAGGTATGCCCGATATGGCCCGATAACCCCACCGCACCCCGTCGGCCCCCGGTCGACTCCCCGCCCCGCCGCGTTCACCCTCGTCACACCGCCCCCACCTGTCGTCCGGCGGGCCCGCCGGCAACGCGGCGGCGCGGCGTTCACCCGTATCGGGGCGCGGGTGGGCCGTGTCGGTCGGGGTCGGGGGGTGGTGGCGCGGGTAGGACTGTGGCTGTTGGCGTTTGGGCGTCTGAGGACGGAGTGCGCTGGGTGGCCGCATACCTTGACCGGGAGCAGGCGGGGGTCGAGCTGGTGCCGGCGGAGGACAATCCGCCGGCCGCGCCGGAGTTGGTGGCGCTGGCGCACGCGTACGGGGTGGACACCGCGTACGACGCGGGGGCCGGGCCGGTGCAGGTCGGGGCGGACACCCTGGTCGCGGTGCTCGGGGCGCTCGGGGTCGAGGCGGGCACGCCGGAGCTGGCCGCGCAGGCCCTGGAGCGGCACCGCGCGCAGATCGCCGAGCGGCTGCTGCCCCCGACCGTGGTGGCCTGGCAGGGACGCCGCACCGCGCTCGACCTGCCGGCCGACGCCGAGGTGCGGCTGGAGCTGGAGGACGGCGGCGTCTGGGAGCTGACGGAGGGCCACGAGCACGCGCACTGGCTGCCGGAGGACCTGCCGCTCGGCCGACACACGCTGCACGCGCGGGCGGGGGAGCGCGCGGCCCGGGCCACGGTGATCGTCGCCCCGCCGCGCATCCCCGAACCGCAGCAGCGCAGTTGGGGCTTCCTGGCGCAGCTGTACTCGGTGCTCAGCGACCACTCCTGGGGCATGGGCGACCTCGCCGATCTGGCCGAACTCGCCCAGTGGGCGGGCGCCGAGCACGGCGCGGGCTTCCTGCAGATCAACCCGCTGCACGCCGGCCTGCCCGGCGTCCCCTCCGACCCCTCGCCCTACCGCCCCTCCTCGCGCCGCTTCGCCGACCCGGTGCACCTGCGGATCGAGGCCGTCCCGGAGTACACCCGGCACGAGGACGCCCACGATCTCGCCCGCCGCGCACGGCAGTTGCGGGAGGAGGTGCTGGCGCACGACGGCCTGATCGACCGCGACTCGGTCTGGTCGCTGAAGCGCCAGGCACTCGACCTGCTGCACACCGTGCCGCGCGGCGCCGGACGGGAGGCCGCGTACCGGGCGTTCGTCCGGCGCGAGGGCGAGTGGCTGGAGCGGTACGCCACCTGGTGCGCGCTGGCGGAGGAGCACGGCAGCGGCTGGCACTCCTGGCCGAAGGGCCTGCGGCACCCCACCAACCCCCAGGTCGCGGCGGCCAAGGCCGAGTTGGCGGACCGGATCGAGTTCCACCGCTGGCTGGCCTGGCTGGTCGACGAGCAACTGCACGCCGCGCAGCGCGCCGCCGAGGACGCCGGGATGCCGATCGGCCTGATCCACGACCTCGCGGTGGGCGTCCACCCCGACGGCGCCGACGCCTGGGCCCTGCAGGACGTCCTCGCGGGCGGCATCTCCACCGGCGCCCCGCCGGACGCCTTCAACGCACACGGCCAGGACTGGGGCCTGCCCCCCTGGCGCCCCGACGCGCTCGCCGAGGCCGGTTACGCCCCGTACGCCGAACTGCTGCGCGGCGCCGCCCGGCACGCCGGAGCGATCCGGATCGACCACGTGATGGGCCTGTTCCGACTCTGGTGGGTGCCGCAGGGCGCCCGCCCCACCCAGGGCACCTACGTGCGCTACGACGCCGAGGCGATGCTGGCCGTCCTCGCGCTGGAGGCGCACCGGGCCGGTACCGCGGTGATCGGCGAGGACCTCGGCACGGTGGAGCCCGGCGTCCGCGAGCGGCTCGCCGAACACGGGATCATGGGCACCTCGGTGCTCTGGTTCGAACGGGACTGGCACGCGGGCGGCGCCATTCTCCCGCCCGAGCGCTGGCGGGCCGGATGCCTCGCCACCCTGACCACCCACGACCTGCCCAGCACCGCCGCCCGACTCAGCGGCGAACACGTCGAGCTGCGCCACCACCTCGGCCTGCTGGCCCGCCCGCTGGCCGAGGAACAGGCCGCGGCGGACCGCGAACTCACCGACTGGCAAGAGGAGTTGACCAGGCTCGGGCTGCTCGCCGAGGGCGAGAAGACCACGCCGGAGGCGCTGTACGCCTTCCTGCTGGCCACGCCCGCGAAGCTGGTCGGCGTGTGGCTGCCCGACACGGTCGGCGACCCGCGACCGCAGAACCTGCCCGGCACGTGGGACCAGTACCCGAACTGGCGCCTCCCCGTCGCCGACTCCACCGGCACCCCGCGCACCCTCGACCAGGTGGCCGCATCCCCCGGCGCCGCCGCCATCGCCGCGACGCTGGCCCCGCTGGCCGCCCCCGCGGACGACCCGTCAGCGGGACACGCCGGAAGGCGCACCCCGCTGAGCGATGCGGGGTAGGGGGCCGGTACCTTGGGGAACGTGGACAAGAGGAACGCAATGCGCGCCGGTGCGGTCACCGCGACGGCCACGCTGATGATGGTGATGACGTCGCCCGCGATGGCACTGACGCGCGACGACGGCGACGACCCGGGCACCAGCCTGAGCGTCGGCGCGACCCTGGGGCTGTTCGTTTTCCTGCCGATCTTCGCCTTCCTGGTGATCGCGGGCCTGTGCATGCTTCCGGGCAGCAAGAAGAAGTAGCAGCGCACCCAGAGCCAGTTGCAACACCCAGGGCTCTGGGGGTACCTCCCGGCCCCCCTTGGGGCTGGGGGCGGAACTGCGAGGCGAGTGGCGGTGCGGTCTTGACTGGGCTGTAGGTCTTTGGAGACGTCCATGCGGCTTGACCTGACAGCGCCCTGTGAGACCAGCCGTCACGCGCCCCCGCCGTTCCCCGGGCCCCTTGTGAGCTTCGCTCACCCGGGCCCCTGGGGGTTTACCCCCTCGCGGAAGTGAGCCAGGCCCGGGGTCTGTTCGCGGGTGCCGTCCGGGTGGACGGCCAGGGCGGCGAGGGCGTGGTGGTGGGCCCAGGTGAGGCCGGCGGGGGAGCCCATGGCGAATGCGGCGGTGGTGTGGGCGTCGGTACGGGCCAGGTGGCGGCCGACCAGGGTGAGTGAGGCGTAGCCGGTCGTGGGGCGGCCGGTGTGCGGGTCGTGGATGTGGGCGCCGCGTTCGGCGGTGCCGGAGGTGGCGACCGCGAGGTCGTGGCCGGTGAGGACGCAGAGGACGGTGCCGGGGCGGTGGGGGTCGGCGATGCCGATCCGCCAGGGGCCGCCGGCGGTCTGGACGTCGCCGCCGCCGCTGACGCAGTGGTGGGTGGAACCGGCGGCGCGCAGGGCCCGGGAGGCCTCCTCGATGGCCCAGCCCTTGACCCAGCCGCTGGGGTCGAGCCGGCCGCCGGGGTGCGCGGTGAAGTAGCCGTCGGTCTCGGCGGCGAGCGCGTCGCACTGCGCGAGCACCTCGGCGACCTCGGGGTCGCACTCCGTCAGGGAGAGTTCGCCGCGGCCGAGTCGGCTGATCGCGCTGTCCGGCCGGTACGGGGAGAAGACCTCGTCGATGTGGTGCAGGCGGGCGACGATCCGGCGCAGGGCGTCGGCGGTGGCGGGGCCGGGGTCGCGGACGGTGAAGGAGAAGACCGTCCCCATCACGTGCTCGACGTGGCCGAGCGGGGCGGCGGTCACTTGGCCGCCTGGTCGAGGGCGCTCTGCAGCGAGCGGGTGTAGCCCTCGCTGGTGTAGGTGGCGCCGCTGACCACGTCGATGCTCGCGTTCTGCGCGGCGATCGCCTCCTGGTTGAGGACCGGGATGGCGTAGCTGTTGATCTCCTGGTCGCGGCGGTCTCGGGTGGGGTACTGGATGACGTCGATCTTGCTGATGGTGCTGCCGGACAGGGTGAGCTTCACCTGGACCGGGCCGTAGCGGGTGTTGATCGCCGTGCCGGTGACGGTCCGTGAGGAGCCGGTGGTGGACGGCGTGGTGGACGGCGCGGCGCTGGTGTGCGAGGCGTCCTGCGGTTGGCCGGCGCTGCCGGAGCCGGTGCCGGACACGGAGGAGATGGCGGCGGTGGTCGCGGCGTCGTGCGGCTTCAGGGAGAGCAGCAGGACCACCCCGGCGGCGGTGGCGGACGCGGTGATGACGGCTCGGCGCATGGCGGCGGGGCTCCTAGAGGGCGAAGGACTCGTGGTGGATGCGGGAGCGCCGCACCCCGGCGGCGCGCAGCGCGCGGACGGCCTCCGTGCTGAAGGCCTCGGGGCCGCACAGGTAGACCTCGTGGTCGGCCAGGTCCGGTACCAGCCGGGTGAGGGCGGTGCGCAGGTCGCCGACCCGGGCGCGCGGGCCGAGCAGCTCGTGGACGGTGCCGCCGCGGTGCGCGGCGACCTCGGCCAGCTCCTGCCGGAACAGCACGTCCCGCGGGTGGGTGGCCCGTTGGACGAGCGTCAGCCTGCCGGGCAGCGTCTCGAACAGCGCGCGCAGCGGGGTGACGCCGACGCCGGCGCCGAGCAGCAGCACCTTGCGCTGGTGCTGCCGGCGGGCGGTGAACGCCCCGTACGGGCCCTCGGCGCGGACCCGGGTGCCGGGGGTGAGCGCGGCGACGGCGGCGCTGTGCCCGCCCAGGTCCTTGACGGTGAAGCGCAGGAAGTGCGGGTGCGGCGGCGCGGAGAGCGAGTACGGGTTGGCGGCCCAGCGCAGCTGCGGGGTGAGGAACTGCAGCCGGAAGAACTGGCCGGGCTCGGCGCGCAAGTCGGCGAGGTGACGGCCGGTCAGGAAGACGGACACCACGCCGGGGCCCTCGGTGCGCACCTCGGCGATCCGCAGCCCGTGCCGGCGGTCGCGCAGCCACGGCTGGAGCAGCCGGTACCAGGCGAGGACGGCGCCGGTGCCGAAGTACAGCAGGTACCAGCCGGCCCGGGCGGGGCCGTCGCCGAGGTCCGCGCCGGTGGCCAGCTGGTGCCCGAAGCCGAGGGCGACCGCGAGGTAGGTGGCCAGGTGCAGGTAGTACCAGGCCTCGTAGCTCAGCCGGCGGCGGGCGGCGCGGGCCGAGACCGCCCCGGTGCCGAGGATCAGCAGGGTGGCCAGGGACGCCTTGAGCATCTCCGGGAAGTGGAGGACGATCTCCACGCCCTCGGCCCACACGCCCTGGCCGCTGGTCAGCGCGTAGCCCCAGATCACGGTCAGCACGTGCACGGTGATCAGCGAGACCAGGTAGCGGCCGCCGAAGGCGTGCCAGCGCGCCAACCGGTCGGCGCCGACCTCGCGTTCCAGCAGCGGGATCCGGGCCATCAGCAGGAGCAGGACGGGCGCGGTGTACCCGGCCAGCAGTCCGGTGATCCGTCCCGCGCCGGTGAGCCAGTCGGCGGCGCCGGCGACGCGTGGGGTGCCGGTCCACCAGAGCGCGAGGACGCCGAGCGCGCCGACCGCGATCAGCGCGAGCGCGCCGTGCCGGACGGCGTCCGGCGGTAGGGCGCGGCGGTGCGCGGCCCGCCGGTCGGCGCGGGTCGGGGTGGTGAGTGCGGTCAACGGGGCCTCCTTGCTGCTCCAGGTGGCCACGGTGGCACCGCAAGCTCTCAGTTCCCTCTGAAAAGTGCGGCCCGCAGACCCTCCCGCGGGGGCGTTCGGGCAGGTCGGAGGCGCTGGAGCAGGCAGATCAGCGGTCCGATGATCTCACCGCTTTCTCATCGGGCGGAGCCAGAATGGACGGATGCAAACGCCCTGGCGGGTCCTGGTGGTCGACGACGAGCCCGACCTGGTAGAGGTGGTCTGCGGCGCCCTGCGCTACGAGGGCTGGGAGGTCCGCGGCGCCACCGACGGCCTGGAGGCGGTCGCCGTCGCCGCCGACTGGCACCCGCACGCCATGGTGATCGACGTGATGCTGCCCGACTTCGACGGGCTGGAGGTGCTCCGCCGGGTGCACACCGCCGACCCCGAGGTCCGGGTGCTCTTCCTCACCGCCCGCGACGCCGTCGAGGACCGGATCGCCGGCATCACCGCCGGCGGCGACGACTACGTCACCAAGCCGTTCAGCCTCGGTGAGGTGGTCGCCCGGCTGCGCGGACTGCTCCGCCGGGCCCACCCCGCCCCCGCCGGGCCGGACGCCCCGGGCACCCTCGTCCTCGGCGACCTGCGACTCGACCCGCAGGCCCGCGAGACCACCCGCGGCGGCGTGCCGATCGACCTCAGCCCCACCGAGTTCGCGCTCCTCCGCCACCTGCTGGAGCACCCCCGCCAGGTGCTCAGCAAGGCGCAGATCCTGGACGCGGTCTGGTCCTACGACTTCGGCGGCCAGGCCCACGTGGTCGAGCTCTACATCAGCTACCTGCGCCGCAAGGTCGACGCCGGCCGGCACCCGATGATCCACACCGTCCGCGGCGCCGGCTACGTGATCAAGGCGCCGACGCCGTGAGGCGCCCGACGCTCCGTCCGCGCACCCTGCGGGCCCGGCTGGTCGCCGGGGTGCTGGTGCTGCTCGCCGTGATCTGCTGCGGCATCGGCGTCGCCACCTGCGAGGCGCTGCGGCACTTCCTGGTCGACCGCCTCGACCAGCAGCTCGCCGCCGGCGGCGGCCGCTACGCCGCCAGCCTGGAGCACCCCGGCCAGAAGAGCGGCAGCGACACCCGCGCCCAGTCCCCCGGCACCTTCGGCGCCCGGCTGGCGGACGGCGCCGTCACCCACGCCGCCGTGGTCGGCGGCATCCCGCCCGGCGACGACGACCCCGTCCAGCTCGTCCACGGCGCGGCGGACGCCACCGTCCCGCTCACCGACGCCGACCAGCGGGCCCTGCGCGGCCTCCCGGTCGGCGGCCGCCCCCACGACCTCGACCTCTCCGCGCTCGGCCACTACCGCGCCGTCGCGGTGGCCGGCCACGACCAGGACGTCCTGGTCACCGGGCTGCCCCTGCACCCCGTCGACGAGACCGTCCAACGCCTGCTCGCCATCGAACTCGTGGTCTTCGCGGCCGCCCTCGCCGCCGCCGCGGCCGTCGGCACCCTCGGGGCCCGGATCGCCCTGCGCCCGCTCGACCGGGTGGTCGCCACCGCCGAACGGGTCTCCGCCCTCCCGCTCGCCAGTGGCACCGTCGACCTCGCCGAACGCGTCCCCGACGCCGACCCCGGCACCGAGGTCGGCCGGGTCGGCGCCGCGCTCAACCGGATGCTCGGCCACGTCGGCGACGCCCTGACCCGCCGTCAGGCCGTCGAGGACCGGCTGCGCGACTTCGCCGCCGACGCCAGCCACGAACTGCGCAACCCGGTCGCCGCGGTCCGCGGCCACGCCGAACTCGCCCTGCGCCACCCCGGCCCGGTGCCCGACGAGGTCCGCCACTCGCTGGAGCGCATCACCGCCGAATCCGTGCGGATGGGCGACCTCGTCGACGACCTGCTGCTGCTCGCCCGGCTGGACGCCGGCCGCCCGCTGGCCCTCCAGGACGTCGACCTGACCCGGATCGCGCTCGACTGCACCGCCGACGCGAGGGCTGCCGCCCCCGACCACCGCTGGCTGCTGGAACTCCCCGAACACCCCGTCACCGTCCCCGGCGACCCCCACCGCCTGGCGCAGGTCGTCGCCAACCTGCTGGCCAACGCCCGCGCCCACACCCCCACGGGCACCGAGGTGACACTCCGTCTGGAGCCCCGTCCCGCCGACGTCCTGCTCACCGTCACCGACGACGGCCCCGGCATCCCACCCGCCCTGGCCCCCCACGTCTTCGACCGCTTCACCCGAGGCGACCGCGCCCGCACCCGCCGCACCGGCTCCACCGGCCTCGGCCTCGCCATCGTCCGAGCCGTCGTCCACGCCCACGGCGGAACCGTGGAACTGTCGAACACCCCGGGTCTCACACAGTTCAGGGTGACACTTTTAGGGGCCCGGGGAACGGCGGGGGCGCGTGGCGGCCGGTCTCACAGGGCGCTGCGAGGTCAAGACGCATAGACGTCTCCAAGACCTACAGCCGACCTAAGACCGCACCGCCACTCGCCTCGCAGTTCCGCCCCCAGCCCCTAGGGGGGCCGGGAGGTACCCCCAGAGCCCCCCTAGGTGGTTGCAACTGCCCCTTTAGCGGTCCGCGCTCTGCGCGCGCAGCGCCCGCTCGACGCCCGCGCGGGCCTCGATCACCTGGCGGCGGAGGGCCGGGGCCGGGTCCGCGGTGGTGAGCCAGGCGTCGGTGGTGTCGAGGGTGGCCTGGGAGACCGCGTACGCGGGGTAGAGGCCGACGATGATCTGCTGGGAGATCTCGTGGCTGCGCGACTCCCACACGCCCTTGACCGCCGCGAAGTACTTCTCGATGTACGGCGCCAGCAGCTCTCGCTGGTCGGGCTGCTGGAAGCCGGCGATGACGGCCTCCTGCACGTAGTTGGTGAGGGTGTCGGACTCGACCACGGACGCCCAGGCCTCGGCCTTGGCCTCGGCGGTCGGGCGGGCGGCGCGGCAGGTCGCGGCGTGCTCCTGCCCGGACGACGTGTTGTCGCGCTCCAGCTCGGCGGCGATCGCGGCGTCGTCCGCCCGACCGGTGGCGACCAGTCGGGTGAGCAGGGTCCAGCGCAGCTCGGTGTCGACGGCGAGGCCGTCGATGACCGCGGTGCCGTCCAACAGGCCGGCCAGCAGGTCGAGCTGAGCGTCCGTCCGGGCGGCGCCGGCCAGCGTGCGGGTCCAGGCGAGCTGGTGGTCGCTGCCGGGGGTGGCCGCGGCCAGCGCGGTCTCGGCGGCGGCGGCCCAGCGCTGCAGGCCCTCCTCGCGCCACGCCGGGTCGGCGTACAGCTCGAGGGCGAGCTTGACCTGGCGCTGCACGGACTGGACCACGCCGATGTCGCTCTCCCGGGTGAGACCGGAGAGGGCGAGCGCGAGGTAGTCGCGGGTGGCGAGTTCGCCGTCGCGGGTCATGTCCCAGGCGGAGGCCCAGCACAGCGCGCGGGGGAGCGAGTCGGCGAAGTCGCCGAGGTGCTCGGTGACCTGGGCCAGCGAGGCGTCGTCGAGACGGACCTTGGCGTAGGACAGGTCGTCGTCGTTGAGCAGCAGCACCGCGGGGCGCTGACGGCCGGTCAGCTGCGGGACCTCGGTGCGCTCGCCGTCGACGTCCAGCTCGATCCGGTCGGTGCGCACCAGCGCGCCGTCGACCAGCTCGTACAGGCCGATGGCGATGCGGTGCGGGCGCAGCACGGCCTCGCCGCGGGCGCCGGCCGGGAGGGCGGGGGCCTCCTGCAGGACGGCGAAGGAGGTGATGACGCCGTCGGCGTCCACCTCGAGCGCCGGGCGGAGGATGTTGATGCCGGCGGTCTCCAGCCAGGCCTTGGACCAGGTCTTCAGGTCGCGGCCGCTGGCCTGCTCGAGGGCGCCGAGCAGGTCGCTGAGGCGGGTGTTGCCCCAGGCGTGGCGCTTGAAGTAGCCGCGCACGCCCTCGAAGAAGGCGTCCTGGCCGACGTAGGCCACCAACTGCTTGAGCACCGAGGCGCCCTTGGCGTAGGTGATGCCGTCGAAGTTGACCTGGACGTCCTCCAGGTCGTTGATCTCCGCCATGATCGGGTGGGTGGACGGCAGCTGGTCCTGCCGGTAGGCCCAGGTCTTCATCTGGTTGGCGAAGGTGGTCCAGGAGTGCGGCCACTTGGAGCCGGGGGCCTCGGCCTGGCAGACGACCTCGGCGAAGGTGGCGAAGGACTCGTTCAGCCAGAGGTCGTTCCACCACTCCATGGTGACCAGGTCGCCGAACCACATGTGGGCGAGCTCGTGCAGGATGGTGGCGGCGCGCATCTCGTAGGAGGCGTCGGTGACCTTGGACCGGAAGACGTACTGGTCGCGCAGGGTGACGGCACCCGCGTTCTCCATCGCGCCGGCGTTGAACTCCGGGACGAAGAGCTGGTCGTACTTGGCGAACGGGTAGTCGTAGTCGAACTTCTCCTGGAAGTAGGAGAAGCCCTGCTTGGTGACCTCGAAGATCGCCTCGGCGTCCAGGAACTCGCGCAGCGAGGGGCGGCAGTAGATGCCCAGCGGCACCACCTGCTCGCTGTCGTCGTGCTCGTTGTACTCGTCGAAGACGCCGACGTAGGGGCCGGCCACCAGCGCGGTGATGTAGGTGGACATCCGCGGGGTGGGCTCGAAGGCCCACACCTGGGCGTCGCCCTCGCCGGACGGCTTCGGGGTCGGGGAGTTGGAGACCACGACCCAGCCGGTGGGGGCGGTGACGGTGAAGGTGAAGGCGGCCTTCAGGTCGGGCTGCTCGAAGTTGGCGAACACCCGGCGGGCGTCCGGGACCTCGAACTGGGTGTAGAGGTAGGTCTCGCCGTCGACCGGGTCGACGAAGCGGTGCAGGCCCTCACCGGTGTTGGTGTAGGCGCAGTCCGCGACCACCCGCAGCTCGTTGTCGGCGGCCAGCCCGGGCAGCGCGATGCGGCTGTCGGCGAAGTTCTCCAGCGGGAGGGCGCGGCCGTTGAGCACGATCTCGGAGACGCTCGGGGCGACCAGGTCGATGAAGGTCGAGGCCCCGGGCTCGGTGGCGGTGAAGCGGACCACGGTGGTGGACCGGAAGGTTCCGCCCTCACGCGCAGAGCTCAGGTCGAGCTCGATGTCGTACGCGTCCACGTGCAGGAGCGCGGCCCGGGTGCGGGCCTCCTCACGGGTCAAGTTGGTGCCAGGCACTCGCAGGACTCCTTCGTCAGGCTCGGATACCGGGCATCCTCCCACGCGCGTAACGATCCGTGTTCGTGCTTGACTCGCCCTCCGAGCAGTGACGGAGCATAGAGTTCAGAAGTTGAAGCTGAACTTTGGACACTGCCGCAACGGCGCGGCTTCTCGGAGGGTGGAACATGTCGACGGACACACCGGGATCGCAGTCCTCGCTGCACCGGGCGAACCTCGAGCGGGTGCTGCGGGCCGTGCGGATGGCCGGATCGCTCACCCAGGCGGAGATCGCCCGCGGCACGGGCCTGTCGGCCGCGACGGTGTCCAACATCGTCCGGGAGCTCAAGGAATCCGGGACCGTGGTGGTCGCCGACACCTCCTCCGGCGGGCGGCGGGCGCGCAGCGTCTCGCTCAGCGGGGACGCCGGGATCGTGGTGGGCGTCGACTTCGGCCACACCCACCTGCGGGTCGCGGTCGGCAACCTGGCGCACCGGGTGCTGGCCGAGGAGAGCGAGCCGCTGGACGTCGACGTCTCGGCCCAGCAGGGCTTCGACCGCGCCGAGCGGATGGTGGAGCGGCTGCTGGAGCAGGCCGGGTTCCGGCCGGACAAGGTGATCGGGGTGGGCCTGGGCGTGCCCGGCCCGATCGACGTGGAGACCGGGGCGCTCGGCTCCACCGCGATCCTGCCCGGCTGGACCGGGGTGATGCCGCGTCAGGAGCTGTCCCAGCGGCTCGGGATGCCGGTGCACGTGGACAACGACGCCAACCTGGGCGCGCTCGGCGAGCTGGTCTGGGGCGCCGGCCGGGGCCTGGGGGACCTGGCGTACATCAAGGTGGCCAGCGGCGTCGGCTCCGGACTGGTGATCAACAACCAGATCTACCGGGGCCCCGGCGGCACCGCCGGCGAGATCGGGCACATCACGCTGGACGAGGCCGGTCCGGTCTGCCGCTGCGGCAACCGCGGCTGCCTGGAGACCTTCGTCGGTTCGCGCTACCTGCTCAACCTCTTGAACGCCAACCACCCCGGCGACCTCACCCTGAGCAGGGTCGTCCAACTGGCCCAGCAGGGCGACCTGGGCTGCCGCCGGGTGATCGCCGACGCGGGCCGCCAGATCGGCATGGGCGTGGCCACCCTCTGCAATCTGCTCAACCCGCGCCGGGTGATCCTCGGCGGAGACCTCGCCGAGGCCGGTGAGCTGGTGCTTTCCCCGATCCGGGACTCCGTGGCGCGGTACGCGATCCCCAGCGCCGCCCGGCAGTTGTCGGTCGTTCCCGGCACGCTCGGTGGCCGCGCGGAGGTGCTCGGCGCGCTCGCCCTGGTGATGAGCGAGATGGGTGAGACGGGCGTCCTGTGAGGCGTGCCCGAACGGTACTTCTACCCCGTCTGATCTCGGGTAAGCCTTCAGGAAGATAACGAAAGGGTCTGAATCCAGGGCCCTCCGGTTTTACTTATTGACGACAAGCTTGGTGACGGGGTTGACTCCTGCCCACCTCGCCGCGATGTTGCGGCTCTGTCAGGGAGGCACCCCCCACCATGAACGCAATGATGCGTCGCGTCGTCATCGGTACCGCCGCCGTCTCGATGGCTCTCACCATGGCCGCCTGTGGCAAGGCCGGCGATGACAAGAAGGGCGACGCGGCTTCGGGCAACAACAAGTCGATCGGCCTGCTGCTCCCGGAGAACGCGTCCTCGACCCGTTACGAGTCCTTCGACAAGCCGTTCATCGAGGCCAAGGTCAAGGCCCTGTGCGCCGACTGCAAGGTCGAGTACAGCAACGCCGAGGGTTCCGCCGCGAAGCAGAAGCAGCAGTTCGACACCCTGATCGCGCAGGGCGTCAAGGTGATCATCCTGGACGCGTTCGACGCCAAGTCCACCCAGTCCTGGGTGAAGGAGGCCGCCGACAAGGGCGTCAAGGTCATCGCGTACGACCGCCTGGCCACCGGCCCGGTCTCCGCCTACGTCTCGTTCGACAACGAGAAGGTCGGCGAGCTCCAGGGCCAGGCCCTGGTCGACGCCCTCGGCGCCAAGGCCGCGGACGCCAACATCATCATGATCAACGGCGACGAGGCGGACCCGAACGCCGGCAAGTTCAAGTCCGGCGCCCACAAGGTCCTGGACAGCAAGGTCAAGAAGGTCGTCTACGAGCAGAGCGGTGAGTGGAAGCCCACCGTCGCGGGCCAGAAGGTCGGCGCCGCCATCACCCAGCTCGGCAAGGACGGCTTCCAGGCCGTCTACTCCGCCAACGACGGCATGGCGGCCGCGATCATCACCCAGCTGAAGTCGCAGGGCATCAACGTCCCGGTCGGCGGCCAGGACGCCGGTCTGGACGCGATCCAGCGCCTCGTCTCGGGCGACCAGGCTTACACCATCTACAAGGCGTACAAGCCGCTGGCCGACGCGGCCGGCGAACTGGCCGTCAACCTGCTGCAGGGCAAGGACGTCAAGGCCGTCGCCTCGTCGACCATCGACAGCGACACCGACAAGGGCATCCCGGCCAAGCTGCTGGACCCGAAGGTCGTCACCAAGGCGAACATCAAGGACACCGTGATCGCCGACGGTCTCTACAAGGCGGCGGACATCTGCACCGCCGACTTCGCCGCCGCCTGCACCGCGGCCGGCATCCAGTAACACCCCGCGGGCGGGGGCCGACTGACCGGCAGTCGGCCCCCGCCCACCGGCGCGGAGCAGCCGCGCGCGCTTCTTTTCGCACTACCCCCGCGTACCCGGCCCGGTACGCGGGTCGGCCGTGCCGGGATGTCAGGACCGGCACGGAACACAAGGAGATGGTTCACGTGACAGGCGCACCCGTACTGGCGTTGCGCGGGGTCTCCAAGCGCTTCGGCGCCGTCCAGGCGCTCACCGACGTGCAGTTGGAGGTTCACGCGGGCGAGGTCGTCGCCCTGGTCGGCGACAACGGCGCCGGAAAGTCCACCCTGGTCAAGACCATCGCGGGCGTCCACCCGATCGACGAGGGCGTCATCGAGTGGGAGGGCAAGGCGGTCTCCATCGGTCGCCCGCACGACGCCCAGTCGCTCGGCATCGCCACCGTCTACCAGGACCTCGCGCTCTGCGACAACCTCGACGTGGTCGGCAACCTCTTCCTCGGCCGCGAGCTCAAGCGCTTCGGCACCCTGGACGAGGTCGCGATGGAGAAGCGCGCCCGCGAGCTCCTCGACACCCTGTCGATCCGCATCCCCAGTGTCCGCATCCCGATCGCCTCGCTCTCCGGCGGTCAGCGCCAGGTCGTCGCGATCGCCCGCGCCCTGGTCGGCGACCCGAAGATCGTGATCCTGGACGAGCCCACCGCGGCGCTCGGCGTGGAGCAGACCGCCCAGGTCCTCGACCTGGTCGAGCGGCTCCGCCAGCGCGGCCTCGGCGTGATCCTGATCAGCCACAACATGGCCGACGTCAAGGCCGTCGCGGACACCGTCGCGGTGCTCCGCCTGGGCCGCAACAACGGCAGCTTCGAGGTGGCCACCACCTCGCACGAGGAGATCATCTCCGCCATCACCGGCGCCACCGACAACGCGGTGACACGTCGTCAGGCCCGAATCGCGGAGGAAGCGAAGTGAGCACCGAGAACCCCACCACCACCCCTGCAGCCCCGGCGGCCCCGGCCGTCGACCCGCGGCTGCTGGTCCGCAAGGACGGCCTGGCCGGCTACGTCGACGAGTTCCGGCGCAAGATCCGCAGCGGCGAGCTCGGCTCGCTGCCGGTGGTCGTCGGCCTGGTGCTGATCGCGATCATCTTCCAGTGGAAGACCGGCTCGTTCCTCAACGCCGACAACCTCACCAACATCACCAAGTGGATCGCCGGCCCCGGCCTGATCGCCACCGGCATCGTCTTCGTGCTGCTGCTCGGTGAGATCGACCTCTCGCTCGGCTCGATAGCCGGCGTCACCGCCGCGATCTCCTCGGTGCTGGCGGTCCGTCAGGGTGTCAACGAGTGGATCGCGGTGCTGATCGGCATCCTCGCCGCGGTCGCCATGGGCGCCGTGCACGGCTTCTTCTTCTCCAAGATCGGCGTGCCCGCGCTGCTGGTCACCCTGGCCGGCATGCTCGCCTGGAGCGGCCTGCAGGACTTCACCATCGGCAAGCTCGGCACCGTCAACAACCTGAACGACGGCGTCATCGCCAACCTGGACACCTACTTCCTCGGTGACGGCGACGTCATCTGGTCCTGGCTGTTCGCCATCGGCACCATCGCGCTGTTCGCCTCCGGCCAGCTGCTCGACGCCCGCCGCCGCGCCACGGCCGGGCTGCCCGCCCGCCCGTACAGCGAGATCGCGCTGCGCACCGGCGCCATCGCGGTCGTCGCGCTGGTCGTCGCCTACATGCTCAACCAGGACCGCGGCCTGCCGCTGCCGCTGGTGATCTTCGTCGGCATCGTCGCGATCGCGGACTTCGTGCTGCGCCGCACCTCCTACGGCCGGCAGATCTTCGCGGTCGGCGGCGGCATCGAGGCGGCCCGCCGCTCCGGCATCAACGTCGCTTGGGTGCGCACCTCGGTGTACATGATCTCGGCCGGCCTGGCCGGCTTCGGCGGTCTGTTCATCGCCTCCCAGCAGGGCTCCGCGGACAAGGCCCTCGGCGGCGGCAACGTGCTGATGAGCGCCATCGCGGCGGCCGTCATCGGCGGCACCAGCCTGTTCGGCGGCCGCGGCAAGACCTGGTCGGCGCTGCTCGGCATCCTGGTCCTGCAGTCCATCACCACCGGCCTGGACATGGTCCACGCCCAGCAGGCCATCCAGTACATGATCACCGGCGCGGTGCTGCTCGCCGCGGTGGTCCTGGACTCGGTCTCCCGCCGCACCCAGAAGTCCTCCGGACGCGGCTGACCGTCCAACCCCCGGAACCGCGCGACCGCTTCGCCCCGTATATACAGGGGCCGGTCGCGCGGTTCGCCGTTTTCCCGGTCGCGGACACCCGAAGTGCTGGACACGGTTGCCCGCCGCACTACGCACGGGTAATGGACATTAGACTCACACGGGGCGTACGCCCTCCGGGCCCGTGAGGGCGCGAGAACTTGAACGAGGAGGAACGGGTGGCCCTG
Organism: Kitasatospora sp. NPDC049285; assembly: GCF_040678815.1. Lineage (NCBI taxonomy): Bacteria > Bacillati > Actinomycetota > Actinomycetes > Kitasatosporales > Streptomycetaceae > Kitasatospora > Kitasatospora sp. NPDC049285. The sequence goes on along the minus strand of NZ_JBFAQR010000011.1, from coordinate 63,524 downwards.
CTGACCCGCATTCGGGGACCGCGCGATCTCGATCGGCTCACCCCTGCGCAGCTGTCGTCGCTCGCCGAGGAGATCCGCGGCTTCCTGGTGGAGGAGGTCTCCAAGACCGGCGGCCACCTCGGCCCCAACCTCGGCGTCGTCGAGCTGACCATCGCGATGCACCGGGTGTTCGACTCCCCGCGCGACCGCATCCTCTTCGACACCGGCCACCAGTCGTACGTCCACAAGCTGCTCACCGGCCGTCAGGACTTCTCGCGGCTCAAGATGAAGGGCGGCCTGTCCGGCTACCCCTCGCGCGCCGAGTCCGAGCACGACGTGATCGAGAACTCGCACGCCTCCACCGTGCTCGGCTACGCCGACGGCCTGGCCAAGGCCAACAAGGTCCAGGGCCACAAGGACCGCCCGGTGGTCGCGGTGATCGGCGACGGCGCGCTCACCGGCGGCATGGCCTGGGAGGCGCTGAACAACATCGCCGACGGCAAGGACCTGCCGATCGTCATCGTGGTCAACGACAACGAGCGGTCCTACTCGCCGACCATCGGCGGCCTCGCCAACCACCTCTCCACGCTGCGCACCACCCAGGGCTACGAGCGCTTCCTGTCCTGGGGCAAGGACGCGCTGCAGCGCACCCCCGTGGTCGGCCAGGCGATGTTCGACACCCTGCACGGCGCCAAGAAGGGCCTCAAGGACTTCATCGCCCCGCAGGGCATGTTCGAGGACCTCGGCCTCAAGTACATCGGCCCGATCGACGGCCACGACCTGCAGGCCCTGGAGTCCGCCTTCACCAAGGCGCGCGGCTTCGGCGGCCCGGTCATCGTGCACTGCATCACCGAGAAGGGCCGCGGCTACCACGCCGCGGAGAACAACGACGAGGACCGCTTCCACGCGGTCGGCGTGATCCACCCCGACACCGGCCTGCCGGTGAAGACCTCCGGCAAGGACTGGACCTCGGTCTTCGGCGAGGAGATGGTCGCGCTCGGCCGCGAGCGCCGCGACATCGTCGCCATCACCGCCGCCATGCTGCACCCGGTCGGCCTCGCCCCGTTCGCCAAGGCCTACCCCGACCGGATCTTCGACGTCGGCATCGCCGAGCAGCACGCCGCGGTCAGCGCCGCCGGCCTGGCCACCAACGGCCTGCACCCGGTGGTCGCGGTCTACGCGACCTTCCTCAACCGGGCCTTCGACCAGGTCCTGATGGACGTCGCCCTGCACAAGCTCGGCGTCACCTTCGTGCTCGACCGGGCCGGCGTCACCGGCACCGACGGCGCCTCGCACAACGGCATGTGGGACATGTCGATCCTGCAGGTCGTCCCCGGCCTGCGGCTGGCCGCCCCGCGCGACGCCGAGCAGGTCCGCCTGCAGCTGCGCGAGGCCGTCGAGGTCACCGACGCGCCCACCGTGGTCCGCTACTCGAAGGGCAGCGTCGGCCCGTCCGTCCCCGCGGTCGGCACCGTCGGCGGCATGGACGTGCTGCGGGAGAACACCGAGCGCTCCGACGACGACGCGGCCGACGTGCTGATCGTCTCGGTCGGCGCGATGGCCCCGACCTGCCTCGCGGTCGCCGACCTGCTCGCCGAGCAGGGCATCACCACCACCGTCGTCGACCCCCGCTGGGTCAAGCCGGTCGACCCCGTGCTCCCCGGCCTCGCCGCCCAGCACCGACTGGTCGTCACCGTCGAGGACAACGGCCGGGCCGGCGGCGTCGGCTCCGCCATCGCCCAGGCGCTGCGCGACGCCGACGTGGACGTCCCGCTGCGGGACTTCGGCATCCCGCAGGAGTTCCTCGACCACGCCTCGCGCGGCGAGATCCTCGACGAGATCGGGCTCACCGCGCCCGCGATCGCCGCGAAGGTCGAGGCGCTGATCCGCACCCGGGCACTCGCCGGGCGCTGACCCCGGTCCTCGTTCGGCGGCGCACCGCGCGGGCCACTCCAACGGCTCCGCGCGGTGCGCCCATTGTCTTACCGTCACACTCTTTCGTGGACCGGCGATGCCTCCCGCTGTTCACGCCCGGTAGGTTGTCATCCGTGTCCCTCACCATCACGAGCCGCCTGAGTGCCCTCGCCGACCGCGTTCCCCAGCGCGTCCGCACCGGGTACTGGACCAGACTGGTCCCGCTGCTCGCGGTGCTGGCCACCCTGACCCACCTGCCGTCCTTCCTGCGCCCCGTGTGGAGCCCCGACGAGGGCTACCTCGCCACCCAGGCCCGGATGCTCGCCGACGGCGGCGTCCTCTACGACACCGTCGTCGACCGCAAACCCCCGCTGCTGCCCTGGCTGTACGAAGCCTGCTTCGGGCTCTTCGGCTCCGTCTCGCTCTGGCCGCTGCGCACCCTCGCGATCTGCGCCCACCTGCTCACCGCCGTCCTGCTGGCCTCGCTTGCCCGCGGACGCTGGGGCGACCGGGCCGGGCGCTACGCCGGCATCCTCTACCTGCTGCTCTCCATCGGGCTCTCCCCCGAGGACACCCAGGCCGCCACCTTCGAAGTCTTCATGCTGCCCGCCATGGTCGCCGCCTTCCGCTACGCGGAGCGCCGCCGCTGGCTGGCCGCGGGCATCGCCGTCGCGATCTGCTCGCTCACCAAGCAGACGGGCGGCGCCGTGCTGCTCCCCGTGCTGTGGATGCTGCTCCAGGACGCCCGGCAGCGCGGCGTGCGGTGGCTGCCCGCCCTGGCCAAGATCGGCTTCGGCTTCGCGCTGCCGATAGCGCTGGTCGCGGTCATCCTCACCAAGCCCAAGGGCTTCCTGTTCTGGGTGGTCACCGGCTCCGGCGACTACGCCAGCCTCGGCTCCAACTGGCCGCAGATGCTCGGCCGGGCGCTCGGCAACTCGGCGATCCTGCTCGCCGCCGGGCTGGCCTTCCTGCTGCCCGTCGGCCGCCGCCTGTGGCTGCGCTACCGGCGTCGTCCGGTGCCCGACCGCGGCGAGGAGCACGGCTCCACCATCGACCTGTGGGTGTGGCTGGCCTCCTCCGTCCTCGCGGTCTCGGTCGGCTTCCACTTCTTCGGCCACTACTACCTCCAGCTGATGCCGCCGCTGGTCCTGCTCGGCGTCGGCGCGGTCTCCACCTCCGCCGTCCGCTGGAAACCCGTCGTGGTCTACTCGACCGCCGCCTGCACCTTCTTCTGGGGCCTCGCCGTCTTCTGGCCCGGCCAGAAACTCACCCAGACCACCGAGGTCGCCACCGCCGTCGCCGCCCAGACCACCCCCAAGGACACCGTCCTGGTCTGGGGCATGCACCCCGAGCTCTACTGGCTCGCCGACCGACGCCCCGTCACCCGCTACCTCACCGCCGGCTTCCTCACCAACTACAGCGGCGGCAAGGACGGCCAGAAGGTCGGCGAGCAGTACTCCGTCTCCGACGCCTGGCAGACCTTCGACCACGAGATCAGCACCAACGGCTTCCCCGAAGTCGTCGTCGACGACTCCGGCACCGCCCCCTACCAACCCGACCTCGTCCCCCGCATCGCCACCCTCCTCGACACCCACTACGAGGTCGTCGGCGTCACGGGCGACACGGTCATCTACCGCCTCAAGAAGAAGTAGCGCACCGGGCCCCGCGCCTCCGTACGGGTGTCATACCGCGGTATCAGGGGCGGGTTGGCTCCCCGGGGTGACGGCGGCGGCCGCCTCCGCCCGTACCGTGCTGACCGGTGGATCGGTCGGAACGAGGAGGGACCTCATGGGCGGGCGGGCGCGGGCCGGAACGGTGGCGGTGCTCCTGGCGGCGGCGATTGTGGGCCTGGGGGTGCCCGGCGCCTCGGCCGCACAGCCGGACGGCGGCGCCGGGGTGCACCGGGCGCGGGCATGGCTGCCGCAACCCACCGGCCCGTACCCGGTGGGGACCACCTCGCTGGCCGTCACGGACGCCCGCCGGGACGACCCCTGGCAGCCCGGGCGGCCGCGCGAGCTGATGATCGGCATCTGGTACCCGGCCGACCGCACGGCCCCGGCGGGGGGTCGGGCCCCCTACATGACGGACGCCGCCGGCGCCCACTTCGGCGGGCCGGACGGCGTCGGCCTGCTCAACTACGGCGTGTCGCCGGGCAGTACCGACTGGGCGGGCATCGCCACCCACGCCCGCCCGGACGCCCCGGTACGACCGGGCGGAGCGCGCCCGGTGGTGCTGTACTCGCCCGGACTCGGCGACCCGCGCAGCTGGGGGACCGCCCTGGTCGAGGACCTCGCCTCGCGCGGCTTCGTGGTGGTCACCGTCGACCACACCTACGACGCGTCCGAAGTCTCCTTCCCCGACGGCGGCCTGGCCGCCTCGGTGCTCCCCGGCATGCTCGGCCGGCCCGACCTGGACATCGGCGCCGTGCTGCGCAAGGCGCTGGCCGCCCGGGTCGCGGACACCCGCACCGTGCTCGACGAGCTCGCCCGCCTCGGCTCCCGACCCGGCCTGCCGGCCGGCCTGGCCGGCGCCCTCGACCTCGGCCGGGTCGGCATGGTCGGCCACTCGGCGGGCGGCTTCGCCGCGCTGCAGGCCATGCACGACGACCCGCGGATCACGGCCGGCGTCAACCTCGACGGCCAACTGCACTTCCCCGGCCCCGACGGCCACACCGGCGTCTTCCTGCCGAGCGTCGCCGAGGACGGCCTGGACCGGCCGTTCCTGCTGCTCGGCACCGGGGAGGACGACTCCGGCGACTACCACCGCCAGCCCGGCTGGGACGCGCTCTGGCGGCACAGCACCGGCTGGCACGCAGACTTCACGCTGACCGGCTCCCGGCACGGCTCGTACACCGACGCGGAGTCCCTGCTGCCGCAGCTCGCCCGCCAGGGTGCGCTCACCGCGGAGCAGCGCGCCGCGGACATCGGCGACATCCGGCCCGAGCGCGCGGAGGCGGCCACCCGCAGCTACGTCGCCGCCTTCTTCGACCGCTGGCTGCGCGGCCGCGACGACCACCTGCTGGACGGGCCGTCGCCGCGCTTCCCGGAGATGGTGTTCGCGCCCTGAGCCGGAAACGCCGCCGGGCGGCACCTCGTCCCGAAGGAGGAGTGCCGCCCGGCGGCGGTGGTGTGGCGGTGCGTCAGGCGGGGACCGAAGCCAGGCCGGGGGCCAGGAACTTCTTGCCGGTGACGCGCTCGGAGACGCCCTCGCGGTCGAGGTACGGGGTGATGCCGCCGAGGTGGAAGGGCCAGCCGGCGCCGGTGATCATGCACAGGTCGATGTCCTGCGCCTCGCCGACGACGCCCTCGTCGAGCATCAGGCCGATCTCCTGCGCGACGGCCTCCAGGGCGCGGGCGCGGACCTGGTCCTCCGTCAGGACGGAGTCGCCGAAGGAGAGGATGGCGAGGACCTCGGGGTCGAGGACCTGGGCGCCGTCCTGCCAGATGTAGAAGCCGCGCTTGCCGGCCTGGACGACCTTGGCGAGGTTCTCGGAGACGGTGAAGCGGTCGGGGAAGGCACCGTGCAGGGTCTCGGAGACGTGCAGGGCGATCGCCGGGCCGACCAGTTCGAGCAGCGCGATCGGGGACATCGGCAGGCCGAGCGGCTTCACCGCGGCCTCGACGGTCTCGAACGGGGTGCCCTCGTCGATGATGTTCTGGATCTCGCCCATGAAGCGGGTGAGGATGCGGTTGACCACGAACGCCGGGGCGTCCTTGGTGAGGACCGCGGTCTTCTTCAGCTTCTTGGCGACACCGAAGGCGGTGGCCAGCGAGGCGTCGTCGGTCTTCTCCGCGCGGACGATCTCCAGCAGCGGGAGGATCGCGACCGGGTTGAAGAAGTGGAAGCCGACCACGCGCTCCGGGTGCTGGAGCTTGGACGCCATCTCGGTGACGGACAGCGAGGAGGTGTTGGTGGCCAGGATGGTGGTCGGCGAGACCACCGCCTCCAGCTCCGCGAACACCTTCTGCTTGACGCCCATCTCCTCGAAGACGGCCTCGATCACGAAGTCGGCGTCACCGAAGGCGACGGCCTTGTCGAGGTGTCCGGAGACCAGGCCCTTGAGCTTGTTGGCCTTGTCCTTGCCGATCCGGCCCTTGCCGAGCAGCTTGTCGATCTCGCCGTGGACGTAGCCCACGCCCTTGTCGATGCGCTCCTGGTCGATGTCGGTGAGGACCACCGGCACCTCGAGGCGGCGGGCGAACAGCAGCGCCAGCTGGGAGGCCATCAGGCCGGCGCCGACCACGCCGACCTTGGTGACCGGGCGGGCCAGCGACTTGTCCGGCGCGCCGAACGGCTTCTTGGCCCGGCGCTGCACCAGGTTGAAGGCGTACAGGCCGCTGCGCAGCTCGCCGGTCATGATGAGGTCGGCCAGCGCCGCGTCCTCGGCGTCGAAGCCGGCCTGGACGTCCTGGTCCTTGACCTGCTGGATGATGTCGAGCGCCTTGTACGCGGCCGGAGCGGCCCCGTGCACCTTGGCGTCGGCGACCCAGCGGCCCCAGAGGACGGCGTCGTCCCAGGCCTTGCCGCGGTCGATCTCCTCGCGCTCGACGACGACCTCGCCCTTGAGGACCTTGGCGGCCCACAGGATCGACTGCTCCAGGAAGTCGGCCGGCTCGAAGATCGCGTCCGCGATGCCGAGCTCGAACACCTCCGCGCCCTTGAGCTGCTTGTTCTGCGCCATCGAGTTCTCGACGATGACCTTGACGGCCTTCGCCGGGCCGATCAGGTTCGGCAGCAGGGTGCAGCCGCCCCAGCCGGGCACCAGGCCGAGGAAGACCTCGGGCAGCGAGAACGCCGGGACGCCCGAGCTGACGGTGCGGTAGGTGGCGTGCAGGCCGACCTCGACGCCGCCGCCCATCGCCGCGCCGTTGTAGAACGCGAAGGTGGGGACGGGCAGCGCGGCGATCCGCTTGAAGACGTCGTGGCCGCCCTTGCCGATGGCCAGCGCGTCGGAGTGCTCCTTGAGCACCTCGACGCCCTTGAGGTCGGCGCCGACCGCGAAGATGAACGGCTTGCCGGTGATGGCGACCGCGACGACCTTGCCCTCGGCGGCCTCCGCCTCGACCTGGTCGAGGGCCTCGGAGAGCTTGGCCAGCGAGCCCGGGCCGAAGGTGGTCGGCTTGGTGTGGTCGAAGCCGTTGTCCAGGGTGATCAGCGCCAGCTTGCCGGCCTGCAGCGGCAGGTCCAGGTGACGCACGTGCGCGGTGGTGACGACCTCGCCGGGGAACAGTTCGGCGGCGCGCTTCAGCAGCTCAGTGGTGCTCATGGTCACTTACCACCCTCGAAGTGCGGGTTCTCCCAGATGACCGTGGCGCCCATGCCGAAACCGATGCACATGGAGGTCAGGCCGTAGCGGACGTCGGGGCGCTGCTCGAAGCGGCGGGCCAGCTGGTTCATCAGGCGCACGCCCGAGGAGGCCAGCGGGTGGCCGAACGCGATCGCGCCGCCGTACGGGTTGACCCGCTCGTCGTCGTCGGCGATGCCGAAGTGGTCCAGCATGGCCAGGACCTGGACGGCGAAGGCCTCGTTGATCTCGAAGGCCTGGATGTCGTCGATGGTCAGACCGGCCTTGGCCAGCGCCTTCTCGGTCGCCGGGACGGGGCCGATGCCCATCACCTCGGGCTCGACGCCGACGTAGGCGTACGAGACCAGGCGCATCTTGACCGGCAGGCCGAGCTCCTCGGCGACGTCCTCGGCCGCGAGCAGCGAGGCGGTGGCGCCGTCGTTCAGACCGGCCGCGTTGCCGGCGGTGATGTTGCCGTGCGGGCGGAACGGGGTCTTCAGACCGGCCAGCGACTCCATCGTGGTGCCCGGGCGCATCGGCTCGTCGGTGGTCGACAGGCCCCAGCCCGTCTCACCGGCGTCCGGGTTGGTGTTGCGCACCGCGATCGGCACCAGGTCCGGCTGGATGTCGCCGTTGGCGTACGCCTTGGCGGCCTTCTCCTGCGAGCGCACCGCGTACGCGTCGCAGCGCTCCTTGGTGATGTGCGGGAAGCGGTCGTGCAGGTTCTCCGCGGTCATGCCCATGAACAGTGCGGACTCGTCGACCAGCTTCTCCGAGACGAAGCGCGGGTTCGGGTCGACGCCCTCGCCCATCGGGTGGCGGCCCATGTGCTCGACGCCACCGGCGACGACGATGTCGTACGCGCCGAAGGCGATGCCGCCCGCGGTGGTGGTGACGGCGGTCATCGCGCCGGCGCACATCCGGTCGATCGCGTAGCCCGGGACGGACTTCGGCAGACCCGAGAGCAGCGCGGCGGTGCGGCCGATGGTCAGGCCCTGGTCGCCGATCTGCGTGGTCGCGGCGATGGCGACCTCGCCGATGCGCTCGACGGGCAGGTTCGGGTTGCGGCGCACGAGCTCGCGGATGCACTTGACGACCAGGTCGTCGGCGCGCGTCTCGTGGTAGATGCCCTTCGGGCCTGCCTTGCCGAACGGGGTGCGGACGCCGTCGACGAAGACGACGTCCCTCGCGGTACGAGGCACGGGGGCTCTCCTCCCAGGGGGACATGGCGATGTGCGCAGATGCGCGCGGCGCTGCTGCTGCTCCGCCAATCTACCCGTGAGTAACAACGGGGAGCAAGCACCGTGAGGGCCGTCACGTGCGCCGCGCCCGTCGCCCGGTCGGAGCCTGCCGCTCCGCGGGGTTCCCCGAGCCCCCGGCGGCTACTCGGCCGCAGCCTCGAACGCCTCGGCGAGGGCCGGGGCGACCAGCTCGGTCTGCCACGTGCGGGCTCCCATCGCGCGCAGCGCGGCGGCGATGGCGGGGGCGTCCGCGGGGGCGGGCGGTTCCCAGGAGACGCGGCGGACCAGGTCGGGGGTGATCAGGTTCTCCGCGGGCAGGTGGTGCTCCTCGGCGAGCGCGGTGACGGCGGCGCGGGCCCCGGTGAGGCGGGCGGCGGCGACCGGGTCCTTCTCGGCCCAGGCGCGCGGCGGCGGCGGGCCGTCGTGCGGGGCGGTGGCGGGCGGCAGCGTCGCCTCCGGCAACTCGCGGGCCCGCTCGATCGCGGCCAGCCACTGCTCCACCTGACGCCGGTTCACCCGCGGGCCGAAGCCCTGGACGGCGAGCAGCGCGGGGGCGCCGGCGGGCATCGCGAGCGCGGCGTTGACGATGGCGGCGTCGGGCAGCACGCGGCCGGGGGAGACGTCGCGTTCGCGGGCGATCCGGTCGCGGGTGAGCCAGAGTTCGCGGACGGCGGCGAGCTGGCGGCGGCGACGGACCTTGTGCAGCTGGGAGGTGCGGCGCCAGGGGTCGACCCGGGGGGCGGGGCGGGGCGCGTCGGCGAGCGCGGCGAACTCCTGGCGGGCCCAGTCGAGCTTGCCCTGGCCGTCGAGTTCGCGCTCCAGCGCGTCGCGCAGGTCGACCAGCACCTCGACGTCGAGGGCGGCGTAGCGCAGCCACGGCTCGGGCAGCGGGCGGGTGGACCAGTCGACCGCCGAGTGCTCCTTGGCGAGCGAGAGGCCGAGCACGCTCTCGGTCATCGGGCCGAGGCCGACCCGGGGGAAGCCGGCCAGCCGGCCGGCGAGTTCGGTGTCGAAGAGCAGCGACGGCTTCATGCCGACCTCGGCCAGGCACGGGAGGTCCTGGGTGGCGGCGTGCACCACCCACTCGGTGTCGGCGAGCGCGTCGTTCAGCTCGGAGAGGTCGGGGCAGGCGATCGGGTCGATCAGCGCCGTCCCGGCGCCCTCGCGGCGCAGCTGGATGAGGTACGCGCGCTGGCCGTAGCGGTACCCGGAGGCGCGTTCGGCGTCGACGGCGACCGGGCCGGTGCCGGAGCGGAAGGCGGCGACGGTCTCGGCGAGGGCGGCCTCGTCGGACACCACCGGTGGGAGCCCGTCCCGGGGTTCGAGCAGCGGAACCGGGGCGGTCTCTTCGGGGATGGCGGCTACGGCGTCGGTCACCCCCCAAGGGTACGTCGTTGCTCGCCGCCGGGAGTGTTGTCTGACTGGTCGGACCGCGTTCGGACATATGCCAGCTGTGGTTGGCGGGCCGTTTCCGGCCGTCCACGGGGTCGGGAGAGTCGCGCGCGGTGGCGGGCCGTTGACGGACCGTCAGCGAAGCGGATGCGACGGCGGCCCGGAGGAAACGTTCCTCCGGGCCGCCACCAGGGACGATGCGGGCGTCAGTGGATGATGCCGGTGCGCAGCGCCACCGCGACCATGCCGGCCCGGTCCCCGGTGCCGAGCTTGCGGGCGATCCGGGCCAGGTGGCTCTTCACGGTGAGCGCGGACAGGCCCATCGCCACGCCGATCGCCTTGTTGGACTGGCCCTCGGCGACCAGGCGGAGCACCTCGACCTCGCGGCCGGACAGCTCGCGGTAGGCGGAGGGCTGGGCGCCGGGGGCACCGGGCGCACCGGGGGCGGCGCCGGGCTGGCCGGGCGCGCCCTGGTGGTGGTGGCCGGGCATGCCGGGACGGCGCATCCGCCCGGCCAGGCCCGCCGCGCCGAGCGGCATGCCGGGACGGCCGGGCAGCGCCACGTTGGTGCGGGTCCCGGTCACCACGTAGCCCTTGACGCCGCCGGCCAGCGCGGAGCGGACCGCGCCGATGTCGTCCGCCGCGGACAGCGCCAGGCCGTTCGGCCAGCCCGCGGCGCGGGTCTCGGCCAGGATGGTCAGGCCGGAGCCGTCGGGGAGGTGGACGTCGGCGATGCAGATGTCGCGCGGGGTGGTGATCCGGGGGCGGGCCTCGGCGATCGAGGAGACCTCGATGACGTCGCGGACACCGAGCGCCCATAGGTGGCGGGTGACCGTGTTCCGGACCCGGGGATCAGCGATGACCACCATCGCGGTGGGCTTCGTCGGGCGGTAGGCGACCACGTTTGCGGGGTGCTCAAGAAGGACCGACACCGAGACCTCCTGCGGGGGAGTGGCGGACGGAACCCCGAGGGGGCGGTCGGAGTGTTCCGCGTGTGGAAAGGGTCACTGACACCTTCGGCATCAACCGTGCCCGGCTTTAGCGAGTGATCACGATCTGGTGAGTAACAATACGGACAAATCGCGCAGATGACCGGTACGACATGCCCGGAATTCGCACAGATTCGATCGGCATTTGCGCCACAACGATCGCAAGCGGGCGGGTAGTTGACTGGGAGCGCATACGAAGTCACACTCCGTCAGTCGTGCGGGTGGCGTGCCGCGCGGCGAACGGTGATGTCCCCCGGGGGTGTCGGCGGGCCCTGACGACGGGTCGGTGCGGAACGGGCCTCAGTGCGAGTTGCGCGGCCGGCGGCGGGCCGGCATCGGGACCACCCCGCCGAGCGAGCCGGACTCGGCCAACGGCGCGGCCGCGGTCGGCGGCAGCCCGGCGCAGACGCACAGCAGGTCGACCCAGGCCGCCAGGTGGCGATCGAACCGGCGGTCGGCCGGCGTCCAGGACGCCCGCAGCTCGATCTCGGTGGACGCGCCGCGCTCGGCCAGGCCGCCGAAGTACTGCGAGTGACACCGCGTCACCGTGCCGCTCGGCTCGGCGTACCCGGCGGAGTGCGCCTGCAGCGCGTCCAGCAGCCAGGTCCAGCCGACCTCGGAGAGCACCGGGTCGCCCGCCATCTCGGGTTCCAACTCGGCCCGGGACATGGTGACCACCCGGAAGTCGCCGCTCCACGCCTCCGGCGCGGACGGGTCGTGCAGCAGCACCAGGGTGCCGTCGGCGAGTTCCTCGCCGTCCACCTCGACGGTCGCCGAGAGGGCGACGGCGTACGGCGCCAGCCGACGGGGGGCGGGCTGCTGGGACAGCCGTACCTCGGGGCGCAGCCGCGCCCCGGTCAGCGCCTCGACCGCGTCGCGGAACTCGATCGGCGCCGACTCCCTGCCCGTTCCTCCACCCTGTGCGGATTGCCCGCCGACCGCTGCCATGTCCGGAAGCCTAGGTGGCCCGGGGCCGCAAGCCGAGCACTTTCGTCCCTCCGGCGTGCCGAAAATCGCGCAGGCCGCGACGGGTGCGGGGCGGAACCTGCCGGGGTGCCCGATTTGCCTCCCCGGTCCGCCTGTTCGACACCGGGCCGGATTCCGCCGGAGCGGCCGAGGTCCCCGCCCCACGGCCGTCGCCGCCCGTGCGAGGATGGCGCCCGTGAGTGAGAGCATCCCCGCAGCCCCGTCCGGTCAGCGGCCCCGCGGCGCCGCGTACGACTCCGTCTTCCTGCGCGCCGCCCGCCACGAGCCGGTGCCGCACACCCCGGTGTGGTTCATGCGCCAGGCCGGCCGCTCGCTCCCCGAGTACCTGAAGGTGCGCGAGGGCATCCCCATGCTCGAGTCCTGCATGCGGCCCGAGCTGGTCAAGGAGATCACCCTGCAGCCGGTGCGCCGGCACAAGGTGGACGCGGCGATCTTCTTCTCCGACATCGTCGTGCCGCTGAAGGCGGTCGGCATCGACGTCGACATCAAGGCCGGCGTCGGACCGGTGATCGCCGACCCGATCCGCACCCGCGCCGACCTCCAGCGGCTGCGCCCGCTGGAGCCCGACGACATGCCGTACATCACCGAGGCGGTCGGCCTGCTGGTCGCCGAGCTCGGCGCCACCCCGCTGATCGGCTTCGCCGGCGCCCCGTTCACGCTGGCCAGCTACCTGGTCGAGGGCGGCCCCTCGCGCTCGTACGAGAACACCAAGGCGATGATGTACGGCGAGCCCGAGCTGTGGGCCGAGCTGGTCGACCGCCTCGCGGACATCACCTCCGCCTTCCTGAAGATCCAGATCGAGGCGGGCGCCTCGGCGATCCAGCTCTTCGACTCCTGGGCGGGCGCGCTCGCCCCCGACGAGTACCGCCGCTCGGTGCTGCCCGCCAGCACCAAGGTGTTCGACGCGGTCGCGCCCTACCAGGTGCCGCGGATCCACTTCGGCGTGAACACCGGCGAACTGCTCGGCCTGATGGGCCAGGCCGGCGCCGACATCGTCGGCGTCGACTGGCGGGTCCCGCTGAACGTCGCCGCCGACCGGGTCGGCCCCGGCAAGGGACTCCAGGGCAACCTCGACCCCGCGGTCCTCTACGCCCCCACCCACGTGGTGGAGACCAAGGCCCGCGAGGTGCTGCACGCCGCCCAGGCGCTCGGCGGCAGCGGCCACATCTTCAACCTCGGGCACGGCGTGATGCCGACCATGGACCCCGACGCGCTGACCCGCCTGGTCGCCTTCGTCCACGAGGCCAGCGCCCGGTAGCCCCGGTCCCTAGGGCCTGTCTTCACACTCCCGTCTGCCCCACGCCGCTCCCCCAGCCCCAAGGGGGGCTGGGAGGTGCCCCCAAGCACGCACTCTCGCCGCACCGGGCGAAAGCCCAAGTACACCCAGTACGAGGACTTCCGCCCGGCACGCCGAGAGCAGGCACCAGACGACGCGGGGCTGCGACGGCAGTGTGAAGACAGGCCCTAGTCCTGCCGCTGCTCCGCAGCCTCGTCGGTCTCCGTGGCGTCCTCGGCCTCCGCGGTCTCCCCGGTCCACTCGGCCGGGGTGGGCCGCGGGCGGCCGGTGGAGTTCCGGCGCAGGCGGCGCCACAGCACCCAGCCGAGCGGGACCAGCACCAGCAGGAACGGCAGCAGGGCCGCAACGGCCATCAGCAGGGCACGCACCACCGAGACCAGGGCGTGCCAGCCGCCGCCGAGCGCATGGCCGACCGATCCCCAGAAGCCGCGCTCGGGCGCGGACTGCGGCTCCGCGGGGTGGTACTCCGTCACCAGGGTGAGCGTGACGGTGGACATCGAGGTGCGGGCGGACAGCTCCTGCTGCTGCCTCAGCAGCGACTCCAGGTCCGCCTCGCGCCGGGTCAACTCGCCCTCCAGCGACACCACTTCGGCGAGCGACTTGGCGTCCGCCATCAGCGCCCGCACCCGGTCGACGCTGGCGCGCATCGACTTCACCCGGCTGTCCACGTCGGCGACCTGCTGGGTCAGGTCCTCCGCCTGGCTGTCCAGGTCCAGCTGCTTGCCCAGCCCGCCGAGCGCGTCCAGCGTCCGCTGGTACGCCTCCGACGGCACCTTCAGCGTCAGCGCCGCCTGCTGGGCGTCCCCGGAACCGCCGCGCAGGTTGTCCGCGGCGACGAAGCCGCCCGCCTGGGTGACCAGGTCGACCGCCTTCCGGCGGGCCGGGTCCACCGCGTCCACCCGCACCGTCAGCTGCGCCCGGTAGGCGATCTGACGGTTCGTCGGCGCCACCGCCCCGGGCGCCGCGGACGCCGCCGTCCCGCCGCCCGGGGTGGCCGCGGCGGCCGGCTTGGCCGCGTCCCCGGCCGCTGCCGGGCCCGCCAGCGAGCGCTTGTCCGACATCGCGGAGGAGCTGTCCGACGACGCGCTGCAGCCCCCCACCAGCAGGACCGCCGCCACCGCGGCCGCGGCAGCGGCTCTGTTCACCCGTACTCCCATGGTGTCCCTCCCCGTTCACCCGGAACGGGCTCCGTGCCCGTCCCCTACGGGAGTTGGACGTGCCGACCGGCGGACCGGACCCGCCCGCCCGGTCCCGGCTCGATCACGCCGAGGCAACACCTCGGTCTCGGGCCGCTACCGCCGGCAGGCGGGCGATGCCGGTCAGCGGGGTAAAGACTGCGAGACTGCAGGCATGGCGAAACCCGAGATCGTGGTGATCGGCGGCGGCGTCGCGGGCCTGGCCGCGGCCGCCTTCCTCAGTGCCGAACCGGTGCGGGTGACCGTGCTGGAGGCGTCCGAACGCTTCGGCGGCAAGCTCCGCGGCGGCGAGGTCGGCGGGGTCCGGGTCGACCTCGGCGCCGAGTCGATGCTGGCCCGCCGCCCCGAAGCGGTCGAGCTGGCCGAACTGGTCGGCCTCGGCGACCGGCTGGAGCCGCCCACCACCGCCAAGGCGGCGATCTGGACCCGCGAGGGCCTGCGTCCGCTGCCCGGCGGCCAGTTGATGGGCGTCCCCGGCGACCTCGACGCGCTGCGCGCCTCCGGCGTCCTCACCCCCGAGGGCCTGGACCGCGCCGAACACGAGCAGCCCGCGGAGATCGGCGAGGACGCCACGGTCGGCGCGTACGTCGCGGCCCGGCTCGGCCGCGAGGTCGTCGACCGGCTGGTCGAACCGCTGCTCGGCGGGGTGTACGCCGGCCACGCCGACGACATCTCGATCCGCGCCGCCGTCCCGCAACTGCTCCGACTCGCCCAGCAGGGCGGCTCGTTGACCGAGGCGATCGGCAAGCTCAGCGCGGGCTCCACCGCCACCGGCCCGGTCTTCCAGGGCCTGCGGGGCGGCCTCGGCACCCTCCCCGACGCGATCGCCGCCTACTGCCGCGACCACGGCGTCGACCTGCGCACCGACCACCCCGTCGAGGAACTGCGCCGCACCCCCGACGGCTGGCGGATCGCCGGCGCCGGCCGCGAACTGCACGCCGACGCCGTGGTCCTGGCCGTCCCCGCCCCGCACGCCGCCCGGCTGCTCGGCGCCGACGCCCCCGCCGCGGCGGCCGAGCTCCGGCAGATCGAGTACGCCTCGATGGCCCTGGTCACCCTCGCCTTCCGGCGCGCCGACCTCGCCGACAGCCCGCTCACCGGCAGCGGCTTCCTGGTCCCCCCGGTCGACCGCCGCGCCATCAAGGCCTCCACCTTCTCCACCAACAAGTGGGGCTGGCTGGAGCGTTCCGCCCCCGACACCTTCCTGCTGCGCACCTCGCTCGGCCGCCACCGCGAGGACGCCGCGCTGGGACTCCCCGACCGGGAACTCGTCGACCGCTCGCTCGCCGACCTGCACACCGCCGTCGGCCTGCGCGCCACCCCGTACGACCACACCGTCACCCGCTGGACCGACGGACTCCCGCAGTACCCCGTCGGCCACCTCGACCGGGTCGACCGGATCCGCCGCCACCTCGCGGACCTCGGCCCGATCGCCGTCTGCGGCGCCGCCTACGACGGCGTCGGCATCCCCGCGGTGATCGCCGGCGCCCGCCGCGCCGCCGCCGAGACCGGCAGGACCAGCAAGACCCCGAGCACCGACACCCCCCGTACCGAAGGGACAATGGGCACATGACTGAGACCACTGAGCAGCCCGTGAAGAAGAAGGCCCGCGACCTCAACCAGGTGATCCGCTACACCATGTGGTCGGTGTTCAAGCTCAAGGGCGGCCTCCCCGAGGACCGCACCGCGCTGGCCGCCGAGGTGGACGACCTCTTCGAGCAGCTCAACGCCAAGGACGTCACCATCCGCGGCACCTACGACGTCTCCGGCCTGCGCGCCGACGCCGACCTGATGATCTGGTGGCACGCCGAGAACTCGGACGACCTCCAGGAGGCCTACAACCGCTTCCGCCGCACCGCCCTCGGTCGCCAGCTGGAGCCGGTCTGGTCGAACATGGCGCTGCACCGCCCCGCCGAGTTCAACAAGTCCCACATCCCGGCCTTCCTCGCCGACGAGCACCCCCGCGAGTACGTCTGCGTCTACCCCTTCGTCCGCTCCTACGAGTGGTACCTGCTCCCCGACGAGGAGCGCCGGGCGATGCTCGCCGAGCACGGCATGATGGCCCGCGGCTACCCCGACGTGCGCGCCAACACCGTCGCCTCCTTCGCCCTCGGCGACTACGAGTGGCTGCTGGCCTTCGAGGCCGACGAACTGCACCGCATCGTCGACCTGATGCGAGACCTGCGCCCCTCCCGCGCCCGCCTCCACGTCCGCGAGGAGGTCCCGTTCTTCACGGGCCGCCGCAAGCCTGTCGGCGACCTGATCGCGGGCCTGTACTAGGCCCTTCGGGCCCCTTCAGGGGCCCGGGAACGGCGGGGGCGTGTGGCGGCGAGGGCTCCGGGGCGCTGCGAGGTCCGGGCGCATGGAGGTCTCCGAGACGCACAGCCGGACCGAGACCGCCAGCCACTCGCCTCGCAGTTCCCCGAGCCCCTGGATAGTGCAACCTTGCGTCAGTCGCCGAGCGCAGCCCTGAGTCGAGGGTCCGTCACCGCGTCCGGGCCGCTGATGGCCACGGCGGTGAGGAGGTCGTGCTCGGTGTCCTCGGTGGTGCAGGTGTGCGGGACGGTGCGGAGGACGGCCTGGCCGGTGGGGGTGGCCCAGGCGGTGTAGGCGTGGACGTCGACGCGGGCCATCAGGAGCGTGCCGCCGGTGAGCACCAGCGGCAGCGCGAACCAGGCGACCGCGGCGCGGGCGGTGCCACCGTCGGGGGCGCTGAGCAGGACCGAGAGGACCAGCAGCGCGGCGGTGCCGAGCAGCGCGTAACGGACGTGACGGATCGCCAGCAGCGCGCGGTCGCGGACGATCGCGGGCGTGGCCAGCCCGGCGAGGGCGAGCCGGTCGGCGATGTCGTGGACGGTGGGGTCGACGGCCAGCGCGGACTTGAGTGCGGCGGTGCGGCACTGGCCCTCGGGGCCGATCGCGCTGATCAGGGCGCGTTCCAGGCGGCTGCGGCCCTGCGGGTCGACCACGGTGGTCCAGCCGGTGTGCGCGAGGTGCAGCCGGCCCCGGCCGGCCATCCGGACCAGGGCCAGTTCGACCACCCGGCCGGGGCCGCCGGCCAGGTAGGCGGTCTCGAAGAGGCCGATCCCGGTGGGTTCGGCGGGGACGGGCAGGTGCCCGGTGAGCGAGTCCGCGATCGCGGCGACCCGTACCAGCCGCAGGCAGGTCAGCACGGCGGCGGCACAGGACGGGATCAGGAGCAGCACCCACATGGGTTTTGTTCTAGTCCCGCCCCGTGCCGCAAAGGAACGAATCCCCGGTTCGCGATACCGAACTGTGACTCAGGAACCGTTCAGGAACCGCCGCCGCAGCTCGATCCGCCGCAGCTCGAGGACCCGCACGAACTGGACGACGACCCGCACGAGGACGACGACCCGCAGGAGCTGGACGACGACCCGCAGGAGCTGGACGACGACCCGCAGGAGCTGGACGAGGAGCCGCAGGAGGTCGAGGACGAGCCGCAGGAGCTGCTCGTCCCGCACCAGCTGCCGGGCGAGGAGTCGATCACCCCGACCGTCGTGTAGCCCTCGGTGTCGATTCCGGAGGAGTTCATCGTCCCGCCGGTGAGCCGCCCGCCGAGGGCTTCGCGCAGTGGCCGGAGCTCCTCCGCGGCGAGGGTGAGCGCGCCGCCGAGGGCGACGCCGCCGAGCAGCGCGGCGACGGCCGGGTCGAGGTCGTGCGGCCGCCAGGGGCCGCCGTCCTGGAGGAGTTGGAGCTGGCGTTCGCCGGCCGGGGTGATCCGGCGCTTCGCGGGGCGGCCGACGACCAGGTAGATCACGGTGACCACCAGCAGGGCGCCGAAGGCGAAGAACGGCGGTGTGGTGGCGTCCCGTTCGGCCAGTGGCAGGTCCAGCCAGCCGACCGTGGCGGCGATGCCGAGGCCGAGGGTGGCGAGCAGGGCGAGCAGCACGAGGCGGCGGGCCCGCCAGGCGGCGCGCAGGGCGGCCGGGTTGCGGAGCAGTCCGCGGGCGGCCAGCCGGTCGCCGATCTGCTGGATCGCCGGGGCCTTGACGAGCGAGACCCGCAGGACGGCGAGGTTGCGGCCGGCGCGACCGCCGGCGGCGGTGATCAGCGCGGCCTCGACCTCGTCGCGCGGGGCCGGGTCGGTGACCGTGACGCGGTGGGCGCGGGAGATCACCGCGCGGCCCTCGCGTTCCATCCGGACCAGTGCGGTGTCGACGACCCGGAGTGGGCCGCCGGCCAGGAAGGCCGCGTCCAGCAGCGGGAGTCCGCGTCCGGGCAGGCCCTGGACGTCGGTGACCCGGCGGCTGCGGGCCGCGGCGACCGCGGCGATCGCCACGGCCGCCGTGGTGAGGAGCAGAGCGATGACGAACTGGTGGTGCCACATACCCCCGTTGTCCTTTCGTGTGGTCCCGCGGCCGGCCGGGGCCGGCGCGGGACGGCTAGCCGTGCGTCCTGGCGGTGCGGCGGGGCAGCAGGCGGCTCCACCGGCTGCCGGAGGGGTGGAGCAGGCGGCGCAGTTCGGTGCGCCAGGGGGCGGCCGGGGCGTGGTCGAGGGCCCAGGCGGCGAACTGCCGGGCGTCGGCGCGGTAGCCGCCGGTGAGCGGGTGGGCGTGGGCGTAGCGGCGGAACAGCGGTGCGAACTCGGTGCCGAGCAGCTCCGGGAGTTCCGGCATCAGGTGGCCGACGGTCTCCCGGCGCTTGGCCAGCAGGCCGTCGGCCTGGATCCGCAGCTGCTCCGGGCGGAAGCCGGTCGGGGCCGGTCCGCCGACCGTCAGGGCGGTCAGCAGCTCGCCCTGACGGAGCGCCAGGCGCCTGCGGGCGGCGGCGAGTTCGGTGAGGGCGCGTTCGGCCTCGGCGCGGTCGCGGATCAGGTACTCGTCGCGTTCAGACATGGGCGGGTGCCTCCTCGGGCTGCCGGGCGGCCTGGTGGACCCGGCGGATGGCGTCGAGTTCGCCCGCGAGTTCGGCGGGCGGCGGGAACCGGTCGTCGCGCTCCAGCAGCACCCCGGGCGGGTCGACCCGCGCGCAGAGGGCGGCCAGCACGTCGAGCACCGGCGCGGTGACCGGGTGGGCGTGGGTGTCGTGCCAGACGCCGTCGCGTTCGATCCCGCCGGCGACGTGCACGTAGGCGAGCGCCTCCAGCGGCAGCCGGTCGAGTTCGGCGGTCGCGGCGACGCCCAGGTTGACCTGGTTGGTGTGCAGGTTGGCCACGTCGACCAGCAGCCGGACGCCGGTCCGCTCGACCAGCTCGGCGAGGAACTGGGCCTCCGTCAACTCGTCCTCGGGCCAGGCGAGATGGGCGGCGATGTTCTCCAGCGCGAGCGGCACCGGCAGCTCCTGCTGGGCGATCCGCACATTGGCGGCGACCACGCGCAGCGCGTCCCGGGTACGCGGCACCGGCAGCAGGTGCCCGGCCTCCAGCCCGCCGGCCCGGACGAACGCCAGGTGCTCGCTGACCAGCGGCGCGCCGACCGCCGCGGCGACCTCCGCGAGCCGGGCCAGCCGGGCCGGGTCGGGTTCGTCGGCGCCGCCGAGGCCGAGCGAGACGCCGTGCGGGACGACCGTCACGCCGCGCTCCAGCAGCAGCCGCAGCGAGGGCGGCAGGTGGCCGGCGCAGACGTTCTCCGCCACCACCTCGACCCAGTCCAGGCCGGGCAGCCGCTCGACCGCGGTGTCGATTTCGGTGCGCCAGCCGACGCCCACCCCGAGCCGGGGAATTGTTCCGAGATCCATTTCCGTCCCCCTTTCCCACGGGCCGACCGAACCGCCCCGTTCCCCCGATGACGAGGGTGTGTCCGCGGAGGCCCGGTGCCAAGCGGCGCACGGCAATCTCAGAGCTGAACTTGAGCTTTCACCGGGACTGAACTCGCGCCGCGGCGGTGGGGGGAAATTCAGCGGCGATCCGGCGAACGGCTGACTAACGTGACATGCCTATGACTTCGCAGCCGTTCAGCATCCGCCCGTTCCGACCCTCCGACGCCGAAGGCGCCGCCGACGCCTACCGGGCCGGCCGCCCGCACCTGGTCACCACCCCCGGGACCACCGCCTGGCAGGCCGGACTGCCGCACTTCCACGTCCTGGTCGCCGAGGTCGACGGCCGGGTGGCGGGCACCGCCAGGTTCGGCCCGGTGATCGAGAGCACCACCCCGGGCCAGGCCTTCCTGAACGTCACCGTGCTCCCCGAGCTCCGCGGCGCCGGCCTCGGCACCGCCCTGCTCACCGCCGCCGAGCGCGAACTCGCCGCCCAGGGCTGCACCGACGCGCACGGCTGGGCCGACGGCACCCCCGAGGCGCTCGGCTTCGCCGCCGCCCGCGGCTACCGGCGCGGCCGCCGCGCCCAGTTCTCCGCGCTCGACCTGACCCTCCCGCTGCGCCCCGTCCCGCCGGTCCCACCGGGTGTCGAACTGCGCACCGCCGCGGACTACCTGGACGACCCGTACCCCGTCTACCTGGTCGACATCGACGGCACCCGCGCCGAACCCGGCGACCTCGACCTCGACGACCAGAGCTACGACAGTTGGCTCACCGAGATCTGGCAGCGCCCCGACCTCGACTACGCCCTGACCACCGTCGCCCTGGTGGACGGCGAACCGGCCGCGTTCTCCGCGGCCCAGACCGACGGCCGAGGCGCCTACTGGTCCTCGTTCACCGCCACCCGCTCCGCCCACCGCGGCCGCGGCCTGGCCAAGCTCGCCAAGACCGACTCACTGCACCGCGCCCGCGCCCGGGGCCTCACCGCCGCCTACACCCAGAACGACGGCACCAACGCCCCGATGCTCGCCATCAACGACTGGCTGGGCTACCGCCAATGCGCCGAGGAGTGGAAGCACACCCGGTCGCTCTGACGGCTGGTAAGGCCGCCCTCCGGCGGCGGCCGTCGCTCCGTCAGGAACTGGCCGCCGCGAGGGCGGCGAGGGTCTCGAAGTCCCAACTCAGCGCGCCCGAGCGCAGATCGGTGAGGACGCCGTCGAGCCAGCCGAGTTCCGCCGCGAGCATCGCCCGGCGGTACTCGTCCTCCAGCATGGTGACCCGCGGCAGGGGGTACTGCTCGCCGACGGCTTCGAGGCGGGCCAGCGCCTCGCGGACCGTCTCCGCCCGCCTGGCCAGCACCTGCTCCGCCTCCTGCGGCAGCAGCATCATCGTGAACGACAGCGCCGCCGGGAACTCCGGGTACTCCGCCCTGGGCGCGGCGAGCATCTCCTGCAGCCACTCCCGGGTGGCCGCCCGCCCGGCGTCCGTCAGCTCGTAGACCGTCCGCTCCGGGTACTGCTGGTCGCGGCCGGTCTCGCGGACCGCGATCAACCCCGCTTCGAGCAGCCGGTCGATCGTCCGGTACAGGCTCGCCCGCTGGCTGACGTTGACGACCTGGTCCTTCCCCCACTGCTTGATCAGCCGCTGGATCCCGTACGGGTGCAGCGGCTGCAGGTGCAGCAGCGACAGGACGGTGAGCGCAAGGGGGGAACTCCGCATGGCGTGAGTCTAGTGCGCGCCGATCACGACCGAACTAGTTGACCTGAGACTAGTTTCATTGCAACTATCTACTCATGACGACAACGACGGGGAAGACCCCCATCCGCACCGCGATCGTCGTGGGCGGCGGCATCGCCGGCCCGGTCGCAGCGCTCGCGCTGCGCCGGGCCGGGATCGAGGCCACCGTCTACGAGTCCCACCGCGACACCGCCGACGGCGTCGGCGGGGCGCTCAGCGTCGCTCCCAACGGGCGCGCCGCGCTGGGCCTGGTCGGCCTGGACCGGGTCGGCGAGGCGATGAACGCGATCGTGCTGCAGAACCACCGCGGCCGTACGGTCGCCGAGTTCCGCCAGCCCATGCAGTTCAGCTGGCGGGCCGACCTCTACCGGCGCCTCTACGACCTGACCGCCGGCGCGGGCATCCCGGTGCACCACGGGCGGCAGCTGGTCGACGTTCAGGAGAGCCCCACCGGCATCCGCGCCGTCTTCGCCGACGGCGGCGTCAGCGCGGAGGCCGACGTCCTGGTCGGGGCGGACGGCATCCGGTCCGCCGTGCGCCGGCTGATCGACCCGGCCGCGCCGCAGCCCCGCTACTCCGGGATGCTCGGCTTCGGCGCGCGGGTCGAGGGCGCGACGCTGCCGCCCACCGGGGACCGGATGTACATGGCCTTCGGCAGCCGCGCCTTCCTCGGCTGGCAGTCCTTCCCGGACGGCAGCGGCGTCTGGTTCGTCAACCTGCCCCACCCGTACGCGGACGGGGACGAGATCCGGCGGACCCCCGAGGAGGAGTGGCTGCGCCGGCTGGCCGCCGCCTTCGAGGGGGACGACCTGCCCGCACTCCGACTGCTGGGGCTCACCGAGCCCGGACAGCTGATCCTCGCCGGGCCGATGGAGGACCTGCCGCACGTGCCGCGGTGGCACCGCGGCCGGATGGTGCTGGTCGGCGACTCCGCGCACGCCACCTCGCCCAGCTCCGGCCAGGGCGCGTCACTGGCCGCGGAGAGCGCCGTCGAAATCGCCCGCGCCCTCAGGGACCTGCCGTACCCTCAGGCCTTCGCCGCCTACGAGCGCGTCCGCCGCGCCCGCGTGGAGAAGGTCATCGCGGAGGGGCACCGCACCAACAGCGGCAAAGCCGCGGGTCCGGTCGGCCGGGTGGTCCGCGACGCGCTGCTCCCGCTCTTCGCCCGCCTGGAGACCCCGGCGCGCACCGCCTGGAAGTTCGACCACCGCATCGACTGGGACGCCCCGGTCCCGGCGCCGTAGCGGCGGGCGGGACGGACCCCGGCGCCCTGGACTCAGGCCCGGCCGGACGCCAGCACCGCCAGGGCGGGCAGACCGAGCAGGCCGTCCTCCGCGGCCCGGTCGGCCGCCAGCCGGTCGTAGGCGGACTTGATCCGGACGTACGTCTCGGGCGGCTGCCCGGTCACCACCAGGCCGATGTTGGCCACCCCGCCGGCCGGACCGGACCACCAGACCTCCGGATCGGTCCGATGCGTCCAGGCCACCTCGCCGCTGGCCACCCCGGCCCACCCCGTCTGCTCCAGCAGCCCGCGAAGGCCGTCGGCGGTCCGGGCGAAGGCCAACGGGGCGGGGTAGACCGGGCGTTGCACCCCGACCTCGTCCAGTGCCCGGTTGAACAGCGCCATCGCCTCGTTGCCGGTGTCGTGCCAGACCGTCACCGCGAGCCGGCCGCCCGGCCGGACCACCCGGCGCAGTTCGGTCAGCGCCGCCCACGGGTCCTCCACGTGGTTGACCACGAAGTTGGCCACCGCGGCGTCGAACGCGCCGTCCGCGAACGGGAAGTCCGGAAGCACCGCGTGCCGGACCTCCGCCCCCGGGGCGTTCGCGGCCGCCAGCGCCACCATGCTCGGCTCGGCGTCCACCGCGACCACCTCGGCGCCGCGGCGCAGCGCCGCCGCCGCGACGGTCCCCGGTCCGGTGCCGGCGTCCAGCACCCGCGTCCCGGCGCCCACCTCCGCCGCGTCCAGCAGCGCCTCGGCGGTCGCCCCGCACAGGGCCGCGAAGCTCCCCGCGTAGGCCTGCGCCGCACCCGCCCACATCCGCCGCTCGTGCGTGTCGAACTCCCCGGCCATGGTCCGCCCCTCCCCGTCGTCCAGCCCTTCGGTCGCCACCCTACGACCCGGTCGCCTACTCCACCTCGACCCCGTGCGCGCGGGCCAGCCCCGCCAGCCCGTCCGCGTAGCCCTGGCCGAGGGCGCGGAGCTTCCAGCCGTCGGCGGGGTGGCGGTACAGCTCGGCGATCAGCATGGCGGAGATCGCGGGGTCGGCGGGCGGGTGGAAGACCCAGCGGGTGGGGCCGGAGGAGAGGTGGACGGCGGGGTCGGTGAGGTCGGCGCAGGTGGCGGTGGTGTCGGCGTCCAGGTTGACCGCGAGGGCGATCCGGTGGACGGCGGCGGGGAGCCGGGCGGTGCGGACGGTCGCGGTGCGCTGCTCGGGGTCGAGGGTGACTGCGCCGCGCTCGGCGGTCGGCTGGTGGTAGAAGACGAAGTCGTCGTCGCCGCGGACCCGGCCGTCCGCGCCGAGCAGCAGCAGCGTGAGGTCGGCGTCGGCCCCGCCGGCCCGGAACTCCACCTGCAGGTCGGCGGCGGGCAGCGGCGCGTTCTGACCTGGCGTCAACTCGCGGGCGTCCAAAGCCCCGCGGTCGCGCGCCGGGCCGGACGGGGGCGCGGGCCGCTGAGCCGGAACCGCCGGACCCAGCCGCCCCGGCAGGCCGTGTTCGCGGAGCAGCGTGAGCAGCGTCGGCCCGTCCACCAGGGTGAGCGGGCGTCCCTCGGCGAACCTGCGGGAGCCCGGCCCGAAGCCGGAAGTGGTGACCAGGATGCCGCGGTTGGCGCCGTGGCTGCGCATGGTGGCGTCCAGGTCGCGGACGGCGGTGGGGGAGACGGTGTGCCGGTAGCGCTTGGCCTGGATGACGATCTTCCCGCCGGTGATCGGGTCCGGGTCCTCGGCGAGCACGTCCACGCCCTCGTCACCGCTGCGCGCGGTGGTACTGGTGCGGAAGCCGCGGCGGCGGAACAGCTCGGCGAGCAGTTCCTCGAACGCGATCGGGTCCATGGTGAACAGGTCCGGCCCGTCCTCGTCGACCGCGACCGGCGCCGGAGCGGCGACGGGCGCCACCGCCTCGGCCTTCTCCGGCCGCGCCGACAGCCGTCCGCCCAGGGCGTCGACCAGGCAGTCCACGGCCGCGACCCGGTCTAGCGCGACCCGGTCGAACGCGGCCCGCCCGGCCTCCACTGCCAGCAGGCAGCGCCGCACCTCCAGCCCGGTGGCCGGATCGACCGCGGTCACGGTGCCGTTGAGCGCGATCGACGCCACCAGCCCGCTCTCGTCGGCCCGGAAGAGTTCCGCCAGCACGCGCAGTGCGCACTGGGCCAGCACCTCCCGGTACAGCGACTTGCGTTCGGCGGCGGACCGGGCCACCTCCTGCTCGCGGTCGTCGGTCCGGACGTACCGGTAGCGGCCGACCGCCGGCACCGTCTCGTACGGCGGCAGCTCCCAGCCGACGGTCAGCCGGCGGGCGGCTCCGTCCCAGGAGACCTCGCCTTCGGTGGGGAAGCCGTCCGGCCAGTCCTCCCGCCAGTCCAGCACCGTCTCGAAGAGTTCGGTGACCGCGGCGGCCTCGCCGGACCCGACCCGCGCGGCGAGTTGCGCCGCCTGCGCGGACTGCCCGGCGACCAGCCGTCGGCGCTCGGCCGCCCAGGCGTCGAACTGGACGCGGTAGTCGGCGAGTTGACGTTGCCGCTGCTGCTCGGCGGCCCACGCGGCCTGCCAGTCGTGCTCGAACCGGGCCCGGGCCTGCGCCGCCTGCTCGTCCCAGTGCCGGCGGGCAGCCGGCTGGTAGGCCTGCGGGCCGGTCAACGGCGGCACCAGGTACCAGTTCTGATCGGGCATCGGCACCGGGGTACCCAGCGGGCCCGGGTCGAACGGCGGGATCGCGGCCGCGACGCCGCCCGCCAGGCCGCTCAGCGAGAACCCGGGCCCGGCCAGGCCGGTGGCCAGGACGCCGCGCAACTCGGTGACGCGCTGGTCGAGTTCGGCCGTGCGGCGGGCGGCGTCGGCGTCCCGCTGCTGCTGGTAGGCCTTCAGCGCCTCGCGCTCACCGCGGGCGGCGGCCCGCTGCGCCTCCCGCTGGGCCCGTTCGTACTCGCGCTGGCGCGCCGCCGCCTCCCGCCGCTGCGCCTCCGCGCGTTGGTGCTGCTCGTGCTGCACCTCCGCCAGTACCGACCACACCCCGGATGACCGCCGCCGCGCCACGCCCGCCCCACACCGTCCGACCGATCGAAAGATCATCAGTCTTTCACGGGGCGGGCGTCCGCGCGGTCTACTCGGCGGGCTTCAGCTTCAGCGAGATCGAGTTGATGCAGTACCTCTGGTCGGTGGGCGTGTCGTAGCCCTCGCCCTCGAAGACGTGCCCCAGGTGGCTGCCGCACTTCTTGCAGCGCACCTCGACCCGGCGCATGCCCAGGCTGGTGTCCTCCAGGTACTCCACCGAGTCACCGGCCAGCGGCGCGAAGTAGCTCGGCCACCCGCAGTGCGAGTCGAACTTGGTCTCGCTGCTGAACAGCTCCGCGCCGCACGCCCGGCAGCTGTACACCCCGACCGTCTTGGTGTCGGTGTACTCGCCGACGAACGGCCGCTCGGTGCCCGCCTCCCGGAGGACGTGGTACTCCTCGGGCGACAGCTCGGCGCGCCACTCGGCGTCGGACTTCTGGATCTCGTAGCTCACGGCACTCTCCCCGTGCAGGCGGGTTTCAGACAGCAGGTGCAACGTCGGCGAGCGCGGCCAGAATTTCCGGGCCCAGGTTGGTCACGTCGCCCGCGCCCATGGTCAGCACCAGGTCGCCGGGGCGGGCCAGCGAGGCCAGCACGGCCGGGGCGGCGGCGAAGTCGTGCTCGGCCCGCACCTCGGCGCCCGCGCGGCCGGCCGCGTCGATGATCAGCTCGCTGGTGACGCCGGGGATCGGGTCCTCGCGGGCCGGGTAGATGTCCAGCACCACGGAGGAGTCGGCCAGCGCCAGCGCCGCGCCCATCTCCTCGGCGAGCTGCTGGGTCCGGCTGAACAGGTGCGGCTGGAAGACCACCAGCACCCGGCCGGGGCCGGCCGCCTCGCGGATCGCCTCCAGGTCGGCGGCCATCTCGGTCGGGTGGTGCGCGTAGGAGTCGATCACCTGCACGCCCTGCGCCTCGCCCTTCAGCTGCAGCCGCCGCCGCACCCCGGTGTACGCGCCCAGCGCCTTGGCCAGACCGTCGGCCGGGACGCCCAGCGCGACGCCGGCGGCCAGCGCGGCCACCGCGTTGTGCGCGTAGTGCCGGCCGGGCACCGAGACGGTGAAGGTCAGCCGCTCGCCGCCGAGCTCGACGGTGACCTCGCTGGTCATCCCGCGCGGCGCGACCTCCAGCACCCGCACGTCGGCGTCCTCGGCGGCGCCGACCGTCACCACGTTCAGGCCCGCGCGCCCGGCCACCCGGCGGGTCAGCTCGCGGGCGCCCTCGTGGTCGGCGGAGACCACCAGCGTGCCGCCGGGGGTGATCCGGTGCACGAAGGTCTCGAAGGACTCGTAGATCTCGTCCATCGACGCGTAGTTGGCGTGGTGGTCGAGCTCCACGTTCAGCACGATCGCCACCTCGGGCGCGTACTTGTGGAAGCTGCGGTCGCTCTCGTCGGCCTCCGCGACGAAGATCTCGCCCGCCCCGTGGTGCGCGTTGGAGCCCGGCGCGTCCAGGTCGCCGCCGATCGCGTAGGAGGGCTCCAGGCCCAGCTCGCCCAGGCTGACCGCCAGCATCGAGGTGGTGGTGGTCTTGCCGTGGGTGCCCGCCACCGCCAGCGCCCGGCGGCCGCCCATCAGCGCGGCCAGCGCGTCCGAGCGGTGCACCACCGGGATGCCGCGCTCATGGGCCGCCACCAGCTCCGGGTTGTCCGCGCGGATCGCGCTGGAGACCACCACGCTGCTGGTGCCGGCCGGCAGGTGCTCGGCCGCGTGCCCGACGAACACCGTGGCGCCCAGCTCGCGCAGCGCCCGGACGGTCTCCGACTCCTTGGCGTCGCTGCCCGAGACGGTGGCGCCGCGCACCGCGAGGATCTTCGCCAGTCCGGACATGCCGGCGCCGCCGATGCCGATGAAGTGCGGGGCGTGCAGGTCGTGGGCGGCGTCGTTCAAGGCGTGCTCCGTACTGGCGGTGGGAGGCGGGTGGGGAGGGGGTCGTCCCGCCGTCCGGTGTGCGCGCACACCGAACGACGGGACGATTCTGCCCTAAAGGCGGGCGGGGTCAGGAGTCGCTGGCGAACAGCTTCAGCACCGGGACGCCGACCTCGTGCCGGGCCCGGGAGGCCCAGTCGCGGTGGAAGAACTCCTCCACGAAGTGCGGGGAGGTCAGCACCAGCACCTCGTCGGCCTTGTTCTCCTCGACCACCTCGCGCAGCCGGACCAGCGGGTGCTCCTCGACCACCTCGCCGACCGCCTCCGCGCCGGCCCGGTGCAGGTGCCGCAGGCTGTGCTCGAGCGATTCCCCCGCAAGAGTGGGGCCGTTGCCCACCTCGTCGTCGTGCTCGTGCACCGCCTTGTCCAGATGGCCGAGGGCCACGTCGTCCAGGGCGCGCAGCAACTCGTCCTGCTTGCCGCGCGGTTGCATCAGGACGACGAAGGAGACCTTCTCCTCGCCGTGCAGCGTGGTGACCAGCTCCACGTCGGCGTCGGAGAGCGCCTTTTCGATCATCAGTACGGTCTTGAACACGTGAGTCCCTTCGCTGGTGCGGGCCCCCGGGTCCGGTGTCCCTCATCCTTCCTTCATAGTGCCCGGAGGAAGGATTCCTCACGCTGCACACGCGCCACTTGGATCACGTGCGAGCCTGGTCGCGCGGGGACGGGTCCGGATCGGTCGGGCGCAGATAGCGGGTAAAGAGGAAACCTTTCTCCTCGATCAATGAGACCAGCCGCATCCGCTGCGCGTCGGGAATTTGCGGACCGTTCACAATCCTCGGTGAATCACCCGCGGTCACCAACGGCGCCACCGAGAGGCACAGTTCGTCCAGCAGCCCGGCCGCCGCGAGCTGGCCCAGCAGGTGCGGACCGCCCTCGGTGAGCTGCCGCCGCCAGCCACGCTCGGTGAGCGCCGCCACCGCCAGCGCGAGGTCCACCGAGCCGGTTCCCGCGGTGATCACCTCGGCGCGCCGGGCGGCCTGCGCGAGCCGGCCGGCGGGGGCGTCCTCGACGGTGACGACCACGGTGGGCACCAGCGGCTCGGTGAACAACGGCGCGTCCAGGTCGAGCCGCAGGCTGCGGGTGACCACCGCGATCACCGGGGCCGGCGCCTGCCCGGCCGCGGCCCGCCGCTCGGCGAAGTCCTTGCGGGCCCGCCCCGGCCGGTACCCCTCCGCGCGCACCGTCTCCGCGCCCACCAGCACCACGTCGCACAGCGCCCGCAGCACGCCGAAGATCCGCTTGTCGGCCTCGCTGGAGAGCCCCTCTGACAGTCCGTCAAGCCGCGCCGCCCCGTCCAGCGAGGTCACCATGTTGGCCCGCAGCCACGACCCCTGCTCCGGGTACGCGTACGCCTGGGCCAGCCACTCCAGCGAACCGGGGGTGCCGGGGGTCCGGCCGATCAGTTGCTCCATGGTTCGAGTCTGGCAGGAACCCGCCGTCCGGTCGGCCCCGGCGTGTGTCCTTGGACACCCGCCAGTCCCGGGCGTGTCCGGCCCGGCGTACCCTGTTGTCTCGTGTCTGCAGCTACTTCGGAATCCGACGTCCACACCGCGATAGCCCTGACCGAGCGGCGTCCGGTGGTACCGGCCGAGCGGCTGGTGGCCGAGATGGTGCCGCCGCCGCGGTTCGCGGACGTCAGCTTCGGGAGCTACCTGCCGGACCCGACGCAGCCCAGCCAGTACGAGGCCGTCCAGGTCCTGGAGTCCTTCGCCGCCGGGCTCAACCACGCCTCCGAGCCGCCCCGGCGCGGCTGGTTCCGCCGCTCCGCACCGGCGCCGAGCGGCCCCGCCGGGATCTACCTGGACGGCGGCTACGGCGTCGGCAAGACCCACCTGCTCGCCTCGCTCTGGCACGCCGTCCCCGGCCCGAAGGCCTTCGGCACCTTCGTCGAACTGACCAACCTGGTCGGCGCGCTCACCTTCCAGGGCGCGGTGCGCACCCTCAGCTCGCACCGCCTGCTCTGCATCGACGAGTTCGAGCTGGACGACCCGGGCGACACCGTGCTGGTCTCCACCCTGCTCGGCAAGCTGGTGGAGAACGGCGTCAAGCTCTGCGCCACCTCCAACACGCTGCCGGAGAAGCTCGGCGAGGGCCGGTTCGCCGCCGCCGACTTCATGCGCGAGATCCAGGGCCTGTCCGCGCACTTCCGCCCGGTCCGGATCGACGGCCAGGACTACCGCCACCGCGGCCTGCCCGACGCCCCGCCGCCGTACACCGACGCCGAGGTGACCGCCCGCGCCGCGGCCGCGCCGGGCGCCGCGCTGGCCGACTTCGACGCCCTGCTGGAGCACCTGAAGGAGGTCCACCCCAGCCGCTACGGCGCGCTGCTGGACGACGTCCAGGCGGTCTTCCTGCGCGGCGTGCACCAGGTCGACGACCAGTCCACCGCCCTGCGCCTGGTGGTGCTGGCCGACCGGATGTACGACCGCGAACTGCCGATCACCGCCTCCGGCGTCCCGTTCGACCGCGTCTTCACCGAGGAGATGCTCCGCGGCGGCTACCGCAAGAAGTACCTCCGCGCGGTCTCCCGCCTGGTCGCCCTGGCCCGCGACTCCGCGAACTAGCGGACGGAATCACGCCGGGCGCCGCCGAGTGTCGGTGGGCGGTCGTACCGTGGACTCGTGCGTCCCATCACGAGTATCGAGCGGTCCGTGGCGCCCTTCGAGGTCGTCAGTCCCTTCCAGCCCAATGGTGACCAGCCGGCGGCCATCGCCGAGCTGGAGCGCCGGATCCGCGCGGGGGAGAAGGACGTCGTCCTGCTCGGCGCGACCGGCACCGGCAAGTCGGCCACCACGGCGTGGATGATCGAGAAGCTGCAGCGGCCCACCCTGGTGATGGCCCCGAACAAGACGCTGGCCGCCCAGCTGGCCAACGAGTTCCGCGAGCTGCTGCCCAACAACGCGGTCGAGTACTTCGTCTCGTACTACGACTACTACCAGCCCGAGGCGTACGTCCCGCAGACCGACACCTACATCGAGAAGGACTCCTCGATCAACGAGGAGGTCGAGCGGCTGCGCCACTCCGCCACCAACAGCCTGCTGACCCGGCGCGACGTGATCGTGGTCGCCTCGGTCTCCTGCATCTACGGCCTCGGCACCCCGCAGGAGTACGTGGACCGGATGGTGCAGCTCAAGGTCGGCGAGGAGGTCGACCGGGACGCGCTGCTCCGCCGCTTCGTCGACATCCAGTACACCCGCAACGACCTGGCCTTCACCCGCGGCACCTTCCGGGTCCGCGGCGACACCATCGAGATCTTCCCGGTCTACGAGGAACTCGCCGTCCGGATCGAGATGTTCGGCGACGAGATCGAGGCGCTCTACACGCTGCACCCGCTGACCGGCGAGGTGATCAGCGAGGACGAGTCGATCTACGTCTTCCCCGCCTCGCACTACGTGGCCGGCCCGGAGCGGATGGAGCGCGCGGTGCGCGACATCGAGGCCGAGCTGGAGCAGACCCTGGCCCGGATGGAGAAGCAGGGCAAGCTACTGGAGGCCCAGCGGCTGCGCATGCGCACCACCTACGACATCGAGATGCTCCGCCAGATCGGCACCTGCTCCGGCGTGGAGAACTACTCGATGCACTTCGACGGCCGCTCGCCCGGCTCCCCGCCGAACACCCTGCTCGACTACTTCCCCGAGGACTTCCTGCTGGTCATCGACGAGTCGCACGTGACGGTCCCGCAGATCGGCGCGATGTACGAGGGCGACGCCTCGCGCAAGCGCACCCTGGTCGAGCACGGGTTCCGGCTGCCCTCGGCGATGGACAACCGCCCGCTGAAGTGGGAGGAGTTCCAGGAGCGGATCGGCCAGACCGTCTACCTCTCCGCCACCCCCGGCAAGTACGAACTCGCCCGCGGCGACGGCCAGGTGGAGCAGATCATCCGCCCCACCGGCCTGATCGACCCCGAGGTGGTCGTCAAGCCCACCGAGGGCCAGATCGACGACCTGGTGCACGAGATCCGGCAGCGGGTGGAGAAGGACGAGCGGGTCCTGGTCACCACGCTCACCAAGAAGATGGCCGAGGACCTCACCGACTACTTCCTCGGCCTCGACATCCGGGTCCGCTACCTGCACAGCGACGTCGACACGCTGCGCCGGATCGAGCTGCTGCGCGAACTGCGGGCCGGCGAGTACGACGTGCTGGTCGGCATCAACCTGCTCCGCGAGGGCCTCGACCTGCCCGAGGTCTCGCTGGTGGCGATCCTGGACGCCGACAAGGAGGGCTTCCTGCGCTCCGGCACCTCGCTGATCCAGACCATCGGCCGCGCCGCCCGTAACGTCTCCGGCCAGGTGCACATGTACGCCGACAAGATCACCCCGGCGATGGAGCTCGCGATCGACGAGACCAACCGCCGCCGGGCCGTCCAGCAGGCGTACAACGAGAAGCACGGCATCGACCCGCAGCCGCTGCGCAAGAAGATCGGCGACCTGCTCTCCACCATGTCCTCCGAGGACGTGGACACCCAGGAGCTGCTCGCCACCGGTTACCGCGCCCAGGGCAAGGGCAAGGCGCCGGTCCCCGCGCTGGGCATCGACCGCAAGCCCGCCAAGAGCCTGCCCGCGGCCGAACTCGCCTCGCTGATCCAGGACATGACGGACCGGATGCACTCCGCCGCGGCCGAGCTGCAGTTCGAGGTGGCGGCCCGGCTGCGCGACGAGGTCAAGGAGCTCAAGCGCGAGCTGCGCCAGATGCGGGAAGCCGGGATGGCCTGATCCGCCCGTCCGACTGTCGTGGTTCTGCCACAGACTCGCCGCCCCGCCCCCGGGGCGGCGGGCCCGGGGCGTAGGGTGTTCGCGGTCGGCGTCGGGGCAGACGCTTCGGGGGCGACCGTTCGGGGAGACACCGGGGGGACCCGGAGGAAGAGGTCGGAAGCGTGTCCGTGAATCTGGCCAAGGGTCAGAGCGTCAGCCTGATGAAGTCCACCGGCGAGACGCTGACGGTGGTCCGGATGGGCCTCGGATGGAAGTCCGCACCGGGCAAGCGCGGCCTGTTCAGCCGCCGCCCGAAGGAGATCGACCTGGACGCCTCCGCCCTGCTGTACGACGGCAAGGTGATGAGCGACGTGGTCTTCTTCTCGCACCTGCTCAGCAACGACGGTTCGGTCCGCCACACCGGCGACAACCTGGTCGGCGGGGCCGGCGCGGGCGGGGACGACGAGTCGATCATGGTCGACCTGTCGAAGGTGCCCGCCCGGGTCACCCAGATCGTCTTCACCGTCAGCTCGTACAGCGGCCAGAACTTCCTGGAGGTGCAGAACGCGCACTGCCGGCTGGTCGACGAGACCACCGGCCGGGAGCTGGCCCGCTACGAGCTCACCGGCGGCGGACCGCACACCGGCCAGATCATGGCCAAGGTGGTCCGGGACGGCGCGGGCTGGCAGATGACCGCGATCGGCGCCCCCGCCAGCGGCCGGACCTTCCGGGACATGCTGCCCTTCGTGGAGCCGTTCCTGTAGGCGACCCCTCCGGCCCTGGGCCCCGGGTAAAGGGCCGCCCTTTACCTTCTTTACCTTCCCTTGGTTCTTCTGTTAACCTCGACAGGAGCGGAGGGGAGTATTCCCCGTACAGCGACCCCGTCATCACGGGCGCCCATCGTGGCGTCCCGGGGCGCTGGCCGTACGGGCACTTTCGCGTGCCGTGCGGCGGAAGAGACCTCCGGCAGTGACGATGTTGTTCGCCTACCTGCCGGAGGAGCAGTAGTGGACGTTTCCGTGGGCCTTTGGACCGGCACCATCGCGGTGCTGGTCGCGTTGATCGCGGCCGATTTCTTCATCGGCGGCCGCAAGCCGCACGAGGTCTCCGTCAAGGAGGCCGGGATCTGGACCGCGGTCTGGATCGCGCTGGCCGGACTGTTCGGTGGATTCCTCTGGTGGTACGGCGGCGGGAAGCCGGCCGGCGAGTTCTTCGCCGGCTACGTCACCGAGAAGTCGCTCAGCGTCGACAACCTGTTCGTGTTCATCCTGATCATGGGCAAGTTCGCGGTGCCGAGGATCTACCAGCAGCGGGTGCTGATGTTCGGCGTGATCATCGCCCTGGTGCTGCGGGCGGTCTTCATCGCGGGCGGCGCGGCGCTGGTCGCCAGCTTCTCCTGGGTGTTTTACCTCTTCGGCGCGTTCCTGGTCTGGACGGCCTGGAAGCTGATCAAGGAGGCGCGGGCCGAGGAGGAGGACGAGGAGTTCGAGGAGAACCGCCTGCTCAAGGCGATCCAGCAGCGCGTCCCCTCCACCGACCGGTACCACGGCACCAAGCTCTTCATCCGGGAGAACGGCCGCCGGCTGGTCACCCCGATGCTGATCGTGATGCTGGCGATCGGCACCACCGACGTGCTGTTCGCGCTGGACTCGATCCCGGCCATCTTCGGTCTCACCCAGGACCCGTACATCGTCTTCACCGCCAACGCCTTCGCGCTGATGGGCCTGCGGCAGCTGTACTTCCTGATCGGCGGACTGCTGAAGAAGCTGGTCCACCTCTCGTACGGCCTGTCGGTGATCCTGGGCTTCATCGGGCTGAAGCTGATCCTGCACGCGCTGCACGAGAGCGGCGTGCACGTCCCCGAGATCAGCATCGCCTTCTCGCTGGCCTTCATCGGGCTGACCCTGGCGGTCACCACCGTCACCAGCCTGGTCGCCGCCCGCAAGCAGCGGGAGCAGGCCGAGGAGCCGGCGAGGATCGACGCCTGACGCACCGTGAGGGCCCCCGCCGGGTACGCCGCGGCGGGGGCCTCACGCGTCCTCACCAGCCGCGCTCGCGCCACTCCGGCAGGTGCGGGCGCTCGGCGCCCAGGGTGGTGTCGTTGCCGTGGCCGGGGTAGACCCAGGTCTCGTCCGGGAGGACGTCGAAGACCTTTTCGTTGACGTCCCGGAACAGCGAGTCGAAGGCGGCCGGGTCGCCCCAGGTGTTGCCCACCCCGCCGGGGAAGAGGCAGTCGCCGGTGAACAGGTGCGGGTGGCCCTGCGGGTCGTCGTAGACCAGCACGATCGCGCCCGGGGTGTGGCCCACCAGGTGGCGCACCGTCAGCTCGACGTGGCCGACCCGGAGCACCGAGCCGTCCTCCAGCGGGACGTCGGTCGGCACCTCGATGCCCTCGGCGTCGATCCGCCCGGCCGCGGTGCGCGCCCCGGTCGCGGCGACCACCTCGGCGAGCGCGCCCCAGTGGTCGTGGTGCCGGTGGGTGGTGACCACCACGGCCAGCCGCGGGCCGACCGTCTCCAGCAGCACCGGGGCGTCCGCCGCCGCGTCGATCAGCAGCTGCTCGTCGGTGGCCCGGCAGCGCAGCAGGTAGGCGTTGTTGTCGTACGGGCCGACCGCCACCTTGGTGATGATCAGGTGCGCCAGCTCGCGGACGTCCGGTGCCCCGCCGACCTTGACCGCTCCGTGGTACGTCATCGCGCCGCTCCTCGCTGCCGCTGGGCCAGGTGTGCAACTGCTGCCGTGGTCATCATCCCATCGGGGGGAGCTTCGGCAGCGCGCTGCGCGGGTCGACCAGGCCCTCGTCGCCGCGGTGCACCTGCAGACCGTCGCCGTTCGAACGGCCGGACAGCCAGCCGGTCAGCGCCCGAACCGGGCCCTCCACGGTGAGCTGCACGGCCTGCTCGCCGCCGAGCCGGCCCTCCAGCCCGGCGTCCTCGGCGACCAGCACGGTGCCCGGCAGTCCGTCGAGCGCGGCGAACCGGTCGGCCAGCCGCCGGAACTCGGCGGTGGCGAAGGACTCCGGCCAGTGCGCCGGGGTGTAGCCCGCGTTCAGGTCGACGTGGTGGTACTCAAGCTCCATCAGCCGCTTGTAGGGGATCTCCCAGGCGGGGAAGACGTAGCCGGTGCGGTGGGTGATCCGGGCCTGCCAGTGCTCGGGGGCGAGCAGCGCGCCGGCGTCCAGGAAGCGGCGCTGGCTCTCCTTGAGGTCGGCCAGCTGTTCCTCCAGCGGGCGGCCGGCGCCCGCCTCGATGTCGGCGTCCCGGGACTCCGGCGGGTCGTACTGCGGGATGTCCCGGCCGGTGCGGGCGCCGGTCAGCAGGTTGACCAGCGAGTCGGCGTTGCGGGCGAGGTGGGTGAGCACGTGGCCGCGGGTCCAGCCGGGCAGCGCGGACGGTTCGAACAGCGCCTCCGGCTTCAGCTCGGCGACGGTGTGCAGCAGCAGGTCGGTGCTCTCGACGGTGGCCCGCAGCCCCTCGGCGGCGGTCGTGGCGTCGGTCATCGGCGGTGCCTTTCGACGAGCGGTGGACCGGTTCCGGGCGGTTCCCGGTGGGGTGGGCCGTTGCCCGGGCCGGTTGTCAGTCGTTGACGCTACCGTCGAGTGCGGGTGCCGTTCACTCGTCCGGGTGGACCCGGCTGGACGAGCTCGATATTCGAACGAATGAGCTAGTAGGCTGGCTGCCGCATCCTGGAAGAAGCACACCTCTCATCTCGACCCGGAGAAAGGCGCCAGAAGCAGTGGCAGACCGCCTCGTCGTCCGTGGTGCACGCGAGCACAACCTCAAGAACGTCTCGCTCGACCTGCCCCGGGATTCCCTCATCGTCTTCACGGGCCTCTCCGGGTCCGGCAAGTCCTCGCTGGCCTTCGACACGATCTTCGCCGAGGGGCAGCGCCGGTACGTCGAGTCGCTCTCCTCGTACGCCCGCCAGTTCCTCGGGCAGATGGACAAGCCCGACGTGGACTTCATCGAGGGCCTCTCCCCGGCCGTCTCGATCGACCAGAAGTCCACCAACCGCAACCCGCGCTCCACCGTCGGCACCATCACCGAGGTGTACGACTACCTGCGCCTGCTGTTCTCCCGGATCGGCAAGCCGCACTGCCCGCACTGCGGGCGCCCGATCGCCCGGCAGTCGCCGCAGGCCATCGTGGACCGGGTGCTGGAGCTCGCCGAGGGCACCCGGTTCCAGGTGCTCAGCCCGGTGGTCCGCGAGCGCAAGGGCGAGTTCGTCGACCTCTTCGCCGACCTGCAGTCCAAGGGGTACGCGCGCGCCCGGGTGGACGGCCAGACCGTCCAGCTCACCGAGCCGCCCACGCTCAAGAAGCAGGAGAAGCACACCATCGAGGTGGTCATCGACCGCCTCACCGTGAAGGCGAGCGCCAAGCGCAGGCTCACCGACTCGGTGGAGACCGCGCTCAAGCTGGGCGGCGGCATGGTGGTGCTCGACTTCGTCGACCTCGCGGAGGACGACCCCGAGCGCGAGCGGATGTTCTCCGAGCACCTCTACTGCCCGTACGACGACGTCTCCTTCGAGGAGTTGGAGCCGCGCTCGTTCTCCTTCAACTCGCCGTTCGGCGCCTGTCCGGACTGCTCGGGCCTGGGCAACCGGATGGAGGTCGACCCGGAGCTGGTCGTCCCCGACGATCAGAAGTCGCTCGACGAGGGCGCCATCCACCCGTGGTCGCAGGGCGCCACCAAGGAGTACTTCCAGCGCCTGATCGACGCGCTGGCCGGCGAGCTCGGCTTCCGCACCGACATCGCCTGGGCCGGGCTGCCCGCGCGCGCCCGGAAGGCGCTGCTGTACGGCCACAAGACCCAGGTCGAGGTCCGCTACCGCAACCGCTACGGCCGCGAGCGCTCGTACACCACCGCCTTCGAGGGCGCCGTCCCGTTCGTGACGCGCCGTCACTCGGAGTCGGAGAGCGACTCCAGCCGCGAGCGCTTCGAGGGGTACATGCGGGAGGTGCCCTGCCCGACCTGCCACGGCACCCGGCTGAAGCCCGTCGTCCTCGCGGTCACCGTGATGGACAAGTCGATCGCCGACGTCTCCGCGATGTCGATCAGCGACTGCGCGGACTTCCTGGGCGCCCTGCGGCTCGACGCGCGGGACAAGCAGATCGCCGAGCGGGTCCTCAAGGAGGTCCTGGAGCGGCTGCGCTTCCTGGTCGACGTCGGCCTCGACTACCTGTCGCTGAACCGCGCCGCCGGCACGCTCTCCGGCGGCGAGGCCCAGCGCATCCGGCTCGCCACCCAGATCGGCTCCGGCCTGGTCGGCGTGCTCTACGTGCTGGACGAGCCCTCCATCGGCCTGCACCAGCGCGACAACCATCGCCTGATCGAGACCCTGGTCCGGCTGCGGGACATCGGCAACACCCTGATCGTGGTCGAGCACGACGAGGACACCATCAAGACCGCCGACTGGGTGGTCGACATCGGCCCCGGTGCCGGCGAGCACGGCGGCAAGGTGGTGCACTCCGGCTCGCTCAAGGAGCTGCTGAAGAACGAGGAGTCGCTCACCGGCCAGTACCTGTCCGGCAAGCGCGCCATCCCGATCCCCGCCGCGCGCCGCCCGCGCGACAAGAAACGGCAGATCGTGGTGCACGGGGCGCGGGAGCACAACCTCAAGGACGTCACGGTCGCCTTCCCGCTCGGCACCTTCACGGCCATCACGGGCGTCTCCGGTTCGGGCAAGTCGACGCTGGTCAACGACATCCTCTACACCCACCTCGCCCGCGAGCTGAACGGCGCTCGCAGCGTCCCCGGCCGGCACACCCGGATCACCGGCACCGACCTGGTCGACAAGGTGGTGCACGTCGACCAGTCGCCGATCGGCCGCACCCCGCGCTCCAACCCGGCCACCTACACCGGCGTCTTCGACCACGTGCGCAAGCTCTTCGCGGAGACCCAGGAGGCCAAGGTCCGCGGCTACCTGCCGGGCCGGTTCTCGTTCAACGTCAAGGGCGGCCGCTGCGAGAACTGCTCCGGCGACGGCACCATCAAGATCGAGATGAACTTCCTGCCGGACGTCTACGTCCCCTGCGAGGTCTGCCACGGCGCCCGCTACAACCGGGAGACGCTGGAGGTCCACTACAAGGGCAAGTCCATCGCCGAGGTGCTCGACATGCCGATCGAGGAGGGCCTCGACTTCTTCGAGGCCGTCCCGGCGATCGCCCGCCACCTGAGGACGCTCAAGGAGGTCGGCCTCGGCTACGTCCGGCTCGGCCAGCCCGCCACCACCCTCTCCGGCGGCGAGGCCCAGCGCGTCAAGCTCTCCTCCGAGCTGCAGAAGCGCTCCACCGGCCGCACGGTCTACGTCCTCGACGAGCCCACCACCGGCCTGCACTTCGAGGACATCAGCAAGCTGATCAAGGTCCTGGAGGGCCTGGTCGACAAGGGCAACACCGTCATCGTCATCGAGCACAACCTCGACGTCATCAAGACCGCCGACTGGCTGGTCGACATGGGCCCCGAGGGCGGTTCCGGCGGCGGCACGGTGGTCATCGAGGGCACGCCCGAGGAGGTCGCGGCCTCCACGGTCAGCCACACCGGCAAGTTCCTCCGGGACATCCTGAAGGACGTGTCGGACGCGACGCCGGTGAAGCGGAAGAAGCGGTAGGACCGAAGCCCCGGGGCGTGGGGGCGGTGCGTGCTAGGTTGCTCGCGCCGTCCCCCGCGCCAAAGGAGTTCACGTGTCCGAGCCCGTCGCCTCCCGTCGTACCGTGCTGTGCTGCGCCGCCGCCGTCCTGGCCGGCGGGACGGCCGTCGCGGGGTGCTCGTCGTCCGGCGGGGGCGGCGGTACGAGCCAGGCATCGTCGCCCGCCGCGGGTCCGGTCGACCTGGGCGCCGCGTCCGACGTGCCGGTCGGCGGGGGCAAGGTGTACCGCGACCAGAAGATCGTGGTGACGCAGCCCAGCGAGGGGCAGTTCAAGGCGTTCAGCGCGACCTGCACGCACGCCGGCTGCCTGGTCGACGGGGTGCGCAACAGCCAGATCCAGTGCCTTTGCCACGGCAGCCGGTTCGGGATCGCGGACGGCGCCGTCCAGGACGGTCCGGCGCCGAAGCCGCTGCCCGCGTACCAGGTGGCGGTGCAGAACGGGAAGCTCCAGGTCACCAAGGCCTGAGGCGGCGTCAGAAGAGTTCGAGGGCGGGGGAGTCGGGGATGGATCGACGGTTGTTCCTGGGCGGGTTCACCGCGGGGGCGGTGACCGTGGCGGTCGGCGGTGCGGACAGCGCCGCCGCGGCGACGCCGGTGACGGTGTTCGACGGGCAGGTCAACGCGCAGAGCTTCTACGGCAACGGGCAGGACGGGCAGGCGGCGTTCTTCAAGACGGCGTCGATGGCGAACAACCCGACCAACCCGGCCAACAGCGACGCGCACGCGCTGGTGGTCTACCAGGCCGGCACGTCCGGCGGCGGCGTCGCGCTGAACGTCGCCTCGGACAACCCGGACACCTCGGCGATGTACCTGTCCGGCACCGAGAAGGGCCGCGGCACCCTCAAGATCGCGCACAAGGGCTACGCCGACGGCTCCGACCAGAACGCCGCCGCCCTCTCCATCGACCTGCAGACCTCCGGCACCGCCGCCCAGGGCATCTACCTGACCGCGACCACCGGCCCGACCAGGGGCAGTCTGATCGCGCTGCGCAACAACACCGGCCTGGACGACTTCATCGTCCGCGGCACCGGCCTGATCGGCATCGGCATCGACCGCGCCGCCACCCCGCGCGCCCAGGTGCACATCGTGCAGCGGCCCGGCGCCGCGGCGGGCCTGCTGGTGGAGGGCGTGGTGCGGGTCGGCAACACGGCCACCGCGCCGACCTCCGTCGATTCCACCGCCGGCGGCGGCGCGCTGTACGCGCAGGGCGGGGCGCTGTACTGGCGCGGCTCGAACGGCACCGTCACCCAGCTCGCCTCGGCGTGACGCGGCGGGGGGAGACGTGCAACTGACGCCCGAGGAACTGGTCCTGGAGTTCCAGGACGCCGTCCTGGAGCTGTACTTCGCGCGCAAGCGCATCATCGCCCTGGAAGCGGAGAACGCCGACCTCAAGGCCCACCTGGCCGCCGCCACCCGGCCGGAGCCGTCCAGCTGACGGTGGTCGCCGCGGAGTGTCGGTGGCAGTCGGTACGGTAGGGCTATGGCAGACCCGTCCACCTACCGTCCGGCGCCGGGGGCGATCCCGGTCTCTCCCGGGGTGTACAAGTTCCGCGACGCGCACGGTCGGGTCATCTACGTGGGCAAGGCGAAGAGCCTGCGGCCCCGGCTCTCCTCGTACTTCCAGGACGTCGCCAACCTGCACCCGCGCACCGCGACCATGGTGACGACCGCCGCCTCGGTGGAGTGGACCGTGGTGTCGACCGAGGTCGAGGCGCTGCAGCTGGAGTACTCCTGGATCAAGGAGTTCGACCCGCGGTTCAACGTCAAGTACCGGGACGACAAGAGCTACCCGGAGCTGGCGGTCACCCTGGGCGAGGAGTTCCCCCGGGTCCAGGTGATGCGTGGCGCGCACCGCAAGGGCGTGCGCTACTTCGGCCCGTACGGGCACGCCTGGGCGATCCGCGAGACGGTGGACCTGCTGCTGCGGGTGTTCCCGGTGCGGACGTGCTCCAACGGCGTGTTCAAGCGGGCCCAACAGGTCGGCCGGCCCTGCCTGCTGGGGTACATCGGCAAGTGCGCGGCGCCCTGCGTGGGCCGGGTCACCGCCGACGAGCACCGCGAACTCGCCGAGGAGTTCTGCGACTTCATGGCCGGCCGGACGGGCAACTACCTGCGCCGCCTGGAGCAGCAGATGCAGGACGCCGCGGCCGACATGGAGTACGAGAAGGCGGCCCGGCTGCGCGACGACCTCGGGGCGCTGAAGCGGGCGATGGAGAAGAACGCGGTGGTGCTGGCCGACGGCACCGACGCGGACCTGCTCGCGCTGGCCGAGGACGAACTCGAGGCCGCGGTGCAGATCTTCCACGTCCGCGGCGGCCGGGTCCGCGGCCAGCGCGGCTGGGTGACCGACAAGGTCGAGGACGTGGACACCGCCGGGCTGGTGGAGCACGCCCTGCAGCAGCTGTACGGCGCGGGCACCGAGCAGGTGCCGCGCGAGGTGCTGGTCCCGGCGCTGCCGGGCGAGGCGGCCCGGGAGTGGCTGAGCGGGCTGCGCGGCGCCCACGTCGACCTGCGGGTGCCGCAGCGCGGCGACAAGAAGGACCTGATGGAGACCGTGCAGCGCAACGCGCTGCAAGCGCTGGCGCTGCACAAGACCAAGCGGGCCTCGGACCTGACGACCCGTAGCCGGGCGCTGCAGGAGATCACC
The DNA here is from genome assembly GCF_040678815.1 of Kitasatospora sp. NPDC049285. Taxonomy (NCBI): domain Bacteria; kingdom Bacillati; phylum Actinomycetota; class Actinomycetes; order Kitasatosporales; family Streptomycetaceae; genus Kitasatospora; species Kitasatospora sp. NPDC049285. The sequence goes on along the minus strand of NZ_JBFAQR010000011.1, from coordinate 21,602 downwards.
GACGCGCTGGAGCTGGACTCGGTGCCGCTGCGGATCGAGTGCTTCGACATCTCGCACCTGCAGGGCGAGGACGTGGTCGCCTCGATGGTGGTCTTCGAGGACGGCCTGGCCCGCAAGAGCGAGTACCGGCGCTTCCAGATCCGCGGCTTCGAGGGCCAGGACGACGTCCGCTCGATGCACGAGGTGATCACCCGCCGGTTCCGCCGTTACCTGCAGGAGCGCGAGCAGACCGGCGAGTGGGCGGTCCCCGAGGAGGGACCGGAGGACGACGGGGCGCCGACCGACGGGACCGGCCGCACCGATGACGGCCGCCCGAGGCGCTTCGCCTACCCGCCGCAGCTGCTGGTGGTCGACGGCGGGCAGCCGCAGGTCGCGGCCGCCCAGCGGGCCCTGGACGAACTGGGCATCGACGACGTCGCGGTGTGCGGCCTGGCCAAGCGGCTGGAGGAGGTGTGGCTGCCCGGGCAGGACGACCCGGTGGTGCTGCCGCGCTCCAGCGAGGGCCTCTACCTGTTGCAGCGGGTGCGCGACGAGGCGCACCGTTTCGCCATCTCCTACCAGCGCACCAAGCGCTCCAAGCGGCTCACGGCGGGGGAGCTGGACTCCGTCCCCGGCCTTGGAGAGACTCGCCGCCGGGCCCTGCTGAAGCACTTCGGTTCACTGAAGAAGCTGCGCGCGGCCACGGTCGACGAGCTGTGCGAGGTTCCCGGGATCGGGCGCCGGACCGCGGAGACTGTTGCCGCAGCCTTGGCCTCCCGTACACCTGCCGCATTCGCGGTCAACACCGCGACCGGCGAGATCATCGATGACAGCACCGCCACAGTGGCACCGAGAAGCGGGGAACAGACGTGACAGTGTCCAACGGGGGAGAGACCGTCCCCGAGCTGGTGATCATCTCCGGCATGTCCGGAGCCGGCCGGTCCACCGCCGCCAAGTGCCTGGAGGACCTCGGCTGGTTCGTGGTGGACAACCTGCCGCCGGCGCTGATCCCGACCATGGTCGACCTGGGGGCCCGCTCGCAGGGCTCGGTGCCGCGGATCGGCGCCGTGGTCGACGTCCGCGGCCGGTCGTTCTTCGACGACCTGCTGACCTCGCTGGAGGAGTTGGAGAAGCGCGGCGTGCGGCTGCGCGTGGTCTTCCTGGACTCCTCCGACGAGGCGCTGGTGCGCCGCTTCGAGAACGTCCGCCGCCCGCACCCGCTGCAGGGCGACGGCCGGATCGTCGACGGCATCGCCCAGGAGCGGGAGCTGCTGCGCGAGCTGCGCGGCGAGGCCGACCTGGTGGTCGACACCTCCAACCTCAACGTGCACCAGCTGCGCGCCAAGCTGGACGCCCAGTTCTCCGGCAACGACGAGCCGGAGCTGCGGGCCACCGTGATGTCCTTCGGCTTCAAGTACGGCCTGCCGGTCGACGCCGACCTGGTGGTGGACTGCCGCTTCCTGCCGAACCCGCACTGGGTGCCCGAGCTGCGGGCCCGTACCGGAACCGACCCGGACGTGGCAGAGTACGTCTTCCAGCAGCCCGGGGCGCAGGAGTTCCTGGACGGCTACGCCGAGCTGATGCGGATCATCACCGAGGGTTACCGGCGCGAGGGCAAGCGCTACATGACGCTTGCCGTAGGCTGCACCGGTGGCAAGCACCGCAGCGTGGCGATGTCCGAGCAGCTGACGAAGCGTCTGATCGCGGACGGCGTCGAGACGGTGCTGGTCCACCGCGACATGGGCCGGGAGTGACGGCCGCGGAGCACCTCGTCCCCGCGCCGCCCGGCTGAGCACGAGACAGGAACATGGGGTCGGCGTGACGGGATACGTGCCAGCGCGGCAGCAGCTCCAGGCCAGACCTGCCGAGCGGGCCTCCCAGAAGTCCCGGCGCAAGGCCCCCAGGATCGCCGCGCTGGGCGGCGGGCAGGGCCTGTCCGCCTCGCTGTCCGCGCTGCGCCGGCTGACCACCGAGCTGACCGCGGTGGTCACCGTCGCCGACGACGGCGGTTCCAGCGGGCGGCTGCGCGCCGAGCTCGGCGTGCTGCCGCCCGGCGACCTGCGCAAGGCGCTGGCCGCGCTGTGCGGCGACGACGACTGGGGCCGCACCTGGTCCGAGGTGATCCAGCAGCGCTTCACCGGGAACGGCGAGCTCGGCGGCCACGCGGTCGGCAACCTGCTGATCGTGGCGCTGTGGGAGAAGCTCGGCGACCCGGTGGAGGCGCTGAACTGGGTCGGCCGGCTGCTGAACGTGCAGGGCCGGGTGCTGCCGATGTCGGCCGTCCCGCTGGACATCGAGGCGCAGGTCCGCGGCCACGACCCGGCCCGGCCCGCCGAGGTCACGGCGGTGCGCGGCCAGGCCGCGGTCGCCGTGACGCCCGGCACCGTGCAGTCGATCCGGCTGGTGCCGGACGAGCCGCCGGCCGTCCCGGACGCGGTGCAGGCGGTGCTGGAGGCGGACTGGGTGGTGCTCGGCCCCGGCTCCTGGTTCACCAGCGTGCTGCCGCACCTGCTGGTCCCCGAGCTGGCCAAGGCGCTCACCGAGACCCGGGCCCGCCGGCTGCTGACCCTCAACCTGGCGCCGCAGCCCGGCGAGACCGAGGGCTTCACCCCGCAGCGCCACCTGGAGGTGATCGCCGACCACGCTCCGCAGCTGGTGGTGGATGCGATCCTGGTGGATGAGCGCGCCGTCACCGGCGGCGCCTTCGGGGTCGCCGACCTGGCCGGCCTGGAGCAGGCCGCCGAGCGGATGGGCGCCGCACTGGTGCTCGGTTCGGTGGCCCGGGCCGACGGCACGCCGCGACACGACCCGGAGCTCTTGGCCGCGGCGTACGACCGGATTTTCCGGACTCATGGAAGGATCGGCCCATGGCGATGACGGCAGCGGTGAAAGACGAGATCTCCCGACTTCCCGTCACCCGTGCCTGCTGCCGCAAGGCGGAGGTCTCGGCGATCCTGCGTTTTGCGGGCGGACTGCACATTGTGAGCGGCCGCATCGTGATCGAGGCGGAGCTGGACACCGGCATTGCGGCACGGCGGCTGCGCAAGGACCTCCTGGAGATCTTCGGACACTCCTCGGATCTGGTGGTGATGGCCCCCGGCGGTCTGCGACGCGGCAGCCGGTACGTGGTGCGGGTGGTGAAGGACGGCGAGTTGCTGGCCCGGCAGACCGGGCTGGTGGACGGACGCGGACGGCCGATCCGGGGACTGCCCCCGGCGGTGGTGTCCGGGGCGACCTGCGACGCGGAGGCGGCCTGGCGCGGCGCGTTCCTGGCGCACGGCTCGCTCACCGAGCCGGGGCGCTCCTCCTCGCTGGAGATCACCTGCCCCGGTTCGGAGGCGGCGCTCGCCCTGGTCGGCGCGGCCCGCCGGCTGGGCATCCCGGCCAAGGCCCGCGAGGTGCGCGGCGTCGACCGGGTGGTGATCCGCGACGGCGACGCGATCGGCGCGCTGCTCACCCGGCTCGGCGCGCACGAGTCGGTGCTGGCCTGGGAGGAGCGGCGGATGCGCCGCGAGGTGCGCGCCACCGCCAACCGGCTGGCCAACTTCGACGACGCCAACCTGCGCCGCTCGGCCCGCGCCGCGGTCGCGGCCGGCGCCCGGGTGCAGCGGGCGCTGGAGATCCTCGGCGACGAGGTGCCCGAGCACCTGGCGGCGGCCGGCGCGCTGCGCATGCAGCACAAGCAGGCCTCGCTGGAGGAGCTCGGCGCGCTCGCCGACCCGCCGCTGACCAAGGACGCGGTCGCGGGCCGGATCCGCCGCCTGCTGGCGATGGCCGACAAGCGGGCCGCCGAACTCGGCCTGCCCAACACCGAGGCCAACCTGACCGAGGAGATGGCCCTGAACTGACGGGTCGTCAACCGTCCCGTGGCGCCGCCCGAGGGGCGTGCGGAGCGGGTCGCGGCAAGCCGCCGCGGCCAACTCCGCACGCCCCTTTGCTGCGCCCGGGCCATTGCGCCCTACCGGTGAGGCGATGTGCCTTGCGACACTTGGGGGAGGTAGGGTCAGCAGTGGTCGGGGACAACCCAAATTTCACCCCCGTCGGGCTCCGGCCCGGCGTACCTAAGAGGAGATCGGTTCGTGACGATCCGGGTAGGCATCAACGGGTTCGGCCGCATCGGCCGTAACTTCTTCCGTGCGGTCAAGTCCCAGGGCGCGGACATCGAGATCGTCGGTGTCAACGACCTGACCGACACCAAGACTCTGGCTCACCTGCTCAAGTACGACACCACTCTCGGTACCTTCCCCGGCGAGGTCTCGCACACCGAGGACAGCATCACCGTCGACGGCCACACCTTCAAGGTCACCGCCGAACGCGACCCCGCCAACCTTCCCTGGGCCGCCCTGGGCGCCGACATCGTCGTCGAGTCCACCGGCATCTTCACCAAGGCCGATGCTGCGAAGAAGCACATCACCGCCGGTGCGAAGAAGGTCATCATCTCGGCGCCCGCGACCGACGAGGACATCACCATCGTCCTGGGCGTCAACGACGACAAGTACGACGCGGCCGCGCACGACATCATCTCCAACGCCTCCTGCACCACCAACTGCGTGGCGCCGATGGCGAAGGTGCTGAACGAGAACTTCGGCATCGTCAAGGGTCTGATGACCACGGTGCACGCGTTCACCAACGACCAGGTCACCCTGGACTTCCCGCACAAGGACCTGCGTCGCGCCCGCGCCGCCTCGCAGAACATCATCCCGACCTCGACCGGTGCCGCGAAGGCCACCGCCCTGGTCCTGCCGGAGCTGAAGGGCAAGCTGGACGGCACCTCGCTGCGCGTCCCGGTCCCGACCGGCTCGATCACCGACCTGGTGGTCACCCTCGAGCGCGAGGTCACCAAGGACGAGGTCAACGCCGCCTTCCAGAAGGCCGCGCAGGAGGGCCCGCTCAAGGGCATCCTGGCCTACACCGAGGACCCGATCGTCTCCTCGGACATCGTCAACGACCCGCACTCCTGCATCTTCGACTCGCAGCTGACGATGGTTCAGGGCAACCAGGTCAAGGTGCTCGGCTGGTACGACAACGAGTTCGGCTACTCGAACCGCCTCGTCAACCTGGTCGCCCTGGTCGGCGAGCAGCTCTGACCCCAGCGGTAGTCGACGTGACGTAAGGGGCAGGGCCCGGACGGCTGTCACCGCCGCCGGGCCCTGCCGCTGCGCCCACCCTCGTCCCGTCCTACCCAACCGGTGGCCCGCCGTCGTGTCGCCGTCTGCGCACCGTTCCACCCCCTGAGGAGCAAGACCGTGAAGACGATCGAAGACCTGGAGGTCTCCGGCAAGCGGGTGTTCGTCCGCGCCGACCTCAACGTGCCGCTGTCCGGCGACACCATCACCGACGACGGCCGGATCCGGGCCGTCGCGCCGACCATCGCCAAGCTGGTCGAGCGCGGCGCGCGGGTGGTCGTCGCCTCGCACCTGGGCCGTCCGAAGGGCGCGCCGGAGCCGCAGTACTCCCTCGCGCCGGTGGCGGTCCGCCTCGGTGAGATCCTCGGCCGCCCGGTGGCCTTCGCCACCGACACCGTCGGGGACAGCGCGAAGGCCACCGTCGCCGCCCTGGGCGACGGCGAGGTCACGCTGCTGGAGAACCTGCGCTTCAACGCGGGCGAGACCTCCAAGGACGACGCCGCGCGCGGCGCCTTCGCCGACGAACTCGCCTCGCTCGCCGACCTGTACGTCGGTGACGGCTTCGGCGCGGTGCACCGCAAGCACGCCTCGGTCTACGACCTGCCGGCCCGCCTGCCGCACGCGGTGGGCGACCTGATCGCCACCGAGGTCGGCGTGCTCAAGCGCCTCACCGAGGACGTCGCCCGCCCGTACGTGGTGGTGCTCGGCGGCTCGAAGGTCTCCGACAAGGTCGGCGTGATCGAGAACCTGCTCGGCAAGGCCGACCGGATCCTGATCGGCGGCGGCATGATGTACACCTTCATCGCGGCCCAGGGCCACGGCGTCGGCTCCTCGCTGCTGCAGGAGGACCAGATCCCGGTCGTCCAGGACTACCTGAAGCGCGGCGCCGAGCAGGGCGTGGAGTTCGTGATCCCGCTGGACACCGCGGTCTCCGGCAGCTTCCCGGACGTCAAGACCGGTGCCCCGGTGGCGGACTACGCGGTCGTCGACGTGGACGCCATCCCGGACGGCGCGCTCGGCCTGGACATCGGCCCGAAGACCGCGCAGCTCTTCGCGCAGAAGATCGCCGACGCGCGGACGGTCTTCTGGAACGGCCCGATGGGCGTCTTCGAGCACCCGGCGTTCGCCGACGGCACCCGCGCGGTCGCCCAGGCGCTGCTGGACTCGGACGCCTTCACCGTGGTCGGCGGCGGCGACTCGGCGGCGGCGGTGCGCACCCTCGGCTTCGACGAGGCGAAGTTCGGACACATCTCGACCGGCGGTGGCGCGAGCCTCGAGTACCTGGAGGGCAAGACCCTTCCCGGTCTCGCCGCCCTGGAGGACTGAGAAAGACATGACTGAGCGTCTCCCGCTGATGGCGGGCAACTGGAAGATGAACCTCAACCACCTCGAGGCCATCCAGCACACCCAGAAGCTGGCGTTCGCGCTGGCCGACAAGGACTACGAGGCCGTCGAGGTCGCGGTCCTGGTCCCGTTCACCGATCTGCGCTCGGTGCAGACCCTGGTCGACGGCGACCGCCTGAAGATCAAGTACGGCTCGCAGGACATCTCGCAGCACGACGGCGGCGCCTACACCGGTGAGGTGTCGGGCCCGATGCTGGCGAAGCTGAAGTGCGCCTACGCGGTGATCGGCCACTCCGAGCGCCGCCAGTACCACGGCGAGAACGAGGAGATCGTCAACGCCAAGGTGAAGGCCGCCTTCCGCAACGGCGTCGTGCCGATCCTGTGCATCGGCGAGCCGCTGGACGTCCGCAAGGCCGGCGCCCAGGTCGAGTTCACCCTGGCGCAGCTGGACGGCGCCCTGGACGGCGTCCCCGCCGCCGAGGCCGAGCAGATCGTCGTCGCGTACGAGCCGGTCTGGGCGATCGGCACCGGAGAGGTCGCCACCCCCGAGGACGCGCAGGAGGTCTGCGGCGCGATCCGGGCCCGCCTCGCCGAGCTCTACAGCGCCGACCTGGCCGCCAAGGTCCGTATCCTGTACGGCGGTTCGGTGAAGTCCTCGTCCGCGGCCGGCCTGATGGCCAAGCCCGACGTGGACGGCGGTCTGATCGGCGGCGCCTCCCTGGACGCCGACGAGTTCGTCAAGATCGTGCGCTACCGCGAGCAGGCAGTAGGCTAACGCCGCCACAGCAACGTAGGCTTTGGGGCCGGACCGCGGAGAAGCGGGCCCGGCCCCTTCGCCGAAGATACGAGAGAGTTGGTCCCGTCGTGGTTCTCGGGTTCGAGATTGCTCTGATCATCCTCAGCTCGCTGATGATCATGCTGGTCCTGCTCCACAAGGGCAAGGGCGGCGGTCTGTCCGACATGTTCGGTGGCGGCGCGATGTCCACCGGCGGCGGTTCCGCGGTGGCCGAGCGCAACCTCGACCGCATCACCGTCATCATCGGCGTGGCCTGGTTCGCCTGCATCGTGGTGCTCGGACTGCTGCTCAAGTACAAGAGCTGAAACCAGTCGGCGGGCGATGGTGGCACAGCCTTAACTCCCGCTTACACTAGGACGACTTCGCCACCGTCCGCCCAGCCGCGGCCGGACGGCACCAGCACGCAGGGAGTCAGACCGTGGCAAGTGGCAACGCGATCCGAGGCAGCAGAGTCGGCGCCGGCCCGATGGGAGAGGCGGAGCGCGGCGAATCCGCCCCGCGCAACCGCATCTCCTTCTGGTGCGCCAACAAGCACGAGACGCGCCCGAGTTTCGCCGCAGAGGCAGCCATCCCCGACACCTGGGACTGCCCCCGCTGCGGCTTCCCCGCCGGCCAGGACGAGCACAATCCGCCCGCCCCGGCCCGCAACGAGCCCTACAAGACCCACCTCGCCTACGTCCGCGAGCGCCGCACCGACGCCGACGGCGAGGCGATCCTCGCCGAGGCCCTGGCGAAGCTCCGGGGCGAGATCTGAGGCACGACTTTCCACGCAGGGGCGTCACCGGTTTCCGGTGGCGCCCTTCGCGATGAGGTCGATCAGGGCGAACACCTCCTCCCACCGACGGGTCTCGGTGATCACGGCGAGTTCCGCGAGCAGGAGGCGGTAGAGAGCCGTCTTGTCGACCGCCTCGACGAGGCGACGGTTGACCTCGCCGAACGACAGGTGGATCCCGCTGCCCGCCGGGGCCTCGTCCAGGGCCTGGGCGGCGACCTGCACGGTGAACAGCCGGGCGAGCAGGGCGTCGACGGCATCGAGCAGGGTGGCTGCCGAGGCTGCGGTCACGATCTTGGCGGCCTCGGTCAACTCGACGACCAGGGTGGCGATCCGGGCCAGGTGGGGCTGATAGCCGACAGCCACGGGGCCGGGCCCGGCGTGCGTTCCGGACGACTCCAGCGCAGTCAGGATGCCGTCCAGCGTGGCGTCGGACCGGGGGCCCGCCTCCTGCGGCAGGTGGGTCGTCGCCGCCACCTGGATCGCGAGGGCCTCCGTGCAGGCGATGACCACGGCAAGGAGTGCACAGCTGAACATGGTCTCGAGCGTGATCCACGAGGTCTGCTCGACGATGATCGCGTACAGCTCCGGCACCGCGTCGGCCAGGCCGAGTTCGTCGGCGCGCAGCAGTACGGCCGGCAGGTTCGCTGCCTCGGACTTGAGCCAGGCGTCCGACGCACCCTGGCTGGAGCGGATGTCCGCAGCCCGGGCGTCGTAGTGCCCGAGCAGTCGTCGGACGGCGGCCTCCGGGTCGTCCACCGGCTGCTCGGACGCGTACAGCTTCACCAGGTCGTGGAAGCGGTAGCGGCCGTCGGCGACATCCAGCAGGTGGGCTCCGGTGAGGGCGCGGAGGAGTCGGGCGGTGTCGCGTTCGGGGAGGTCGGCGAGGGCGCTGACGGCGGGCAGTGGGAGGTCGGGGCCGGGGTGGAGGCCGAGGAGGGCGAAGAGGCGGGCTTCGGCGGGGGTGAGGCGGCGGTGGGAGAGGCCGAACGCGGCGCGGACGGCGAGGTCGGGACCGTGGTCGAGTTCGGTGAGGCGTTCCCTGGCGTCGGCGAGGTCGCCGGCGAGCTCGGCGGGACTGCGGTCGGTGAGCAGCGCGGCGGTGATCCGCAGGGCGAGCGGGAGGTGGCCGCAGAGTTCGGCCAGCTCCGGGAGCAACTCGTCGTCGATGCCGGTGAGTTGGGTGAGCAGGGTGCGGGATTCGGCCATTCTGAGCACGTCCACCCGGAAGTGACGCGGGGTCAGGGTGCGGTCGGCGAGCCGGTGGCGGCTGGTCACCAGGACGCGGTGGCGCGGGTCGCCGGGCAGCAGCGGGGTGACCTGGGCGGGGGAGGAGGCGTTGTCGGCGATCAGCAGCAGCGGGCCGTCCAGGGCGGCGAGCCGGGAGCGGTAGAGGTGTTCGCGGGCGGGGAGGCCGGGCGGGACGTCCTCGCCGAGGGCGCGCAGCAGGGTGTCGAGGGCCTGCTCGGCGGTGACGGGGTGGTCGTCGTAGCCGTGCAGGTCGACGAAGAGGACGCCGCCGGGGAAGCGGTCGGCGGCGCGGTGGGCGGTCTCGACGGCGAGTGCGGTCTTGCCGATGCCGCCGAGTCCGGCGATCGCGGAGACCAGGAGCGGTTCGCCGGGCTCGCCCAGGGCGTCGAGCAACGCGCCGAGCAGTTCCTCGCGGCCGACGAAGACGCCGCGTCTCGGCAGCCCGGCGGGGCGGACGGCAGGGCGGGGCAGGCTGGCCGGGCCGGCCTGGACCAGGGTGGTGATGGTGCCGGCCTGGACGACGCTCCCGATGCTGCCCCCGGTGATGCTGTTCTCCGTCCCCACAGGAGAGTTGTAGCAGGAAGGCCCGGACCCGTGGGACGGGTCCGGGCCTTCCGGGGCTGACGCGGCGTCAGGACAACTTGGAAGCCGCCGCCTCGTCGAGGAGCCACAGCGTGCGCTCCGTGCCGACGGCCGCGGAGGCCGGAGCCTGGAGCGGGCCGGGGTCGGTGAGGGCGAGGGCGACGGCGTCGGCCTTGTCCTCACCGGCGGCGAGCAGCCAGGTCTGCCGGGCGGTGCGCAGCGCGGGGAGGGTGAGCGAGATGCGGACGGGCGGGGGCTTGGGGGCCCCGCGGACGCCGATCACGGTCAGTTCGGTCTCCCGGACGCCGGGGTGCTGCGGGAACAGCGAGGCGACGTGGGTGTCCGGGCCGACGCCGAGCAGCAGCACGTCGAAGGCCGGGACGGGCAGGCCCGGACCGGGTTCGGCGGCGGCTGCCAGTTCCTCGGCGTAGCGTGCGGCGGCGGCCTCCACGTCCGGCCCGTCGGGGCCGTCCGCCGCGGGCATCTCGTGCACCCGGGCGCCCAGCGGTCGCACGGCGTCCAGGAACGCGGCGGCCTGGACGGCGTTGCGTTCCGGGTCGTCGTGCGCCAGGTAGCGCTCGTCGCCCCACCACAGGTCGACCCGCGCCCAGTCGACGGCGTCGCGCGCCGGGGAGGCGGCGACGGCGTCGAGCAGGGCGTTGCCGTTGCGGCCGCCGGTGAGCACCACCGAGGCGGTGCCGCGGGCGGCCTGCGCGTCGACGATCGCGGTGATCAGCCGGGCGGCGACGGCCTGCGCCATCAGCTCCTTGTCACGGTGGACGATCAGCTGACGGGTGCTCACTGGCCGCTCCGCTTGCGGGGGGCGGCCTTCTTGGCGGTGGCGGACTTCTTCGCCGGTGCCTTCTTCGGAGCCGCAGCCGGCTCCTGCTGCGCGGCGGGGGCCTCGGCGGTGTCCGGGACCTTGGCGGTGACCCGGACCGGCGGGGCGACGGCGGCCTCGACGGTGCCGCCGGGGCCCGCGTGCTCGACTCCGGCGACCCGTTCGCGCAGCCGGTCCACGGGGGTGCGGACGGCGTTGGCGTAGATGTCGTCGGGGTCGAGGCGGCGCAGTTCCTCGGCGATCAGCTCCGCGGTGTCGCGGCGCTTGAGGGCGACCATCCGGTCGGGCGCGCCGGGCATCGAGAGGGTGCCGAGCAGGCCGTCGGGACGGTCCAGGACGATGTCGCCGTCCTTGGTCCGCAGGGTGACCGAGGTGATGCCGGGTCCGCCGGTGACGACCCGTTCGACCTGGACCCGCAGCCGGTTGTGCAGCCACAGGCCGAGCAGCTCGACGCTGGGGTTGTAGGACTCGCCCTCGACCACCGCGGAGATGATCTTGACGTCGCGCTGGTCGAGCGCGGCGGCGAGCATCGAGCGCCAGCCGGTGATCCGGGTCCAGGCCAGGTCGGTGTCGCCGGGGGTGTAGCTGGCGGCCCGCTGGGCGAGCTGGCCGACCGGGGACTCGGCGGTGACCGCGTCGGTGATCCGGCGCTGGGCGATCGCGCCGAGCGGGTCCTGCGCCGGGTGCAGCGGCGCGTTCTCCGGCCACCAGACCACCACGGGGGCGTCCGGCAGCAGCAGCGGCAGCACCACGGACTGGGCGTGCGCGGCGAGTTCGCCGTGCATCCGCAGGATGACCGTTTCGCCGCTGCCCGCGTCGGTGCCGACCAGGATCTCGGCGTCCAGCCGGGTCTCGGCGCGGGCCCGGGGCGAGCGACCGGCGCGCTTGATGACGGCCAGGGTCCGCGAGGGGTGCTCGCGGGAGGCGTCGTTGGCGGCCTTGAGGGCGTCGTAGGCGCTGCCCTCGTCGGTCACGATGACCAGGGTCAGCACCATGCCGGCGGCGGTGGAGCCGCTGGCCCGGCGGGCGTCCATCAGGGCAGCGTTGATCTTGCTGGACGTGGTGTCCGTCAGGTCGATCTTCATGGGCGGCGCCAGCTCCTGCCGTCTCGTGCGAGCATCTCGTCCGCCTCGACCGGGCCCCAGGTACCGGCCGGGTACTCCGCGGGCTTGCCGTGGGTGTCCCAGTACTGCTCGATCGGGTCGAGGATCTGCCAGGACAGCTCGACCTCCTGGTGACGCGGGAAGAGGTTGGCGTCGCCGAGCAGGACGTCCAGGATCAGGCGCTCGTACGCCTCGGGGCTGGACTCGGTGAACGACTCGCCGTAGGCGAAGTCCATGGTGACGTCGCGGACCTCCAGCGCGGTGCCGGGGACCTTCGAGCCGAAGCGCACGGTGACGCCCTCGTCCGGCTGGACGCGGATCACCAGGGCGTTCTGGCCGAGCTCCTCGGTGGCGTAGGAGTCGAACGGCAGGTACGGGGCGCGCTGGAAGACCACCGCGATCTCGGTGACCCGGCGGCCCAGGCGCTTGCCGGTGCGCAGGTAGAACGGGACGCCCGCCCAGCGCCGGTTGTTGATCTCCAGCTTGATCGCCGCGTAGGTGTCGGTCTTGGACTCGGGGTTGATGCCGTCCTCGTCCAGGTAGCCGAGCACCTCCTCGCCGCCCTGCCAGCCCGCCGCGTACTGGCCGCGCACGGTGTGCCGGCCCAGGTCGGCGGGGAGCTTGACGGCGCTGAGCACCTTGAGCTTCTCGGCGACCAGGGCCTTGGGGTGGAAGGACGCCGGCTCCTCGATGGCGGTGAGCGCCATCAGCTGGAGCAGGTGGTTCTGGATCACGTCACGGGCGGATCCGATGCCGTCGTAGTAGCCGGCCCGGCCGCCGATGCCGATGTCCTCGGCCATGGTGATCTGCACGTGGTCGACGTACGACCGGTTCCAGATCGGCTCGAACATCTGGTTGGCGAAACGCAGCGCCAGGATGTTCTGGACCGTCTCCTTGCCCAGGTAGTGGTCGATCCGGAAGACCTCGTCACGAGGGAAGACCTCGTGCACGATCCGGTTCAACTCCTGGGCGCTGGCCAGGTCGTGGCCGAACGGCTTCTCGATCACCGCGCGCCGCCAGGAGCCCTTCGGCGGGTCGGCCAGCCCGTGCTTCTTGAGCTGCTGGACGACGGTCGGGAAGAACTTCGGCGGCACCGAGAGGTAGAACGCGAAGTTGCCGCCGGTGCCCTGCGCCTGGTCGAGTTCCTCGATCGTGCGGCGCAGCGTGTCGAAGGCCTCGTCGTCGCCGAAGTCGCCCTGGACGAACCGCATGCCCTTGGCGAGCTGCTGCCAGACCTCCTCGCGGAACGGCGTCCGCGCGTGCTCCTTGACGGCGTCGTGGACCTCGTTGGCGAAGTCCTCGTCCTCCCACTCGCGGCGGGCGAAGCCGACCAGCGAGAAGCCCGGCGGCAGCAGGCCGCGGTTGGCCAGGTCGTAGATGGCCGGCATCAGCTTCTTGCGCGACAGGTCGCCGGTGACGCCGAAGATCACCAGCCCGGACGGGCCGGCGATGCGCGGCAGGCGCCGGTCGACCGGGTCGCGCAGTGGGTTGGCGGGCCGGCTGGGGGCGTCGACCTCGGTCAGGTCCGGACCCACCACGTCCGGGTACGGCTCAGTGTTGCTCACTGTGGTGTGCTCCGCTTTCCGTGCGTCAGATCGTGAGCAGGGGGAGTCAGTTGGCGCCGTGCGCGGCGAGCGCGGCGGTGACGGTGTCGAGCAGTTCGGTCCAGGAGACCTCGAACTTCGACACGCCCTCCTCCTCCAGCACCTTGACGACGTCGTCGTAGTCGACGCCGGCCGCGGCGACGGCGTCCAGGACGGCCTGGGCGTCGGCGTAGTTCGGGGTGATGGTGTCGCCGGTGATCTGGCCGTGGTCGTCGGTGGCGTCCAGGGTGGCCTCGGGCATGGTGTTGACGGTGCCGGGGGCGACCAGCTCGGTGACGTACAGGGTGTCGGGGAGCTTGGGGTCCTTGACGCCGGTGGAGGCCCACAGCGGGCGCTGCGGCTTGGCGCCGGCCGCCTCCAGGGCCTGCCAGCGGGCGGAGGCGGGCTTGGCGCCGTCGACGGAGCCGTACACCTCCTCGTAGGCCTGGTAGGCGAGGCGGGCGTTGGCGACGGCGGCCTTCGAGCGCAGGTCGAGGGCGGCGCCGCCGATCGCGTCGAGGCGCTTGTCGATCTCGGTGTCCACGCGGGAGACGAAGAAGGACGCGACGGACTCGATCTGGGAGAGGTCGAGGCCGGCGGCCTTGGCCTGCTCCAGGCCGGTGAGGTGGGCGTCGATGACGGCCTTGTAGCGCTCGAGCGAGAAGATCAGGGTGACGTTCACGCTGATGCCCCGGGCGAGGACCGCGGTGATCGCGGGCAGGCCGGCCAGGGTGGCGGGGATCTTGATCAGCACGTTCGGGCGGTCGACCAGCCACCACAGCTGCTTGGCCTCGGCGACGGTCGGCGCGGTCTGGTGGGCCAGCCGCGGGTCGACCTCGATGGAGACCCGGCCGTCGCGGCCGTTGGAGGCGTCGTACACCGGGCGCAGCACGTCGGCGGCGTCCCGGACGTCGGAGGTGGTGATCATGCGGACGGCCTCGTCGGTGGTGACCTTGCGCACCGCGAGGTCCTCCAGCTGGGCGGCGTAGGCGCCGTTGCCGCCGATCGCCTTCTGGAAGATGGTCGGGTTGGTGGTGACGCCGACGACGTGCTTCTCCTGGACCAGTTCGGCCAGGTTGCCGGTGTTCAGCCGCTCCCGGCTGAGGTCGTCCAGCCAGATCGCCACGCCTTCGTCGCTGAGGCGCTTCAATGCGTCAGTCATGGTGCTCAGTCCCTCTTCTTCTGCTGTTTTCGTCCGGTCTGGTGGAGTTCGGGGCCCGGCCCGGGGGAGTGCGGTCCCCCGGGCCGGGGTGCCGCGCTAGCGGGAGACGGCCTCGACCGTGCGCAGCGAGGCGCGGGCCGCGCCGGCGACCGCGTCGGCGGTGATGCCGAACTCCTGGTAGAGCACCTTGTAGTCGGCGGAGGCACCGAAGTGCTCCAGGCTGATGATCCGACCGGCGTCGCCGACCAGCTCGCGCCAGCCCTGGGCGATGCCCGCCTCGACCGAGACCCGGGCCCGGACGTTCGGCGGCAGCACGCTGTCGCGGTACGCCTGGTCCTGCTCGTTGAACCACTCGATCGACGGCATCGAGACCACCCGGGTCGGGATGCCGTCGGCCTCCAGCGCCTCGCGGGCCTGGACGGCCAGCTGCACCTCGGAGCCGGTGCCCATCAGGATCACCTTCGGGGAGGACCCGGAGGCCTCGGCCAGCACGTAGCCGCCCTTGGCCGCGCCCTCGGCCGAGTGGAACACCTCGCGGTCGAAGGTCGGCACGCCCTGGCGGGTCAGCGCCAGGCCGACCGGGCCGGGGTGGCTGGTCTGCCGCTCCAGCACGGTGCGCCACACCACGGCGGTCTCGTTGGCGTCCGCCGGGCGGACCACCGAGAGGCCGGGGATGGCGCGCAGCGCGGCCAGGTGCTCGACCGGCTGGTGGGTCGGGCCGTCCTCGCCGAGGCCGATCGAGTCGTGCGTCCACACGTAGGTGACCGGCAGCTTCATCAGCGCGGCGAGCCGGACCGCGGGGCGCATGTAGTCGGAGAACACCAGGAAGGTGCCGCCGTACACGCGGGTGCCGCCGTGCAGCGCGATGCCGTTCATGATCGAGCCCAT
The DNA here is from genome assembly GCF_040678815.1 of Kitasatospora sp. NPDC049285. Lineage (NCBI taxonomy): Bacteria > Bacillati > Actinomycetota > Actinomycetes > Kitasatosporales > Streptomycetaceae > Kitasatospora > Kitasatospora sp. NPDC049285. The sequence continues at coordinate 6,175 of NZ_JBFAQR010000011.1, read as the reverse complement.
GGCGTGCTCGCGGATGCCGAAGTGGATGGTCCGGCCGTACGGCGAGGCGCTCTTGAGGGGGTTGCCCTCGGGGAGGAAGGAGGACTCCTCGTCGATCGTGGTCAGGTTGGACTCGGCGAGGTCCGCCGAGCCGCCCCACAGCTCGGGGACGAGCTTGCCGACCGCGGCGAGGGTGTCGCCGGAGGCCTTGCGGGTGGCGATGTCCTTGCCGGCCGGGAAGGACGGGATCGCCTTCTCCCAGCCGTCCGGCAGCTCGCCGATCTGGATCCGGTCGAACTCGGCGGCGCGCTCCGGGTTGGCCTCGCGCCAGCCGCGGAACGCCTGCTCCCACTCGCCGCGGGCGGCCTTGCCGCGCTGCACGACCATCCGGGCGTGGTCGATGACCTGCTCGGTGACCTCGAAGGTCTTGGTCGGGTCGAAGCCCAGCACCTTCTTGGTGGCGGCGATCTCGGCGTCGCCGAGCGCGGAGCCGTGCGCCTTGGCGGTGTCCTGGGCGTTCGGGGCCGGCCAGGCGATGATCGTGCGCATCGCGATGATCGACGGACGGGTCGTCTCGGCGCGGGCGGCGTCCAGCGCGGTGGCCAGGGCGTGCACGTCGATGTCGCCGTCGGACTTCGGGGTGACCCGCTGCACGTGCCAGCCGTAGGCCTCGTAGCGGGCCAGCACGTCCTCGGAGAAGGCGGTGGCGGTGTCGCCCTCGATCGAGATGTGGTTGTCGTCGTAGAGCGCGACCAGGTTGCCGAGCTTCTGGTGGCCGGCCAGCGAGGACGCCTCGGCGGAGATGCCCTCCTCCAGGTCGCCGTCGGAGACGATCGCCCAGATGGTGTGGTCGAACGGGGAGGCGCCCTCGGCGGCCTCCGGGTCGAACAGGCCGCGCTCGTAGCGGGCGGCCATCGCCATGCCGACCGCGTTGCCGATGCCCTGGCCGAGCGGGCCGGTGGTGGTCTCGACACCGGCGGTGTGGCCGTGCTCGGGGTGTCCCGGGGTGCGGCTGCCCGCGACGCGGAACGCCTTCAGGTCGTCCAGCGAAAGTCCGTAACCGGACAGGAAGAGCTGGGTGTACAGCGTCAGCGAGGTGTGCCCCGGGGAGAGCACGAAGCGGTCGCGGCCGACCCACGTCGGGTCGGTCGGGTCGTGGCGCAGGAAGCGCTGGAAAATCAGATACGCAGCGGGGGCAAGTGACATCGCGGTGCCGGGGTGCCCGTTCCCCACCTTCTGCACGGCGTCCATGGCCAGGACTCGGGCCGTGTCGACGGCTCGCTGGTCCAGCTCGCTCCACTCGAATACGTTCGGCGTCGTGCTCACCCTGACTCAGGGCTCCTTCCGGAATTTTGTGAAGTGTCACCCCGTGAAGGGGATCCGTCGGCCACGCCGCTGTGGCTGATGCCGATCACGGAGGGTTCATCCCGCTTCTCTGTGCGAGCCTACCGTCACCGGGGCACCTCACCCTGCGTGCTGGGCCAACGTGAGCGCGCGGCGCGGGATTCCCCTGCCGGGGCGTCAACTGCTCTGTCCTACCTTCACCCGACCAGGGAGGGTTTGCCCGTCCGAGGGGCAAGACGAGTCGGCGGGCGGCTCGCCGGGGGACCCCGGGGCGGATCGGGAGATATGGAGCGCCTATGGTGTCCTGGTACGCGCAGCGCGGACGGCGGGCACCCTGCGGGTCTCCGGGTCGCCTGTGGAAGTTCATCAACTGTTGAGGTGTCCGTGACCGCCGTCGAATCCCGCCCCGCCGGGGTGGTAGGGACGAGGACCGCGCGCCGGCCGATCGGGGCCCGCATCGGGGCGTTCGTCGCACTGACCAAGCCCCGGATCATCGAGCTGCTGCTGATCTCCACGGTGCCGGTGATGTTCCTGGCCCAGGGCGGCGTCCCCGACCTGCTGCGGGTCCTCGCGGTGGTGGTCGGCGGCTACCTGTCCGCGGGCGGCGCCAACGCGCTGAACATGTACATCGACCGCGACATCGACGCGGTGATGTCCCGCACCGAGCGGCGGCCGATCGTCACCGGCATGGTCTCCCCGCGCGAGGCGCTGGTCTTCGGCGTCACCCTGGCCGTGGTCTCCACGATCTGGCTGGGCACCCTGGTGAACTGGCTGTCCTCGGCGCTGGCGCTGGGCGCGCTCCTCTTCTACGTCTTCGTCTACACGCTGGGCCTCAAGCGCCGCACCTCGCAGAACGTGGTCTGGGGCGGCATCGCCGGCTGCATGCCGGTGCTGGTCGGGTGGTCGGCGGTCACGAACTCGCTGTCCTGGGCGGCCCTGGTGCTGTTCCTGGTGGTGTTCTTCTGGACCCCGCCGCACACCTGGGTGCTGATGATGAAGGTCCGCGACGACTACGCCAAGGCCGGGGTGCCGATGCTGCCGGTGATCCGCGGCAACATCGGCGTGGCCAAGCAGGTCGTCGTCTACTCCTGGGTGATGGTGGCCACCTCGATGCTGCTGTGGCCCGCCGCGCACACCAGCTGGCTGTACCCGACGGTCGCCGCGGTCCTCGGCGGACTGTGGATGAAGGAGGCGTACGCCCTGCAGGCGCGCGCCAAGGCCGGCATCGTGGGCGCCAAGCTCAAGGAGATGCGGCTGTTCCACTGGTCGATCACCTACCTGACGCTGCTGTTCCTGGTCGTCGCGATCGACCCGTTCGTGGGCTGACGCCCCCTCAGGACACCCCCTCGGGACACCCCCCTCGGCCTCAGCGCGGCGGAAGCTCGCTGGGGCCGACGTGGTTCTCCAGCCACTCGTGCAGCGGCCGGGCGGCGTGCAGGAAGCCGGTGATCCGGTCGTACGCCTTCGGGGTGCCCAGCCAGGCCGCGGGCTCCCACTCCTGCCAGGCGATCAGGCCCTTGTGGCGCAGCAGCTCGATCCGCGGGTGGTCCTTCGGGAACCCGCGCGGGGCGGTCTTCAGGCTGTCCCGGCCGACCACCGCGGGCCCGTCGGCGCGCACCCGCGCCACCACCCGCTCCAACTCGGCGCCCGCCACGTCCTCGGCGACCGCGGTGCGGTAGCGGGCCAGCTGGTCGGTGGCCAGCTGGTAGTAGCCGAGGCCGCAGGCCAGGCCGTCGGCGGAGAGCTGCACGTAGCCGCCGGACTCCAGGTAGCCGCCGATGTGCGTCTTGTACGGCGACTTGTCGGCGCTGAAGCGGACGTCCCGGTTGGGCCGGAACACCTTGCCGGGCCCGAACTCCGGCTCCAGGCGCACCAGCAGCGCCTCCATCGGCGCGCGCACCGCCTCGTCGTACACCGCGCGGTGCGCGCTCCAGAAGGACTTCGAGTTGTCGGCCTCCAGGTGCTCGTAGAACTCGAGCGCCTCGGCGGGCCAGCCGCGGAATTCGGTCACCCGCCCAGTATCCCGCCCGCACCGACCGGGCGGGTACTCCTGGCGGGTGACGGTGCGTCAGCTGAAACCTTCGTCGGGTAGATTCGGGCTGCACCCGCCGTCACCAGGCGGGATGGCCGAGTCACGGGGGGTGGCCGGGCCCTGTCGGGGGCGCGGTGCGGCCGCTCCGCCGCGTCCGCGCACACCGACGCCACACCTGGGGGAGCCATGCCACTGCAGTCGATCGTCGCGTCCGCGCACGAGTTCGCGGCCCGCAGACCCGCCGAGACGGCGGTGCGGATCCAGGCCTTCGTCGCCGCGCCGACCCGGATGCTGCTCGCCGCCGACGGGCTGACCACCACCCTGCTGGAGGCCTGGACCGGCGCGCCCGCCCGGATAGCGCAGGCCGACCACCGCCGGGTACGTGCCGCCGACGCGCCCGGCGGCTCGGCCGGCCTGCTGGAGTGCCCGCCCGAGGAGGAGCTGTTGGTGCGCCGCTCGGTGCTGGCCGCCGGCGACGGCACCGAACTGTCGCGCAACGTCGTGGTCGCCCGCCCCGGGCTGTCCGGCGTGGCCGAGCGGCACCTCACCGACACCAGCGCGCCGATCGGCCCCGGCCTGCACGCCGCCGGCACCGCGTACCGGCGCACCGTGCTGGACGCCGGGGTGCTCGACTGGGACGGCGAGCCCGCCGCCTACAAGACCTATCTGATGTGGCACGGGTCGTGGCCGCTGGCCGCGATCACCGAGGTGTTCAACCCGGCCGTCGTGCCCGCCGCCCGCACCGCCCCGCTGCTCACCGCCGGAGGACACCGATGACCACCCGCAGCACCCGGATCGCCGTGGTCGGCGCCGGACCCGCCGGACTGGTGCTCGCCCACGTGCTGCACCGCGCCGGCCTCGCGGTGACCGTGCACGAGCGGCTGCCGCGCACCGTGCTGGAGCAGACCCCGCGGGCCGGGGTGCTGGAGCACCGGGTGGTGGAGTACCTGCGGACGCTGGGCCTCGCCGACCGGCTGACCGCCGCGGGCGAGCGGCACGGCTGGTGCGAGATCGCCTGCCTCGGCGAGCGGGTGCTGGTCGACTACGGGGCGCTGTCCGGCGGGATCCGGCACTGGGTGTACCCGCAGCAGCTGCTGGTCCGCGACCTGATCGACTCGTACCTGCGGGCCGGCGGCGAGATCGCCTTCGACTCGCCGGTCACCGCCGTCACCGCGGACGGCGACGGCCGCCCGGTGCTGCACACCGCCGCCGGCGAGCTGCGGGCCGACTTCGCGGTCGGCTGCGACGGCGCCCACGGCGTGGTCGCCACCGCCTTCCCGCCCGGCGCGGAGGGGCCCGGCCGCCGCTACCCGTACGACTGGCTGACCGTGCTGGCCGGGATCTCCCGCCCGGTCGAGGGGATCCGCTACGCGGTGCACACCGACGGCTTCGCCGGGATGATGCCGCGCACCGCCGACGTCGGCCGGTTCTACCTGGAGGTGCCCGCCGGGGAGCGGCTGGACGGCTGGGACGAGCCGCGGATCCGCGCCGAACTGGAGCGCCGCCTCGAGCTCGACGCCGACGACCCGGCGATCGGCGGCCTGCTGGAGACCGGCATGCTGCGGATGCGCGGCCGGGTCGCCCGGCAGCTGCGGGCCGGCCGGCTGTTCCTGGCCGGGGACGCCGCGCACACCGTCACCCCGTCCGGTGCCAAGGGCCTCAACTCGGCGGTCGCCGACGCCGCCGACCTCGCCGCCGTGCTGGTCGCCCACGACCGGGACGGCGACGACGCCGTGCTGGACGGCTACCAGCGGCGCCGGCTGGCCGCGGCCTGGCAGGTCCAGGAGTTCTCCGACCGGCTGCTCGACCTGCTGCACCTGCCGGCCGGGTGCCCGCCGCAGGAGCGGGAGTTCGCGCTGCGGCTGCGGCTGGAGCGGATCCACCGGATCGCCGCGCCGGGCCCGGAGGGCGTCGACTTCGCCCGCGCCTACGCCGGAGCCGGCGAGCTGACCCCGCCGCCCGCGCCCGTGTGGCCGTCGGCACAGCACGCTGCCGTCGCCAGCTCCGCTACCGGTCGGTAGCATGCGGGCATGAGCGCAGACACCGCCACCACCGCCGCGCCGGACGCCCGCGCCGAGCGCCGCGCCAAGCGCATCGCCAAGCACCTCAGCAGCTTCGCCGCGCAGCACGGCGGCAGCGCCGACGGCGTCGTCGAGTACGTCGGCGCCACCGCCACCCGGATCGTCGTGGTGGGCGCCGACGGCACCTGGGGCGACCAGGTCGCGCCGACCTACGCGATCGGCCGCCGGGCCGCCGAGCTGGCCGGGCTGACCCTGCACGAGGACTTCGAGGGCGAGCTCGGCCTGAAGGTGAAGACCGGCCCGTACGAGTGGAAGCGGATGGCGGGCATCCAGATCTGACGAATCGAGGAGCCGATGCGGCGGCGCCGAGCAGTCCCACCCGAGCAGCGGTACGAGCAGCTGGTCGCCCGGTTCGCGGAGCTGGACGGGGTGACCGTGCCCGGTGACGAGCCGGGGCGGGAGGGAAGGTTCGGCGCCGCCGCGCTCAAGGTCGGCGGGAAGATCTTCGCGATGCTCGCGCACGGCCGCCTGGTGGTGAAGCTCCCGCGCGCCCGGGTCGACGAGCTGGTGGCGGCCGGTGAGGGCGAGCGTTTCGACCCGGGGCACGGGCGGCTCATGCGCGAGTGGCTGAGCCTGGACCCCGGGTCGCAGCTCGACTGGGACGCACTGGCCGAGGAGGCCCTGGCGTTCGTCGGGCCCGCCCGCTAGGTGTATTGACCTGAAGCGTTGTTGACGCGGCTGATCGGCGGTTGGCCTCCGAGTGCGGTGTGGCTGCGATGGTAGTTGTAGGCGTGGAGGA
>NZ_JBFAQR010000010.1:0-151551 GCF_040678815.1 Kitasatospora sp. NPDC049285 | reverse complement strand
GGCTCCCAGTAGACGACTGGGTTGATAGGCCGGGTATGGAAGCCCTGTGAGGGGTGGAGTTGACCGGTACTAATAGGCCGAGGGCTTGTCCTCAGTTGCTCGCGTCCACTGTGTTGTTCTGAAACAACGACCCCCATCGATACGGGTGGGTGGCGGATGGTTTCATAGTGTTTCGGTGGTCATAGCGTGAGGGAAACGCCCGGTTACATTCCGAACCCGGAAGCTAAGCCTCATAGCGCCGATGGTACTGCAGGGGGGACCCTGTGGGAGAGTAGGACGCCGCCGAACAATCTTTCAGAAGAAGCCCCCTGACGGGATGTCAGGGGGCTTCTTCGCGTTCTCTGACAGATTCCGGGACAGAAAAGGACCCGACAGGTCCGTACCATTGCCGGTTCCGGCGGTGGGCGGCACACTGTGGCGTCATGGTCGTGGAGCGGGACGAGGGCACCGGCGAGAGAGCTGGGCGGGGCGGCGACGCTTTTCGGGCGTTCTATGAGGCGGCGTACGGGCAACTGGTGGCGCATCTGTACGCGCTGACGGGCGATCTGGGCGAGGCGCAGGATGCCGCGCAGGAGGCGTTCGTCCGGGCGTGGAACCACTGGGGGCGGCTGTCGGCGCATGAGAATCCGGTGGCGTGGGTGCGGTTGACGGGGCAGCGGATCGCGATCAGCCGGTGGCGGCGGGCGCGGACGGCGTTGCAGAGCTGGATCCGGCACGGGGACGCGAATCTGCCGGTGCCGGGCCCCGGACCGGAGACGGTGGCGTTGGTGGAGGCGTTGCGGCGGTTGCCGGAGGCGCAGCGGTCGGCGTTGGTGTGGCATCACATGGGGGGTCGTTCGGTGGCGGAGATCGCCGCGGACGAGGGGGTCCCGGTGGGGACGGTGAAGGCGCGGTTGCATCGGGGGCGCCAGGCGTTGGCGGTGCTGTTGGGGGAAGAGCCGGCGGCGGTCGCGCAGGAGCCGGTGGTCGCGCCGCTGCGGCCGGTTCGGGCGGGCGCCGCGGGTGAGCAGGGGGCGGCGGTGCGGGACGGCGGGGCTGACGGGGAGCCGGCGGCTGTGGAGTTGACGGAGGATCAGGGCGCGCCGGTGCGGGTGCCGGAGGACTGTGGTTCGCGTGTCTAGGGGCGGGGTGGACGAGGAGGACCGTCCGGCGATTCCGGCCGGGCGGTTGGAGGACTTGTTCGACGGGCTGCGGCGGGAGGTGGTGCTGGGGGTGCCGGTGCCGCCTTCGGCGGAGGTGGTGCGTCGGGGGGTGCGGCGTCGGCGGCGTCGGGTGGGCGCGGCGGCCGGGGCGGGGGTGCTCGGGGCGGCGGTGCTGTGGTCGGGCTTGTCGGTGTTGCCGGCGCGGGGTGGGCACGGGGTGGCGGGTCATCCGGTGCCGGATTCGGTGGCGCCGTTGCCGTTGCCGACGGATGGTCCGTCGTTCCCTTCGGTGGCGCCCATGCCGGTGGTGCTGGATCGGGTGCCGGGTCCGTTGGCGTCGGCGGAGGCGCCGGTGCGGTCGCTGGTGCTGGACGTGTCGCGGTTGCCGAGTGTGCTGGGGGCGTACGGGCCGTGGGCGGTGGCCGCTGACGCGTCGCCGAGCGCGGAGGCGGGTTCGCCGTCGCCGGGGTCCGGCGAGGTGGTGACGGAGACTGCGGAGCCGTTCGCGGAGGGGTGCGTGGCGAGGCTGGTGCGGTCGGTCGGGGCCGAGCAGGTGTGGGGGGAGGCTTACACGGACGGGGGCCGGGAGGAGGTGACGGCGCACCAGTTCGTGTTGCGTTTCGGGAGTTCGCAGGAGGCGGCGCTCGTGGGTGGCCGGTTGCTGGCGGGTGGGGACTGCGTGGCGCCGAGTGCGGGCTGGGTGGTGGAGCAGCAGGTCGGCGGGGTGGTGGCGTTGGGGGTGGAGGTGCCGGTGGCGGCGGCGGAGGAGGTCGCCGTGCACGTGGACGGGCCGCTGGTGGCGGTGTTGACGGTGCATCGGGGTGGGCGCGGGGTGTGGCCGGGGGAGGGGTTGTCGGAGCCGTTCCGGGATGCGGCGACGGAGTTCCTGGCGTTGGGTGACTCCCCGGCGCAGTGAGGCGGGCGAGCTGGTCGCTGCGGACGCGGGGGAGCTCGTCGAAGCGAGGCGGCGGAGCCCGTCCAGGGTTCTTCAAAAAGTTGGGGTTCATCGAAAAATTTCCGGAACTCGATGCAACCTGCCCCTGGCCTGCCGCGTAAGTGTGATGGGACCGCTGCCGCTTGGGCGGTGGTCCGACGGGGGATGCGCTCGGCCGGGTCATCGGGGCAGAACAGGGGACTGCCCCGGTGTCCGGCCGAGCGGGCCGCCGGTGAGCGGCGGTCGGCGGGCCCGGCCGGGGAGAGGTGGGGTGCCGTGGGCGTGGGGGCGGTGTCGGAGCCGGCGGGGTTGCGCGGGCGGGTGACGGGTTCGGGGTCCGGGCCGGTGGAGTCGATGGTGGTCTGCGAGAACCTGGTGCGGATCCATCGCGCCGAGGGGGTCGAGGTGCAGGCCCTGCAGGGGCTGGATCTGACCGTGGAGGACGGCGAGTTGCTGGCCGTGGTCGGGGCGTCGGGGTCGGGGAAGTCGACGCTGCTCGGGATCCTGGCGGGGCTGGACGTGCCGACGGCGGGCAGTGCCCGGGTGGCGGGGCACGATCTGCTGGCGATGGGGAGGCGCGAGCGGCTGGATTTCCGTCGCCGGACGGTGGGTTTCGTCTGGCAGCAGACCGCTCGGAACCTGTTGCCGTATCTGACGGCGGTGGAGAACGTGATGCTGCCGATGGGCTACGCGGGGGTGCGGCGCCGGGAGCGGCGGGCGCGGGCGGTGGAGTTGCTGGAGCTGCTGGGGATCGGCCGGTTGGCGGGGCGGCGGCCGGCCGAGATGTCGGGCGGTGAGCAGCAGCGGGTGGCGATCGCGGTGGCCAATGCGAACGCCCCGGCGCTGTTGCTGGCGGACGAGCCGACGGGGGAGTTGGACAGTGCGACGGGTGAGGAGATCTTCGGCGCGCTGCGGGCGGTGAACGAGGAGCTGGGGGTGACGGTGCTGATCGTCACCCATGACCTGATGGTGGCTCAGGAGGTGCGCCGGACGGTGCGGATCCGCAACGGCCGGACCTCGACGGAGGTGCTGCGGCCGGAGCGCGGGGAGCCGGGGGTGGAGTACGCGGTGCTGGACCGGGTGGGCCGGTTGCAGTTGCCGCAGGACTTCACCGAGGCGCTGAGGCTGCGCCGCCGGGTGCGGTTGGCCCTGGAGGAGGACCACATCGGGGTGTGGCGGGTCGAGGAGTCGGAGGTGCGCGGGTGACCGAGGCGATGGTGGTGGTGGAGGGGGTGCACCGGACGTTCGGCGTGGGGGACCGGGCGGTGCACGCGGTGCGCGGGGTGTCGTTCACGGCGCATGCGGGGGAGCTGACGGCGCTGCGGGGCCGCTCGGGGTCGGGGAAGACCACGCTGCTGAACCTGGTGGGCGGGCTGGACACCCCGTCGGCGGGGCGGATCAGCATCGACGGCACGGATCTGGCGGGGTTGGACGAGGCGGGTCGGCTGGCGCTGCGGCGGGACCGGATCGGGTTCGTGTTCCAGTCGTTCGGGTTGATCTCGGTGCTGACGGCGGCGGAGAACGTCGGGGTGCCGATGCGGCTGCGGCGGGTGGCGGTGCGGGAGCGCGAGGAGCGGGTGCGCGACCTGCTGGCGATGGTCGGGCTGAGCGAGCAGGCGGCGCAGCGTCCGGCGGAGCTGTCGGGTGGTCAGCAGCAGCGGGTGGCGGTGGCGCGGGCGTTGGCGAACCGGCCGGCGTTGCTGGTCGCGGACGAGCCGACCGGGCAGTTGGACGCGGACACCGGGCTGGCGATCATGCGGTTGCTGCGTTCGGTGGTGCGCAGCGAGGGGGTGACGGCGCTGGTGGCGACGCACGACCAGCAGCTGATGGAACTGGCGGACCGGGTCCTGGAGTTGCGGGACGGCCGGATCGTCGAGTAGTCGGGGGCCCGGGTGCTGGACCCGGGCCCCCGCGTGGTGGGGCGGGTTCAGGCCCAGAGGTCGCGGACCTGGTCGGCGACGCGGGCGGCCTGGGCGCGGCCGGCTTCGGCGGCGGGGGTGCGGACGGCCGGGTCGAGCGGGTTGGCGCCGAACGCGGCGCGGGAGTCGTCGTCGGGGGTGAGGGCGAGGACCCGGGCGGTCTTCTCCAGCTCGACGATCTCCGGTTCGGTGAACTGGTCGGGCATCGGGGAGAGGATGAGGACGGCTTGCTGACCGGTCATCAGGTCGGCGTTGTTGGAGCTGCGGACGCCGCCGTCGGTGTAGCGGTGGCCTTCGATCTCGACGACGGGCCAGATGCCGGGGACGGCACAGCTGGCGGCGACGGCGTCGACCAGGGGGATGCCGGAGTCGCGGTCGAAGTAGCGCGGTTCGGCGGTGTCGACGTCCACGGCGACGAGGGTGAGCGGCCAGCTGGGCCAGTCGTGGCGGGGGAGTCGGCCGGCGATGACGGCGTGCCGGTCGGCGGCGGGGACGGTGTCGGCGGCGAGGGCGAGGGCGCAGAGCCGGCGGCGGAGTTCGGTGCGGTCGGTGACCTCGTCCAGCAGCTGGTTGAGGGTGGCGATGACCGTGCCGAGGGCTTCGAAGGGAGGTGTGATCTCGTGGTTCTGCAGGCCGGGGTCGGTCTGTCGCCGGTAGAGCTCGGCGAGCGGGAGGCCGCCGGCGAGCTGGGCGGCGACGGTGGAGCCGGCGGAGGTGCCGATCACGTGGTCGGCGCGGCCGGGGACGTCGATTCCGGCTTCGGCGAGGCCGTGCAGGAGTCCGGTCTGCCAGGCGATGCCGGTGAGTCCGCCGCCGCCGAGTACCAGTCCGCGCAAGGTGGTTCCCCCTGTAGTCGGCGTGCGCTCCGGTGGGGCGCACGCGCCGTCAAGATGATGACAATTCTCCCCCAGTGACGGACTGATCAGCGGATATTCGGATCAGAAGTCGTAATCTCTGAGGCATGGTGGACACGGGCCGCGGCCGACTGCGGATCTATCTCGGGGCGGCCCCGGGGGTCGGCAAGACGTACGCCATGCTGTCCGAGGCGCACCGGCGCCGGGAGCGGGGCTCCGACGTGGTGGTCGGCTTCGTGGAGACGCACGGTCGGGAGCGGACCGCCGAACTGCTGGCCGGGTTGGAGATCGTCCCGCGCCGTGCCATGACGCACCGCGGCGCCGACTTCACCGAGCTGGACCTGGATGCGGTGCTGGCCCGCGACCCGGCGATCGTGCTGGTCGACGAGCTGGCGCACACCAACGTCCCCGGCTCGCGCAACGCCAAGCGCTGGCAGGACGTGGAGGAGCTGCTGGCGGCCGGCATCGACGTGATCTCCACCGTCAACGTCCAGCACCTGGAGTCGCTGGGCGACGTGGTCGAGGGCATCACCGGGGTGCGGCAGCGCGAGACCGTCCCGGACGACGTGGTGCGCCGGGCCGACCAGATCGAGCTGGTCGACATGTCCCCGCAGGCGCTGCGCCGCCGTCTCGCGCACGGCAACGTGTACGCGCCGGAGAAGGTCGACGCGGCGCTCGCCCACTACTTCCGGCCCGGCAACCTGACCGCGCTGCGCGAGCTCGCGCTGCTGTGGACGGCCGACCGGGTCGACGAGTACCTGCAGCGCTACCGGGCCGAGCAGGGCATCCAGGGCACCTGGCAGGCCCGCGAGCGGATCGTGGTCGGCCTGACCGGCGGCCCCGAGGGCGCCACGCTGATCCGCCGGGCGGCCCGGATCGCCGCCCGCGCGTCGGCCGGTGAACTCCTCGCGGTGCACATCACCCGGTCCGACGGACTGTCAGGTTCCTCGCCGCAGGCGCTGATCGAGCAGCGGGCCCTGGTGGAGAGCCTCGGTGGCTCCTTCCACACCGTGCTCGGCGACGATCCGGCGGCCGGCCTGCTGGACTTCGCCCGCGGCGTCAACGCCACCCAGATCGTCATCGGCACCAGCCGGCGCAAGTTCTGGCAGTACGTGTACGGGCCGGGCGTCGGCTACACGGTGACCCGGGACTCCGGCGACATCGACGTCCACATGGTCAACCACGAGCACGCCGCCCGCGGCCGCGGCCGGATCCCGATCCGCAAGGTCACCGACCTGGGCCGCACCCGCACCCTCGCGGGCTGGTTCATCGGGGTGGCCGGGCCGCCGCTGCTGGCGGTGCTGCTCACCCACTTCCACGGGCTCGGGCTCTCCACCGACATGCTGCTGTTCCTGTCGCTGACGGTCTGTGCGGCGCTGGTCGGCGGGCTGTTCCCGGCGATCGCCTCGGCGCTGGTCGGCTCGTCCGCGCTCAACTACTACTTCGCGCCGCCGGTGCACACCTTCACCATCTCCGAGCCGCAGAACATCATGGCGGTGGCGATCTTCACGGCCGTCGGCATCGCGGTCGCCACGGTGGTCGACCTGGCCGCCCGGCGCAGCCACCAGGCCGCCCGCAGCCAGGCCGAGGCGCAGACCCTGTCCGCGCTGGCCGGCACCGTGCTGCGCGGCGCGCCGAGCGGTGAGGGGGTGCTGACGGCGCTGCTGGAGCAGGTCCGGGAGACCTTCCAGCAGGACGCGGTGGCGCTGTTGGAGCGTCCCGACCCGCACACCGCGTGGCACACCGCGGCCTCCGCCGGGCCGCGTCCGCCGGCCGGCCCCGAGCAGGCCGACGTGGACGTGCCGGTCGGCGAGCGCCTCGCCCTGGTGCTGCGCGGCCGGGTGGTGCCCGCCGAGGACCGGCGGATGCTCGGCGCGTTCGCCAACCAGGCCGCCGTCCTGCTGGACCGCCGCCGCCTCGCCGGGGAGGCCGCCGCCGCCCGCCGGGAGGCCGAGGGCAACCGGATCCGCACCGCGCTGCTCGCCGCCGTCTCGCACGACCTGCGCACCCCGCTCGCCGGGATCAAGGCCGCGGTGACCTCGCTGCGCGCCGAGGACGTCGAGTGGGAGCCGGAGGACGAGGCCGAGCTGCTGGCCGGCATCGAGGCCGGCGCCGACCGGCTGGACCACCTGATCAACAACCTGCTGGACATGAGCCGGCTGCAGACCGGCACCGTCACCCCGCTGATCCAGCCGACCGACCTGGACGAGGTGGTGCCGTTCGCGCTGGGCGGCGTCCCGGCGGGCAGCGTCAAGCTGGACGTGGCCGAGACGTTGCCGATGGTGCGCGCCGACGCCGGGCTGTTGGAGCGGGTGCTCGCCAACCTGGTGGAGAACGCCGTCAAGTACAGCCCGGACGGCAGCCCGGTGCTGGTCAAGGCCGACCGGCTGGACCAGGCGGGGCGGGCGGCCCGGGTCGAGCTGCGGATCGTGGACCGCGGCCCGGGCGTCCCGGAGGAGGCGCGGGAGCGGATCTTCGCGCCGTTCCAGCGGCACGGCGACGCGCCGCGCGGCAACGGCGTGGGCCTGGGCCTGGCCGTCGCCCGCGGCTTCGCGGAGGCGATGGGCGGCACCGTCACCGCCGAGGACACCCCCGGCGGCGGACTCACCATGGTGGTCGCGCTCGACGCCGTCGACCTGCACGACCACCCCGACAACCGAAAGGCCGGTCCCGCATGACCCGGGTCCTCGTCGTGGACGACGAACCGCAGATCGTCCGCGCGCTGGTGATCAACCTGAAGGCCCGCAAGTACGAGGTCGACTCGGCGCACGACGGCGCGAGCGCCCTGGAACTGGCCGCCGCCCGCCACCCCGACGTGGTGGTGCTCGACCTGGGCCTGCCCGACATGGACGGTGTCGAGGTGATCCGCGGCCTGCGCGGCTGGACCCGGGTGCCGATCATCGTGCTCTCCGCCCGGCACGCCTCCGACGAGAAGGTGGAGGCACTGGACGCCGGCGCCGACGACTACGTCACCAAGCCGTTCGGGATGGACGAGCTGCTGGCCCGGATGCGCGCCGCCGTCCGCCGCGCCGAACCGGTCGCCGCCGAGGGCGAGTCGGTGATCGCCACCGAGTCCTTCACCGTCGACCTGGCCGCCAAGAAGGTCAACCGGGACGGCGCGGACGTCCGCCTCACCCCGACCGAGTGGCACCTGCTGGAGGTGCTGGTGCGCAACTCCGGCCGACTGGTCAGCCAGACCCAGCTGCTGCAGGAGGTGTGGGGCCCCGCCTACCGCAAGGAGACCAACTACCTGCGGGTCTACCTGGCGCAGCTGCGCCGCAAGCTGGAGGCCGACCCGTCGCACCCGCGGCACTTCATCACCGAACCGGGCATGGGATACCGGTTCGAGCCGTGAACGGACGGCCGGACGGGACCTGCCGCTCTGCCGCCGGGCGGTGCCGAACCGGTACCCTTCCGGCATGAGTGGTGACAACATCGGCGCGCCGGCGCAGGGCCGTTTCCGCCGCATGCTGACCCGGCTGACGTCCTCCTCGGAGGAGCTCGCCGCGCAGGAGCTGCGGCAGGACACCGCCGAGGCGGGCTGCACCCCGATCGCCGCCTGCGGCGACCGCGAGGTGGTCACCGTCGCCGGCACCCTGCGGACGGTGACGCTCCGCCCGCGCGCGGGAGTCCCGGCGCTGGAGGCCGAGCTGTTCGACGGGACCGAGGCGCTGGACGTGGTCTGGCTGGGCCGTCGCTCGATCGTGGGAATCGAGCCGGGCCGCCGTCTGATCGCCAGCGGCCGGATCAGCCATGCACGCGGCCGTCGCGTGCTCTTCAACCCCCGCTACGAGCTGCGTCCGGTGGGACACGGGAGCGAGTCAGCGTGACCAACGAGGCCGAGGCCGCCCGCATGACCCCCGACGACCGGCAGGACGACGACAACAGCGTGTACGAGCGGGACGCCTCCAAGGAAGCGGCCGAGACGGTGCTCAAGGCCTTCGGCGGCGTCCGCGGCATGGTCGACATGACGCTGCCGGGCCTGGTCTTCATCATCGCCTTCAACATCACCCACAAGGTGCCGGTCGCCGCCTGGTCGGCGCTGGCCCTGTGCGCGGTGTTCGTGGTGATCCGGCTCGCCCGCCGGGAGACCATCCAGCACGCCTTCAGCGGCGTGTTCGGCGTGGCGATCGGTGCCTGGATCTCCATGAAGACCGGCAAGGCGCAGGACTTCTACCTGCCGGGCCTGCTGTGGAACGTCGGCTACTGCGTGGCGCTGGCGATCTCCGCATTGGTCCGCTGGCCGATGATCGGCGTGATGCTCGGCCCGATCACCGGCGAGATGTTCACCTGGCGCAAGCAGAACCCCGGCCGGCTGGCCGCCTACACCAAGGCCACCTGGGCCTGGGTGCTGATCATGGGCCTGAAGCCGCTGGTCCTCTTCCCGCTGTACTTCACCGGCAACGTCAACCTGCTGGGCTGGCTGAAGGTCGCGCTCGGCATCCCGCCGCTGCTGCTGGCGATGTACGTGACCTGGCAGATCCTGCTGAAGGCGCCGCCGCCGATCAAGGCGGAGGTCCTCGAGGACGAGGACGAGCAGAAGTGAACGAAGGGCCCGCGCCGACGGCGCGGGCCCTTCGTCGTCGTTCGCGGGATCAGCCGGCGAGCAGCGTCTCCAGCTCCTCCTCGCGTTCCTGGGCGGCGACGAACAGCAGCTCGTCGCCGGCCTCCAGGGTGTCGTTGCCGCTGGGGACCAGCACCCGGCCCTCGCGGATGATGGTGACCAGCGCGGTGTCCACCGGCCAGGCCACGTCGCCGACCCGGGTGCCCACCAGTGCGGTGTCGGCGGCCAGGGTCAGCTCGACCAGGTTGGCGTTGCCCTGGGAGAAGCGCATCAGCCGGACCAGGTCGCCGACGCTCACCGCCTCCTCGACCAGCGCCGACATCAGGCGCGGGGTGGAGACCGCGACGTCCACGCCCCAGGACTCGTTGTACAGCCACTCGTTCTTCGGGTTGTTCACCCGGGCGACCACCCGCGGCACGCCGTACTCGGTCTTGGCGAGCAGCGAGACGACCAGGTTGACCTTGTCGTCGCCGGTCGCGGCGATCACCACGTGGCAGCGCTGCAGCGCGGCCTCGTCCAGCGAGGTGATCTCGCAGGCGTCGGCCAGCAGCCACTCGGCCAGCGGGACGCGCTCCACCGAGATGGAGTTGGGGT
Source organism: Kitasatospora sp. NPDC049285 (assembly GCF_040678815.1). Lineage (NCBI taxonomy): Bacteria > Bacillati > Actinomycetota > Actinomycetes > Kitasatosporales > Streptomycetaceae > Kitasatospora > Kitasatospora sp. NPDC049285. The sequence continues at coordinate 141,544 of NZ_JBFAQR010000010.1, read as the reverse complement.
TCTTGTCGATCAGCAGGACCTCGTGGCCGTTCTCGAGCAGCTCGCCCGCGATCGAACGGCCGACGGCACCGGCTCCGGCGATGGCGACGCGCATCAGTGATCAGCCTCCTCGGGGCCCTTGGCGAAGGCGGCCTCGACGGCGGCCAGCTCGCTGCGGCGCAGCATCACGTGGACCAGATCGCCTTCCTGCACGACCATCTGCGGCGTGGGCAGCACGCCCTCGCCGACCCGGGTGACGAACGCCACCCGGACGTCCGCGGCGGCCTCCAGCTCGGAGACGCGGTGCCCGACCCACGCGGCGGAGAACGCCACCTCGGCGAGCTGGATTGCGCCCGACGGGTCCTGCCAGACCGGCTCGGCGCCGCTCGGCAGCAGCCGGCGCAGCATCTGGTCGGCGGTCCAGCGGACGGTCGCGACGGTGGGGATGCCCAGGCGCTGGTACACCTCGGCGCGGCGCGGGTCGTAGATGCGGGCCGCGACGTGCTCGACGCCGAAGTTCTCGCGGGCGACCCGGGCGGCGATGATGTTGGAGTTGTCACCGCTGGAGACGGCGGCGAACGCGCCGGCCTCCTCGATGCCCGCTTCCTTCAGGGTGTCCTGGTCGAAGCCGACCCCGGTGACCCGGCGGCCGTTGAAGCCGGCGCCGAGGCGGCGGAACGCCGTCGGGTCCTGGTCGATGACCGCGACCGAGTGGCCTTGTTTCTCGAGCGTTCTGGCGAGGGCGGAGCCCACGCGCCCGCAGCCCATGATGACGATGTGCACGCGACTACCTCACCCGGTCCGTTGGGGTCATGACCTGCGTAAACACCGCTCATCGTCCTTCCGTGCCCCGGAATTCGGGGGCGAGTCGTGGGCCGCGCCTGGGATCCGACGCGCCGGGCAACTCGGTGTTGCCCGTTAACTCTTCATCCGACACGCTAGCCGGTCCGCCGAACACAGTCGCGAGCAAGGTGGCACCGGGGGCATGCGGCGGCACCGGGAGCCCTTACGATTCCTTGCTGTGCCTATGCCTGCTGACCTACCGAAACGCATCCTGATCGGGCGTGCCCTCCGCAGCGACAAGCTCGGGGAGACCTTGCTGCCCAAGCGGATCGCGCTGCCGGTGTTCGCCTCCGACGCCCTGTCCTCGGTCGCCTACGCCCCCGAGGAAATCCTGCTCACGCTGTCGCTGGCCGGCGCGTCGGCGATCCACTTCTCGTGGCAGATCGGCGTCGTGGTCGCCATCGTGATGCTCGCGGTGGTCGCGTCGTACCGGCAGAACGTCCACGCCTACCCCAGCGGCGGCGGCGACTACGAGGTCGCCACCGTCAACCACGGGCCGAACTCCGGCCTGGTGGTGGCGAGCGCGCTGATGGTCGACTACATCCTCACCGTGGCGGTGTCCACCACCTCGGGCGTGGCCAACGTGGTCTCGGCGGTGCCCGCGCTGCGCGGGCACGAGCTGGGGCTGTCGGTGACCCTCGTCATCGTGCTGATGGGCATGAACCTGCGCGGCGTCCGGGAGTCCGGCAGCGCGTTCGCCGTCCCCACCTACGCGTTCATGTTCGGCGTGATCGGCATGGTCGGCTACGGCCTGGTGCGGCACTTCGCGTTCGGCGCGCAGATGCCGGCCGAGAGCGCGCCGTTCCACCTGGAGGCGACGCCCGGCAACGACTCGCTGGCCGGGTTCGCGCTGGTGTTCCTGCTGCTGAAGGCGTTCTCCTCCGGCTGTGCCGCGCTGACCGGTGTGGAGGCGATCTCCAACGGCGTGCCGGCGTTCCGCAAGCCGAAGAGCAAGAACGCCGCCACCACGCTGCTGATGATGGCCTCGATCGCCGTGGTGATGTTCATGGGCATCATCTACCTGGCGCACCTGACGGGCACGCAGATGGCCGAGAACCCGGTCGAGCAGCTGGTCGGCGCGCCCGAGAACTACCACCAGAAGACCGCGCTCGCGCAGATCTCCGAGGCGGTGTTCTCCAACTTCACCCCGGGCTTCTACTTCATCGCCGGCGTCACCGGCCTGATCCTGGTGCTGGCCGCCAACACCGCCTTCAACGGCTTCCCGGTGCTCGGCTCGATCCTCGCCCAGGACCGCTACCTGCCCCGCCAGCTGCACACCCGCGGCGACCGGCTGGCGTTCTCCAACGGCATCATCCTGCTGGCGGGCGCGGCGATCCTGTTCATCGTGGCGTTCGGCGCCGACCCGAACCGGCTGATCCAGCTGTACATCGTCGGCGTCTTCGTCTCCTTCAACATGAGCCAGTCCGGCATGATCCGGCACTGGACCCGCGAGCTGAAGACCGAGACCGACCCGAAGAAGCGCGCCCACATGCAGCGCAGCCGGGCGATCAACACCTTCGGCCTGGTGATGACCATGGCGGTGCTGATCGTGGTGCTCGCCACCAAGATCAGCCACGCCTGGATCGCGATCGCCACCATGGTGGTGCTGTTCGTGATGATGAAGGCGATCCGCCGCCACTACGACAGCGTCAACACCGAGCTGGTGGCCGCCGAGGAGCCCGACGACGTCGCCCCGCCGACCCGGGTGCACGCCATCGTGCTGGTCTCCAAGCTGCACAAGCCCGCGCTGCGGGCCCTCGCGTACGCGCGACTCGCCCGGGCGCACACCCTCGAGGCGGTCACCGTCAACGTCGACCCGGTCGACACCGCGGCGCTCCGCCAGGACTGGGACGCGCGCGGCATCGACGTCCCGCTGAAGGTCCTCGACTCGCCGTACCGCGAGGTCACCGGGCCGGTGCTGGAGTACGTGAAGAACCTCCGCCGCTCCAGCCCGCGCGACGTCGTCGCGGTGTACATCCCCGAGTACGTGGTGGGCCACTGGTACGAGCACCTGCTGCACAACCAGAGCGCACTCCGGCTCAAGGGCCGCCTGCTGTTCAAGCCCGGCGTGATGGTGACTTCCGTACCCTGGCAGCTGGAGTCCTCGGAGCGGCGCAAGTCGCCCAAGGCGTGGTCCGCGCCCGGCGCGGTGCGCCGCGGCGAGCCGCGCCAGGCGGTGCCCGCCGCCGACGAGGGCCGGGAGAGCGACGCCGCACCGCGCGGCTGACCCGACCCGTTCCGCATCCCGTCCAGCCCCTGTAAGGAAACGACGCCGTGACCCGCAACAACCCGCCCCGTTCCTCCGGTCGGTCGGGACGCCCCGGCCGCGCGTCCGGCGCCAAGCCGGGGCAGGTGGCGCACCCGCGCTGGAGCTCCCGGCCGGCCCGCCCCGAGGCCACCGACCGGGAGGGGAACACCGCCCGCAGCCTGCCGCCGGTGCCGGGTGACGCCTCGTCATCGGCGAAGGGCGGTGCGGGTGCCAGGGGTGCCGGCGGTGCTGCGGGCGCCGGTGGCGCTGCCGGTGCCGGTGGCGCTGCCGCGAAGGGCGGCGCGGCCGGCGGGAAGGGCGCGGGTGCCGCTGCGGGTAAGGGTGCCGGTGCGGGTAAGGGCACCGGCGCCGGCCGGGGTGCTGTGAAGCAGGGGCGCAAGCCCGGGACGGTGCGGCCGCCGAAGGCCGTGCGGGCGGCGCAGCCGGTGCTGCGCGCCCCGTCCGGGGACCCGCTGGTGGGGGAGCGGTACGAGGTCGAGGTCGGGCCGGTCGCGCACGGCGGGCACTGCGTGGCGCGGCACGAGGGGCGGGTGCTGTTCGTCCGGCACGCGCTGCCCGGCGAGCGGGTGGTGGCGCTGGTGACCGAGGGCACCACCACCTCGCGGTTCCTGCGCGCGGACGCGGTGGAGGTGCTGGAGGCCGCCAAGGAGCGGATCGAGGCGCCGTGCCCGTTCGCCGGTCCGGGCATGTGCGGCGGCTGCGACTGGCAGCACGTCACCCCGGGCGGGCAGCGCAAGCTCAAGGGCTCGGTGCTCACCGAGCAGCTCGCCAAGCTGGCCGGGCTCACCCCGGCGGAGGCGGGCTGGGACGGCTCGGTGGAGCCGGTCGGCGGCAAGCTGGCGGCCGGCGAGGTGCCGGCCTGGCGCACCCGGGTGCAGTACGCGGTCGACGAGGACGGCGAGATCGGCCTGCGCAAGCACCGCTCGCACGACGTCCAGCCGATCGACCGCTGCCTGATCGCCGCACCCGGGGTCACCGAGCTCGGCGTCGAGGCCCGCGACTGGACCGGCCTGGCCGCCGTCGAGGCGATCGCCGCCACCGGTTCCTCGGACCGGCAGGTGATCCTGCGGCCGCGGCCGGGCGAGCAGCTGCCGCTGGTCGAACTGGACCGCGAGACCTCGATCGCCCGGATCGACGAGCAGGACCTGTTCCACCGGGTGCACGGCCGCACCTTCGTCCGCGAGCGGGCGGCCGGCCGCACCTGGCGGGTCTCCAACGGCGGCTTCTGGCAGATCCACCCGGAGGCGCCCGACACCCTGGTCGACGCGGTGCTCACCGGGCTCGACCCGCAGTGGGGCGAGATGGCGCTCGACCTGTACTGCGGCGTCGGCCTGTTCGCCGGGGCGCTGGCCGAGCGGGTCGGCGAGGACGGCGCGGTGCTCGGCATCGAGTCCGGCAAGCAGGCCGTGGCCGACGCCCGGCACAACCTCGCCGCGCTGGAGAACGTCCGGATCGAGTGCGACAAGGTCGAGACCCTGCTGCCCCGCACCGGCATCACCAGCACCGACCTGATCGTCCTCGACCCCCCGCGTTCCGGAGCCGGCCGCGAGACCGTCGCCCACCTCTGCACCCTCGAGGCCCGCCGCATCGCCTACGTCGCCTGCGACCCCGCGGCCCTCGCCCGCGACCTCGCCTTCTTCCGCGAGGGCGGCTACCGCCCGACCTCGCTGCGCGCCTTCGACCTCTTCCCGATGACCCACCACTTCGAGTGCGTCGCCATCCTGGAGCCGGCCGCCGAGTAGCCTCCGACGATCTGCCAGCCGACGGGCGCGGGGTGACCCCCGCGCCCGTCCGGCATTCCGGGACCCGGTGCGCTCCGGTGCCGGGGAGGCGCGGCAACCGGCGTTCCGGGGAGGCGATTTGGCGAAACCGGCTGATTGGCTGGTTTTCGCCGGGGCGCGCGCGGACATGGTGGGGAGCGGGGGGACGACGTGCGTGCGCCCTTGTTGTGCTAGCAATGCAGCGCTAGCTTGAATTCATGGCCAAGAAGCAGCTGAACGTCAGGGTGGACGCGACCACCGCCGAGATGGCCCGTGAGCGGGCCGAGCAGCAGGGGATCAGCATGAACCAGTACATCGAGCGCCTGGTACAGCACGACATGGGCGAAGCCGGACGGAACTTCGTCGACGCCGCGGCCCAGTTCATGAAGGAGCACGAGGCGTCGTTCCTCGCCGAGTTCGGGTCGCCGAGTGAACTGCAGGACGTGCGCCGTTGAAACTGGAGGTCGACCTCTCGTGGCTGCTCATGACCGCGGAGCAGTACACGCCCGGTGATCCCCAGGTCACCGACTACGGATCGCTGCTCGCCGCGATCACCAGGCACCAGGCCGAGGTGTTCGACATCGCGGTCTACCCCGAGCCGCAGGACCGGGCGGCGGCGCTGATGCACCAGCTGATCCGGGTGCCCGCGCTGGAGCGCAACAACGAGCTGTTCGCCACCGCCGTCGCGTACGCGTACCTGGTCGCGAGCGGCTGCCGGGTGGCGACCACGGCGCGCGAGGTGCGCAGCCTGGCCCGGGCGATCCGGGAGGGCAAGCTCGGCATCACCGGGGTGGCGGAGCGGCTGGCGATGTGGGTGATCGACGAGTCGGAGGAGGAAGAGGTCGGCGACGACGGCGACGACTGAGCGGTCGGCCCGGTGGCGGTGGGTGCGCCGTCGACCGGCAGGCGGTCGGTGAGCCGTCGCCCCGTGTCAGGGGCAGCGAGAGCGACGAGGCGTCCGCGCGCGGGATACCCTCGCAGTTCCCCCGGCCCCTGACGACCCGCGAGGAACCGCACTCTTGCTGCAGGACATCGAGCCCTACCTGGTCTGCCCGCACTGCGCCCGGCCGCTCACGCTGGACGGCCGTACGCTGCGCTGCCCGTCGGGGCACAGCTTCGACCAGGCCCGGCAGGGGTACGTCAGCCTGCTGGCCGGGGACGCCAAGGCGGGCACCGCCGACACCGCGGAGATGGTCGCCGCCCGCAGCTCGTTCCTGGCGGCCGGCCACTACCGTCCGCTCACCGAGGCGCTGCGCGTGGCCGCGGCGGGCATCGCAGCGGAGACCGGCCTGGTCGCGGACCTCGGTGCGGGCACCGGCCACTATCTCGCCGAGGTGCTGGACGCCCGGCCCGGTTCGGCGGGGGCCGCACTCGACCTGTCCAAGTACGCGCTGCGGCGCGCCGCCAAGGCGCACCCGGCGATCGGCGCGGTGGTCTGCGACGCCTGGCGTCCGCTGCCGCTGCGCGACGCCGCCGCGGACGTGCTGCTGAACGTCTTCGCCCCGCGCAACGGACCGGAGATGCGCCGTGTCCTGCGCCCCGGTGGCCGGCTGCTGGTGGCCGCCCCGACCAGCCGTCATCTGGGTGAGCTGGTCGGCGCGTTGGGGCTGCTGTCGGTGGACGAGGACAAGGACCGGCGGATCGAGGAGAAGCTCGGCCCGTGGTTCACGCCGGTGGGGCGCACCGAGGTGGAGTTCACCCTGCGCCTGGCCCGGGCGGACGCCGCCGCGGTGGTCGGGATGGGGCCGAGCGCCTGGCACACCGACCCGGCCGCGCTCGCCGCCGCGCTGGACGCGCTGCCCGAGCCGGTCGAGGTCACCGGATCGGTGCGGATCACCGCGTACGAGTGACGTCCCGGGCGGCCACGCCGACGGTTGGGACTCGAAGGGGTGAAAGACCGTCAGGAGGGACGTTTCTCCTGCTCAGGGCGGGCATAGGGTCCTCGGGGTGACCAGCCAAGCCCCCTCCGTCCATCTCCCGCCCGGCCCGCCCGGCCCCGCCGCGGCCCGCCCGAGTCAGCCCGCGGCCAGCCGGGTCCAGCGCCCGACCGTCGAGGAACTGCGGCTCACCTCCTTCAAGTCGTACCGCCGCGCCACGCTCCCGCTGTCGCCGCTGACCGTGCTGCACGGGCCCTCCGGGGCGGGCAAGTCGAATGCGCTGGACGCGCTGAGCGTGCTGTCCCGGCTCGCGCTCGGCGAGGAGATCCGGCCGTCGCTGGACGGCATCGGCGGGCTCAGCGGGCCGCTCGCCGTCCCCGTGCGCGGCGGCCTGGCCGGCTGCGTGCCGCACGGCCGCAACGCGATCATCCTCGGCTGCACCGTCCGCTCCACCGCCGGGCCGATCCGGCTGGAGGTGGTGGTGCGCACCGACGAACGGGTCCGGATCGCCCGCGAGTGGCTCACCCTGGACGGCCAGACCCTGATGGAGACCGGTGAGCAGGACGTCGGCCGCGGCCGGGTCAACGTCACCTGGCACAACGACTCCCGGCAGGGCGACATCCGTGCCCCGCTGCCCAGCTCCGCCCTGATCACCTCCCAACTGCCGCTGCGGGTGGCCGGTTCCTCCAACGGCGAGCGGAAGGTGCTGACCGCCGCCGAGCACCTGCTGACCGCGCTGCGCGAGGTCTTCCCGCTGCACCCCGTGCCCGCCGCGATGCGCGGCTGGGCACGCCCCGACCCGCAGGCCAGGCTGCTCGGCACCGCCGCCAACATCTCCGCCGTGCTCGGCCGGCTCAAGTACGAGTGCAACCGCCGCTGGGCCCGACTGCTGCGCGCCGTCCAGGCCGCCGCCCCGCACCCGCTGCTCGGTCTGGACGTGGCCCGCCGCGGCGAGGCCGGCCAGCAGCGGCTGCTCGCCGTCTTCGACGAGGGCGTGCTCGGCCGCACCGGCGCCGACCAGGCCTCCGACGGCATGCTGCGACTGCTCGCCTTCGCCGCCGTCCTGCTCACCGGCGCGGGCGTCATCGACGTCGACCCGGCCGACGAAGTGCCGGACGCCCACCGGCAGTTGGTGCTGCTCGCGGAGGACCTCGGGGCGGGCCTGGCGCACGAGCAGATCACCGCGCTGCTGCGGCTGGCCCACGAGGTCGCCGCCAAGGAGGACGTCCGACTGGTCGCCGCGCTGCAGGACCCGGGGCCCGCCGTCGGCCTGGACGGCCTCGACCTGATCGAGTGCCGGCGCGACCCGGCCACCGGCCACAGCCTGCTGCGCCGCACCGACCACACCGCCCGGGTGCCCGCGCAGGGCGCGCCGCCCCCTGGTGCGGACCACGCCGCGTCGGAGGGCGCCCCGGCGGCCGGTGGTGCGGTGGTAGACCTGGGGGAATGAGCGACCACCTGAGCGTGCCCGAACTCCAGCGGCGGCTGGCCGACTTCGCCGCGGCCCGGAACTGGGAGGAGTACCACACCCCGAAGAACCTGGCCTCGGCGCTGTCCGTCGAGGCCGGGGAACTGCTCGAGATCTTCCAGTGGTTGACGCCCGATCAGGCCGCGGCGGTGATGGCCGAACCGGAGAGCGCGCACCGCGTCCGCGACGAGGTCGCCGACGTGCTGGCCTACCTGCTGCAGTTCTGCACCGTGCTCGGGGTGGACCCACTGGCCGCGCTGGCGGAGAAGATCGACCGCAACGAGACGCGGTTCCCCGCCCCCTGACCACCTGCCCCCTCACCACCCGCCGCCTGACCACCCGCCCTCTGACCACCCGCCCTCTGACCACCCGGCACCGAATTCCCGGCTGCCGGAGGAATCAGCCGTTCTTCCCTCCTGCGGGGGACCTCGGTTGTCCACAGGCCCGGGTTGTCCACAGCCGCGGCGAACTCGCTGGGCCCGCCCTGGTGCCGGGCGGCACGCTGTGCCCCGTGAACGGCTGCCGAACGGCGGCGGCCGGTGAGCGAGGGGAGCCCCGCATGGAGGCGCTGCGACTGATCAAGACCGCCCGGCACGCCCTGGCCGCGGCCCGCGAGGTGCCGGACATCCTGCACGAGGCGTGGCAGGCCGGGCTGCTCACCGAGGCGGTCGGCGCCCGGATCGCCGACCGGGAGGGTGAACGGTTCGCCACCCTCGGGCAGTTGCTGTGCGACGCGGGCGCGCACACGGCCGGCTGTCTGCACCAGCCGCCGGACGTGGACGCGGACGGCGCGCTGGCCGAGTGGTCCAGGCCCGCCCGGGTGGAACGGCTTCACGAGCTGGGCGAGTTGGAGCCCGTGCTGGTGGAACTCTCCGCGCTGCTCGACGAGATGAGCGAGAGCCTGGTGGTGCTGGCCTGCGGGGCGGAGACCGAGAGCCTCTACTGGAGCTGCATCGACGGCCTGGACTCCGGTGCCGAGTGCCGCGACCTGGTGGTCGAACTGCTGCGGCAGGAGCGGCAGTCGAGCCGGGCACCGGCAGCGGGCGAGGCAGCGGGCGAGGCGGAGGGCGAATCGGCGGGCGAGTCGGACGGCAACGGCGAGCCGCGGGCGGGGCGGGTCACCGGGGACGGGCTGCCCGCGTGGCAGCGGGAGGCGGATCCCGCGCCGGGAGCGGCCCGGCGGGCGGAGCCGAGGCTCGTCGTCCCGCTGGGCCCGCCGGTCCCGGCGGCGTGCGCTCAGCCCCGGGTCGGGCTGTCCGCCGGGGTGTCCTGCTCGTCGCGGGCGGCGGAGGTGCGCAGGTCGGAGTCGAGTCCGGCCAGGTCGGTGTTGATCGAGGCGAGCAACTCCTGCATCTGCTCCAGCAGCGACTTCGGAGTGGCGGGCGCGCCGCCCGCGGGTGCGCCCGGGGTGGGCGGCTCGGTCCAGGGCTCGGACATGAGGGGGCCCCTTCAGCTCGGTGGTGCGGTATGAGGCGACGGATGTCGGCGCCGCCGGTCCAACGAGCGCCCGCCGCACGCGGTCACCCCGGACCACCCGATGAGGTCCAACCCCCGCCGCAGGTCAGCCCCAGGGGTGAGCCCGGTTTGCGACCCGCGCTCCGCTCGGCTAGGGCGCCGAACGGAGCGCGGACGACCTGACGGCACGTGTCCTGAAAGGAGATCAGTTGTGCGCGTGCAGATCCGCGTTCAGACCGCCCCACGAGCCGGTGCGGGCGATCACCTCGACCGCGCCGGACTGCGAGTTGCGGCGGAACAGCAGGTTGTCCTGGCCGGAGAGCTCGACCGCCTTGGCGACGGTGCCGTCCGGGGCGGTCACCCGGGTGCCGGCGGTGACGTACAGGCCGGCCTCGACCACGCAGTCGTTGCCCAGCGAGATGCCGATGCCCGCGTTGGCGCCGAGCAGGCAGCGCTCGCCGACCGAGACGACCTGCTTGCCGCCGCCGGAGAGGGTGCCCATGATCGAGGCGCCGCCGCCGATGTCGCTGTGGTCGCCCACCACGACGCCCGCGCTGATCCGGCCCTCGACCATCGAGGTGCCCAGCGTGCCGGCGTTGAAGTTGACGAAGCCCTCGTGCATCACCGTGGTGCCCTCGGCCAGGTGCGCGCCCAGGCGCACCCGGTCGGCGTGCGCGATCCGGACCCCGGAGGGCGCCACGTAGTCGGTCATCCGCGGGAACTTGTCGATGCCGTACACGGCGAGCTGGCCGCCCTGGGAGCGCACCGCCAGCCGGGCCTGCTCGACGTTGCCCACCGGCACCGCGCCGATCGACGTCCAGGCGACGTTGGCCAGCAGGCCGAAGATGCCGTCCAGGTTCTGGCCGTGCGGCTTGACCAGCCGGGCGGAGAGCAGGTGCAGGCGCAGGTAGACGTCGTGCGCGTCCAGCGGCTTCTCGTCCAGCGAGGAGATCACGGTGCGCACCGCCACCACCTCGACGCCGCGCCGGGCGTCCGGGCGCAGCGCCTCGGCCGCGCCCGGGCCGAGCGCCAGCTCGGCCTCCTCGGCGCTCAGCCGGACGGTGCCGGAGGGGCCAGGGGCGGCCGCCAGCTCGGGGGAGGGGAACCAGGTGTCGAGGACGGTGCCGTCGGCCGCGATGGTCGCCAGGCCGGCGGCGACGGCGCCGCTTGCGGTGGTGGAGGTTTCAGCTGTCACATCCGGCACGTTAACCAATCCGGGCGGCGACTTACCAACACGCTCACCGGACGGACAAAACCTGGTGCTCACGCACAGTTCGAGCAGCCATACTCGACCGGGTGTTCGTATCCATCTCCACCACCGGCACAGCCGAGAACCCTGCCTCCGACCTGGGCTTCCTGCTGCACAAGCACCCCGACCGGGTGCAGCGCTTCAGCACGGCGCACGGCACCGCGCACGTCTTCTACCCCGAGTCGGGGGAGCAGTCGTGCACCGCCGCGCTGCTGCTCGAGGTCGACCCGGCGGCCCTGATCCGCCAAGGCCGCGGCAAGGGTCGCTCCGGCTCGCCCGACCTGGCGCTCGCCGAGTACGTCAACGACCGGCCGTACGCCGCCTCCTCGCTGCTCGCGGTGGCGCTGCGCACGGTGTTCCGGTCGGCGATGAAGGGCGACTGCCCGCTGCGGCCCGAGCTGCCCGGCAGGGCGATGCCGCTGCGGATCGCGCTGCCCGCGGTCCCGGTGGCCGGTGGTGGCGGTCCCGAGTTGGTGGAGCGGTTGTTCGCCCCGCTGGGCTGGCAGGTCGAGGCGACGTCCGTCCCGCTCGACGAGGCCTTCCCCGCCTGGGGCGACTCCCGGTACGTCCAGCTCGAACTGACCGGCACGCTACGGCTCGCCGACGCGCTGCAGCACCTGTACGTGCTGCTGCCGGTCCTCGACGGCGCCAAGCACTACTGGGTCGCCCCGGACGAGGTCGACAAGCTGCTGGCCGCCGGTCAGGGCTGGCTCGCCGACCACCCCGACCACGCACTGATCGCCCGCCGCTACCTCTCCCGCCGCTGGTCGCTCACCCGGCTCGCGATGGAACGGCTCGCGCTCGCCCGCCTCGCCGAGGCCGACGACCGCGAGGCGGAGGAACTCGACAACGCCGTCCCGGACGCCCCGGAGGAGGTGACCGCCCTCGATCCGCACACCGCGGACACGGTCGCCGACGACGCGTCAGGTGAACGCGCCACGGCCGAGGTCGGGCAGCCTTCCGGCTCCGCGGAGACCACCCGCACCGCCTGGGTGGCAGGCACGACCGAGGTGCCAGGTGCGGCCGAGATGGCAGGCACGGCCGCGATCGCCGGGACCACCGGGCTTGGCGGGACCGCCGGGACCACCGGACTTGCCAGGACTGTCGGGACCACCGGGCTTGCCGGGACTGCCATGCTTGCCGGGACTGCCGGGACTGCCGGGACTGCCGGGACTGCCGGGACTGCCGGGACTGCCGGGACTGCCGGGACTGCCGTGCTTGGGGGGACCGCCGGGCCTGCCGGGGCCGCCGAGCGCAGCGAGTCGCTGGCTGCTCAGCGGCGGACGGCGATCCTTGCCGCGCTGGCCGCCACCGGTGCTGCCCGGGTGCTCGATCTGGGCTGCGGGCAGGGCGAGTTGGTGGGCGCTTTGCTCAAGGAGCCGCGGGTCACCGAGGTGCTCGGGGTGGACGTGTCCTCGCGGGCGCTGGCCATCGCGGAGCGGCGGCTGCGGCTGGACCGGCTGCCGGAGCGCTTGGCGTCCCGGGTGCGGCTGGTGCAGGGCGCGCTGACCTACACCGACGCCCGGCTGAAGGGGTACGACGCAGCAGTGCTGTGCGAGGTGATCGAGCACCTGGACCTGCCGCGGCTGCCCGCGCTGGAGTACGCGGTGTTCGGCTCGGCCCGGCCGTCCGCGGTCGTGGTCACCACCCCGAACGCCGAGTACAACGTGCGCTGGGAGACGCTGCCGGCCGGGCACCACCGGCACGCCGACCACCGCTTCGAGTGGACCAGGGCCGAGTTCGCCGCCTGGGCCGAGCGCGTCGCCGACACCTTCGGCTACGCGGTCGAGTTCGCCCCGGTCGGCCCGCTCGACCCCGAGGTGGGCGCACCGACCCAGCTCGCCCACTTCCGCCTGACCGACACCGACACCGACTCCAGCGCCAGCACCGTCTCCAGTACCAGCACCAGCACCACAGCCGACCGGTCAATCGCCGTCGGCACCACCCGGGCTGACGATCCGTCGGCCGACCTCGCCTCGGAAGGGAGCGCGAACCGATGACCCCCGACACCATCGACACCACCGACACGGCACCGAGCGGTCGCCGGCTCCCGGTCACCGACGTCTCCCTCGTGGTGCTGATCGGCAGCAGCGGCTCCGGCAAGTCGACCTTCGCCCGGCGGCACTTCCTCTCCACCCAGGTGATCTCCTCCGACTACTGCCGGGGGCTGGTGGCGGACGACGAGAACGACCAGTCGGCCTCCGCCGACGCCTTCGACGTGCTGCACTACATCGTCGGCAAGCGGCTGGCGGCCGGTCGGCTGACCGTGGTCGACGCCACCAACGTGCAGCCGGAGTCCCGGCGGCAGCTGATCGCGATCGCCCGCGAGCACCACGTACTGCCGATCGCCATCGTGCTGGACGTACCCGCCGAGGTGTGCGCCGAGCGCAACCGCACCCGGCCGGACCGGCAGCTGCCCGCGCACGTGATCCCCCGTCAGCAGCGCGAGCTGCGCCGCTCACTGCGCGGGCTGGAGCGCGAGGGCTTCCGCAAGGTGCACGTGCTGCGCGGGGTCGCGGAGATCGACTCCGCCGAGATCGTGCCGGAGAAGCGCTACAACGACCTGCGGCACCTGACCGGCCCGTTCGACATCGTCGGCGACATCCACGGCTGCCGCTCCGAGCTGGAGACCCTGCTCGGCCGGCTCGGCTACCGGATCGACCGGGACGCCGAGGGCCGTGCGGTGGACGCCGAGCACCCCGAGGGCCGCACCGCGGTCTTCGTCGGTGACCTGGTCGACCGCGGCCCGGACACCCCGGGCGTGCTGCGGCTGGTGATGGGCATGGTCGCGGCCGGGCACGCGATCTGCGTCCCCGGCAACCACGAGAACAAGCTGGGTCGCTGGATGGACGGCCGCAAGGTCACCGTCGCGTACGGCCTGCAGGAGTCGATCGACCAGCTGGCCGACGAGTCGGAGGAGTTCCGCGCCCAGGTGCGGGAGTTCATGCGCGGCCTGGTCAGCCACTACCTGCTGGACGGCGGTGCGCTGGTGGTCTGCCACGCCGGTCTGCCGGAGAAGTACCACGGCCGGTCCTCCGGCCGGGTGCGCTCGCACGCGCTGTACGGCGACACCACCGGGGAGACCGACGAGTACGGGCTGCCGGTCCGCTACCCGTGGGCCGAGGAGTACCGGGGCCGCGCGCTGGTGGTCTACGGCCACACCCCGGTACCGGTGGCGAGCTTCCTCAACAACACCATCTGCCTGGACACCGGCTGCGTCTTCGGCGGCAGCCTCACCGCACTGCGCTACCCGGAGCGGGAGATCGTCGCCGTCCCGGCCGAGCAGGAGTGGTACGCGCCGGTGCGGCCGATGTTCACGGAGGCGCCGGGCGCCCGCGAGGGCCGTCCGCTGGACCTGGCCGACGTGGTCGGCCGCCGCACGGTGGAGACCACGCGGGCGGGCCGGATCGCCGTCCGGGAGGAGAACGCCGCCGCGGCGCTGGAGGTGATGAGCCGCTTCGCCCTCGATCCCCGGCTGCTCGCGTACCTGCCGCCGACCATGGCGCCCTCGCCGACCTCCCGTCGCGAGGGCTACCTGGAGCACCCCGAGGAGGCGTTCCACGCCTACCGGCACGACGGGGTTCGACAGGTGGTCTGCGAGGAGAAGCACATGGGCTCGCGAGCCGTGGTGCTGGTCGCGCGGGACGCCGCCGCGCTGGAGAAGCGGTTCGGACTGGCCGGTGCCGGCGCGATCTGGACCAGGACCGGCCGCGCCTTCCTCGACGACCGGGAGCTGACCGGCGCGCTCCTCGACCGGGTCCGGACCGCCGCCGAGCGCTCCGGCCTGTTCGACGAACTCGCCAGCGACTGGCTGCTGTTGGACGCCGAGCTGATGCCCTGGTCGCTGAAGGCGATCGAGCTGCTGCGCCGCCAGTACGCCGCGGTCGGCGCGGCGGCCGGCGCCGCCCTGCCCGCCGCGCTGTCCGCCCTCGCCCGGGCAGCCGACCGGGGGCTGGACGTCGCCGAGCTGACGGTCCGCCAGCAGGAGCGGTCCGCCGACGCGGCGGCCTTCACCGAGGCCTACCGGCGCTACTGCTGGCCGACCGAGGGCCTCGACGGCATCCGGCTGGCCCCGTTCCAGCTGCTCGCCGCGGAGGACGCCAACCTGGCGCTGCGTCCGCACACCGAGCACCTCGAGCTGATCGACCGGCTGGTCGAGGCCGATCGGGCGGCCGCCGAGCAGGCGGCCGAGCGGACCGGTGAGCCGGTCGGGCCGGTGCTGCACCGCACCGGGCGGATGCTGGTCGACACCGGGGACGAGTCCTCGGTCGCGGCGGCCGTCGCCTGGTGGGAGGGGCTGACCGGAGCCGGCGGCGAGGGCATGGTGGTCAAGCCGGTCGAGTCGCTGCAGCGCGACGGCTCCGGTCGGCTGGTGCAGCCCGGGCTCAAGGTGCGCGGCCGGGAGTACCTGCGGATCATCTACGGCCCGGACTACACCCGGCACCTGGACCGGCTGCGTGGGCGCTCGCTCGGCCACAAGCGCTCGCTCGCCCTTCGCGAGTACGCGCTCGGCCTGGAGGCGCTCGACCGGCTGGCCGCCGGGGAGCCGCTGTGGCGGGTGCACGAGGCGGTGTTCGCGGTGCTCGCCCTGGAGTCCGAGCCGGTCGACCCCCGGCTCTGACCCCGCCCGGGGGGCCGCTCACCTGCTGCGCGTGGGACGTACGTCCGATGCGCGTCCGATGGGCGGCCCCCGGCGTGGTCCCGGTCAACTGGCGGCCATCCACTGGTTGCATGGTTATTCGAATACTCGTATACACTTCCCGTCTCAGCCCGTAGACCGACCCAGGAGACCGGTATGGCGTTCAACCTCCGGAACAGGCACTTCCTCAAGGAGCTCGACTTCACTCCCCAGGAGTTCCGCCACCTGGTCGACCTCGCCGCGCAGCTCAAGGCGGCGAAGTACGCCGGCACCGAGCAGCCCCGGCTCCGGGGCAAGAACATCGCGCTGATCTTCGCCAAGACCTCCACCCGCACCCGGTGCGCCTTCGAGGTGGCCGCTCACGACCAGGGCGCGTCCACCACCTACCTGGACCCGGCCGGGTCGCAGATGGGGCACAAGGAGTCGATCAAGGACACCGCCCGGGTGCTGGGCCGGATGTTCGACGGCATCGAGTACCGGGGCGACGGCCAGGCCATCGTCGAGGAGCTCGCCGAGCACGCGGGCGTCCCGGTGTGGAACGGCCTGACCGACGAGTGGCACCCCACCCAGATGCTGGCCGACGTGCTGACGATCCGTGAGCACACCGCCAAGCCGCTGACCGAGACCACCCTGGTGTACCTCGGCGACGCCCGGTCCAACATGGGCAACTCGCTGCTGGTCACCGGCGCGCTGCTGGGCATGGACATCCGGATCGTCGCCCCGGCGCAGCTCTGGCCGTCCGAGGAGGTCCGCAAGGCGGCGCAGGCGCTGGCCGAGACCAGCGGCGCCCGGGTGACCCTGACCGAGGACGTGGCGGAGGGCGTGGCCGGCGCGGACTTCCTCTACACCGACGTCTGGGTGTCGATGGGCGAGCCCAAGGAGGTCTGGGCCGAACGGATCGCCCTGCTGAAGCCGTACCAGATCTCGATGGACACCCTCCGGGCCACCGGCAACCCCGCGGTCAAGTTCCTGCACTGCCTGCCCGCGTACCACGACCTCGGCACCGAGATCGGGCGGCAGATGCACGAGCTCACCGGCATGGCCGAACTGGAGTGCACCGACGAGGTCTTCGAGTCGCCGCACTCGGTGGTCTTCGACCAGGCGGAGAACCGCCTGCACACCATCAAGGCCGTGATGGTGGCCACCCTCGGCTCCTGAGCCGGGGTACGGACAGCTGGGATCAGACGGTCGGCCCGGGGACGGGGCGCCCCACGGCCGGCCGACCGACCGCCGACGTCAGAAGTCGACGTCCACGCAGGCGGCGCGGTCGGTCGGGGAGTGCGGTCCGGCCGGGGTGCCCGCGTGCAGCACCAGCGAGTGCGCCTCGCCGGGCCGGAACTCCCACGGGACGGTGGCCGAGGCCGAGCCCGCACCGTCCGCGTCCGTACGGACCGTCATCCGCACCTCGTTGTCGGCCGCGTCCGAGCCGGCCGCCTGCAGGTAGTGCCCGCCGGAGGCCGCCGGGTCCTTCTCGCACCGCCCGGTGTGCACGTGCGCGGGGAAGGCGTGGTCGCCCGCCACTCCGGCCAGTTCCACCGCGACAGCGGTGTGGCCGGGCGTCCGGGTGACGGTCACTCGGACCGGCGCGCCGTAGGGGACCAGGTCGGGCGCGTAGGTGATCGCGCCGGCCGGGACGAAGCCGTCCGCCCGGTCGAAGCGGGTGTCCACGGTCTGATCGGGGGTCAGCCCCGCGGGGCCGGGGGTGTCCGGCGGGCTGATCGGCAGCAGGGCGAGCGGCACCAGCAGTGCGGCGGCGGAGAACGGGGGCATCGCGGGCCTTCCGACGATCCGTCAGGGAACACCGCCCACGGTGGCCGCCGGTCCCGCCCCGCGCACGCCGCCGTGCCGCGCGGTCACCCGTACGGGAGCGCCGGGCGCACACCGGATCGACACGTCGGAAGCTGCGGGAACGTCAGGTCGCGGACCCGGCGAGCGGAGAGACGGGGAGTCAGTTCGCGGGCGGCGCCGCGACGATGCCGCGGATCTCGCAGCGCGGACCGCTGGCGCGCATCAGTCGCAGGTCGGCGGTGATCAGTGGGGCGTCGAAGCGTTCGGCGACCGCGACGTAGGCGGCGTCGTCGGGGGTGAGGTTGTCCTTCAGCTCCCAGATCCGGCCCAGCAGCGGTGCCACCTCGACCTTGCGGATGGCCAACTCGGGGAGGTGCACGGTCAGTTCGGCCACCCGTTCGGCGGTCAGCTCCTTGGCGAGGTACAACCCGCGCAGCGACTGCATCACCTCGATCACCACGTGCTCCGGGGCCACCCACTCCCCGTCGGCCGCCAGCGCCGCGCGCGCGGCGTCTCCCCGGGCCCCCTGGTCGGCGAGGGCCAGTACCAGCGCAGAAGCATCCACCACGATCACCCGCCCACGGTAGCCCGTGAGCGCCGCCGCCCGGCAGCCGGGCCCGAGCCGACGCGGCTGAGCCGACGTCCGAGCCGACGCCTGAGCCGACGTGCCCGAGTAGGCCGCCCCCGAGCGGAGAGGTGCCGCCCTACCCGCCAGAGGGCGGTCGACTCGGGGTGGGAGCGATCGTCGCGGAGCCCAGGGACTGGTAAGGGCGGAGCTTCGCCGCGGCGGCCACGGCCGCGTCCCGGTCGATGACGGGCTGCCAGCCGGGGCTCTGCGCGAGCTTGGCGAGCCGGTCGAGGGTGATCGGTGCCGGGCCGCCACCGGCCGGTCCGGTGGCGGTGGCGATGATCCGGACGCCGTCCGCGCGCAGGAGGTCGGCGGTGTGCTCGCTCACGCCGTCGGCCCGGTGGTCGGTGCGCAGTTGGCGGAAGGAGCCG
Organism: Kitasatospora sp. NPDC049285; assembly: GCF_040678815.1. NCBI lineage: Bacteria > Bacillati > Actinomycetota > Actinomycetes > Kitasatosporales > Streptomycetaceae > Kitasatospora > Kitasatospora sp. NPDC049285. The sequence goes on along the minus strand of NZ_JBFAQR010000010.1, from coordinate 123,218 downwards.
TCGGGCACCGGGGCACCGGTGCAGGAGCCGTTCTTCGGGCGCGGCGTGCAGCCGTACGCGTCGGCGGGGGCGGACACCGCGGGGGCGAGGGCGGACTGCAGGTGGACCTCGATCCACCCCCGGTCCGTCCCGTCCGCGGCCCGGACCCGCACCCGGGCCACGACCACCACCCGGGTAGCGGACCGCTCACCCTCCTGCCCAGCGCTCTCGCCCTGCCCGGCGCTCTCGTCCTGCCCCGCGTACTCGCTCGCCCGCAGGTCCGCCGGCAGCAGTGACAGCAGCACCATGACCGCGGCCGGCCCGGTCAGCGCCACCTTCTCCCCGGGGTACGAGGGCGACGGCAGGGGAGTGGGCTCGACGGCCGCCCCGACCGTGCCCGCCCCGGCCGCCGTTCCCGCTCCGAGCGGCGGTAGCACCGGCAGCGCGGAGACCGCGGCGGTCGCGCCGCCTGGCATGGCGGGCCGCAGCAGCAGCCCGGCGCCGACCGCGAGGCCGGCGACCGCGGCGACCGTTCCCAGCACGGCCGCCCGCCGCCGCAGCCGGATCGCCCGCCCCTGCTCCGCCGCCCCGGCGATCAGTGCCCCGAGGTCGGGCACCGCCTCCCCGACCGCCCGCTCGAAGACCGGCCGCACCTCGTCCTCGCTCAGCCCGCGGCGCTCGGCGGCGTCCCACGGCTCCGGCTCGGGCGCGATGGAGGGCATGACGGGCTCTCGCTTTCTGACGGACGGTCGGCGGGGGGAGCGGAGGGAAATGGGGGAGGAGCGGTGCGGCGGCGGGCTCACGGGACCAGGGTGTCCAGCTGCGGGGCGAGCTGTCGGCGCAGCCTGGTCAGGGCGCGCAGGGTGCGGACCCGGACGGTGCCGGGGGTGAGCTGGAGCTCGGTGGCGGTTTGCTCGACGCTGCGGTCCTCCCAGTAGCGCAGGACCAGGACCGCACGGTCCTTGGGCGGCAGTTGGGCGAGCGCGGCGAGCAGCGCGACCCGCAGGGCGGGGTCGGAGTCGGGCGCGGGCAGCTCGGGCAGGTCGGCGAGGACCGGCAGTTCGGTGCTGCGGCGCAGCCGCCGGTGCGAGAGGTAGCAGCGGACCAGCACGGCGCGGGCGTACGCGGCGGGGCTCTCGGCGTTCTTGACGCGCCCCCAGGAGGCGTAGATCCGGGCCAGCGCGGTCTGGGTGAGGTCCTCGGCGAGGTGCCAGTCGCCGCACAGCAGCAGCGCGGTGCGGAACAACGCGGTGCCCCTGGCCTGCGCGAACTCCTCGAACTCGCGCCGCTCCTCGGCCGCCCGCCGCCGTCCCACCACCACCCGCACCCCCCCTCGCCGGTCGTCCGCCCGCCACCGGGGGACCCGCACGGGCTCCCCTACAGGGACGGACGCGCGAGTACTGCGGTTGCGTTACGGGATGTGCCGGTGAAGTTTGGACGGAGCCATGCACTATGGTTTATCTCGACATCGAGATACATTTCGCGCTAGACTTTATCTTGACGTCAAGATACTTGCCGAGAGGCGCACGCCTTCCATCATCGGCTCCGGTAAGCGGCGGCAGGCAGGTTAGCTAAGGCTTACCTTATCACCGGGTGGACCAAGAAGGAGTCAGTCGTGTCCGCGAACAGCTTCGACGCCCGCAGCTCGCTGCAGGTGGGCGACGAGTCGTACGAGATCTTCAAGCTCTCCGCCGTCGAGGGTTCCGAGCGGCTGCCGTACAGCCTCAAGGTCCTGCTGGAGAACCTGCTCCGCACCGAGGACGGCGCGAACATCACCGCCGACCACATCCGCGCCCTGGGCGGCTGGGACCCGACGGCCGAGCCGTCGGAGGAGATCCAGTTCACCCCGGCCCGCGTGATCATGCAGGACTTCACCGGCGTGCCGTGCGTGGTCGACCTGGCCACCATGCGCGAGGCCGTGAAGGAGCTGGGCGGCGACGCGTCCAAGATCAACCCGCTGGCGCCGGCCGAGCTGGTCATCGACCACTCCGTCATCGCCGACAAGTTCGGCACCCCGGACGCCTTCGTCCAGAACGTCGAGATCGAGTACGGCCGCAACAAGGAGCGCTACCAGTTCCTGCGCTGGGGCCAGACCGCGTTCGACGAGTTCAAGGTCGTCCCCCCGGGCACCGGCATCGTCCACCAGGTCAACATCGAGCACCTGGCCCGCACCGTCATGGTCCGTAACGGCCAGGCGTACCCCGACACCTGCGTCGGCACCGACTCGCACACCACCATGGTCAACGGCCTGGGCGTGCTGGGCTGGGGCGTCGGCGGCATCGAGGCCGAGGCCGCGATGCTCGGCCAGCCGGTCTCCATGCTGATCCCGCGCGTGGTGGGCTTCAAGCTCAACGGCCAGCTCCCGGCCGGCACCACCGCCACCGACCTGGTGCTCACCATCACCGAGATGCTGCGCAAGCACGGTGTGGTCGGCAAGTTCGTCGAGTTCTACGGCGAGGGCGTCACCGCGATCCCGCTGGCGAACCGCGCCACCATCGGCAACATGTCGCCGGAGTTCGGCTCGACCTGTGCGATCTTCCCGATCGACGCCGAGACCATCAACTACCTGAAGCTCACCGGCCGCGACGCGCAGCAGCTCGCCCTGGTCGAGGCGTACGCCAAGGAGCAGGGCCTCTGGCACGACCCGTCGGTCGAGCCGGTCTACTCCGAGTACCTGGAGCTGGACGTCTCCACCGTCGTCCCGTCGATCTCCGGCCCGAAGCGCCCGCAGGACCGCGTGATCCTGGCCGAGGCCGCCGCGAAGTTCGCCGAGGCTCTGCCGACCTACTCGGCCGAGGCCTCGAAGCCGACCGCCGTCACCGCCCCCGACGGGTCGACCTACCAGATCGACAACGGCGCGGTCGTGATCGCCTCGATCACCTCCTGCACCAACACCTCCAACCCCTCCGTCATGCTGGGCGCCGCCCTGCTGGCGAAGAAGGCCGTGGAGAAGGGCCTGACGGTCAAGCCCTGGGTCAAGACCACCCTGGCGCCCGGCTCCAAGGTCGTCATGGACTACTACGAGAAGGCCGGCCTGCTCCCGTACATGGAGAAGCTGGGCTTCAACCTGGTCGGCTACGGCTGCGTCACCTGCATCGGCAACTCGGGCCCGCTGCCCGAGGAGGTCTCGGCCGCGGTGAACGAGGCCGACCTGGCGGTCGTCTCGGTGCTCTCGGGCAACCGCAACTTCGAGGGCCGGATCAACCCCGACGTCAAGATGAACTACCTGGCCTCCCCGCCGCTGGTGGTCGCCTACGCCCTCGCGGGCAACATGAACGTCGACATCACCAAGGACGCCCTGGGCCAGGACGCGGACGGCAACGACGTGTTCCTCGCCGACATCTGGCCGTCCGAGCAGGAGGTCGCCGACACCGTCGCCGGCTCCATCGACGAGGCCATGTTCGACAAGGGCTACCAGGACGTCTTCGCCGGCGACCAGCGCTGGCAGTCGCTCCCGGTCCCGACCGGCAACACCTTCGAGTGGGACGCCGAGTCCACCTACGTCCGCAAGCCCCCGTACTTCGAGGGCATGGCCAAGACCCCGAGCCCGGTGACCGACATCGCCGGCGCCCGCGTGCTGGCCAAGCTGGGCGACTCGGTCACCACCGACCACATCTCCCCGGCCGGCAACATCAAGCCGGGCACCCCGGCGGCGCAGTACCTCACCGAGCACGGTGTGGAGAAGCGTGACTTCAACTCCTACGGCTCGCGCCGTGGCAACCACGAGGTCATGATCCGCGGCACCTTCGCCAACATCCGCCTGCGCAACCAGATCGCGCCGGGCACCGAGGGCGGCTACACCCGCGACTTCACCCAGGCCGACGCGCCGGTGTCGTTCATCTACGACGCCTCGCAGAACTACCAGGCCGCCGGCACCCCGCTGGTCGTCCTGGCGGGCAAGGAGTACGGCTCCGGCTCGTCCCGCGACTGGGCGGCCAAGGGCACCGCGCTGCTCGGCGTCAAGGCCGTCATCGCCGAGTCCTACGAGCGCATCCACCGCTCGAACCTGATCGGCATGGGCGTCCTGCCGCTGCAGTTCCCGGCCGGCCAGAACGCCGACTCGCTGGGCCTGACCGGCGAGGAGACCTTCTCCTTCACCGGCGTGACCGAGCTGAACGAGGGCCGCACCCCGAAGACCGTCAGGGTCACCGCGGGCGACGTCACCTTCGACGCGGTCGTGCGCATCGACACCCCCGGTGAGGCGGACTACTACCGCAACGGCGGCATCCTGCAGTACGTGCTGCGCAGCCTGATCGGCTGAACCAGGCACTAGCCGGGCAAGAGGCCGGACCGCGTCACGCGGTCCGGCCTCTTGTGCGCTCCGGGGCAATGGACTAAACCTCTCCATCAGCACATGGTCCATACCAATTGACGCTGAATCGGAGAGATTCACGGAATGACCAGACGCACACAGGCAGTTCTCGCGGCGGTCCTGCTCGCCTCCGTCGCAGCCACCCCGGCACAGGCCCACGAGGGCCGTGAGCGGCTCCAGGGCCAGCGGGTCGGGTACTTCACCCAGTGGGGCATCTACGGCGGCTTCTCGGCCAAGAAGGTCCAATCCAGCGGACAGGCCGGCAAGCTGACCGTCCTCAACTACGCCTTCGGCAACGTCTCCGCCGACGGCACCTGCTTCGAGGCCGCCGGCGCCGGTGTCGGCGACCCGTGGGCCGACTACCAGCGCCCGGTGGGCGCCGAGGAGTCGGTGGACGGCGTGGCCGACACCCCCGAGCAGGCGCTCAAGGGCAACTTCAACCAGCTCCGCAAGCTCAAGGCGAGCAACCCGCAGCTGCGCGTGGTGGTCTCGCTCGGCGGCTGGAGCTGGTCCAAGTACTTCTCCGACGCGGCGGCGACCGACGCCTCCCGGAAGAAGTTCGTCTCCTCCTGCCTCGACCTCTACCTCAAGGGCGACCTGCCCCAGCTCGGCTCGGTCGAGGGCGGGGCGGGCGCCGGCGCCGGGGTGTTCGACGGCATCGACATCGACTGGGAGTACCCGGGCGGCGGCGGTGACGCGGGCAACGTGGTGCGTCCCGAGGACGGGCGGAACTACACCCTGCTGATGCAGGAGTTCCGCCGCCAGCTGGACGAGCTCAGCGGCCGCCGCGGCCCGCACTACCTGCTGACCGCCGCCGTCCCGGCCGGCCAGGCCAAGGCCGACCAGCTGGAGGTCAGGAAGGTCGCCAAGTCGGTGGACTGGCTCAACCTGATGACCTACGACCTGCACGGTCCGTGGGAGTCCCTGGGCCCGACCGACCACCAGGCCAACCTCTTCAGCGACCCGGCCGACGTCGCCACCACCAACGGCGGCCTCAGCGCCGACAAGACGGTCCAGTACTACCTGGACCGCGGCCTGCCCGCCAAGAAGGCGGTGCTCGGCGTCCCGTTCTACGGCTACGGCTGGACCGGCGTCCCGGCCGGCGCCAAGCGCGGCCTGTACCAGCCCGCCACGGGCCTGGCGCGGGGCGGCAACCTGCCCTACAACCAGATCAAGGACCTGCCGGGCACCGTCTCCTACGACCGGGCGCACGGGGCGACCTGGAAGTACGACGGCACCGAGTTCTGGAGCTACGACACCCCGCAGCTGCTCACCCGCAAGGCGCAGTACGTCCAGGACGAGGGCCTGGGCGGCGTGATGGCGTGGTCGCTCGACAACGACGACGCCCAGGGTTCGCTCGTCGCCGCGCTGGACAAGGGTCTGCGGGACGACTGAACCGGGTAGACCTCCCAGTCCGAGGAACTGAGCGGACGTCAGTACCCGCGCAGCTTCGTGCATCACGATTTGAGTGTCGTGTTGCGCGAAGCTGCGCATTTCTATGTTCAACCGAACACTAACGCGCTACATTCTCCGTCATCGGTGGCGCGGACACGCAATGTGCAGGGTTCCTGCACATTGCACATGCTGCACTGCCGACAACACTTTGGCTGTCAGGACTGTGATCCGGCGGGCTGACTATTGCCGCCAGATGAACAGTGGACTATACCTTTGCGCATCGTAAAAACCGCCTCTGACCGGCGACTTCGCCGCTGGGCACGGTATGGCCACCCAGAGTTGACGATCCGTCAGCTCATGGTCTGCATCTTCTGGAACCGAGGGGTTAGGGCACTCAATGGGCTCTGCAACCGAGTACAACCGTCGTGACATCTTCAAGCGTGCTGCCGCCGTCACGGTGCTCGCGGCCGGCGGCGGCTCGCTGCTCGCCGCCTGCGCCGGTGGCACCGGCAGCAGCTCCGACAAGGGGTCCAAGTCGTCCGGCGGCTACAACCTGACCGACGCCAAGAACCCGTTCGGCGTGAAGGACGCCGACGGGCTCGAGGTCTTCATCTTCGACGGCGGCTACGGCAACGAGTACGCCAAGTCCTTCGAGGCGATCTACTCGAAGCAGTTCCCGGGCGCGAAGATCAACCACCAGGCCGACAAGGACGTCACCGGCAAGCTGCAGCCGCGCTTCAACGGCGGCTCCCCGCCGGACGTCATCGACGACTCCGGCGCCAAGCAGATGAAGCTGGACGTCCTCGCGGACTCCAACCAGCTCACCGACCTGGCCCCGCTGCTGGACGCGCCGTACATCGACGACCCGTCGAAGAAGATCCGCGACGTGCTGATGCCCGGCACCATCGAGTCCGGCACGGTCAAGGGCAAGGTCTACAACCTGTCCTACGTGTACACGGTCTGGGGCTTCTGGTACTCCGGCAAGCTGTTCAAGGACAACGGCTGGACCGCGCCGAAGACCTGGGCCGACTTCCTGACCCTGTGCGAGCAGATCAAGGCCAAGGGCATCGCCCCGCTCGCCCACCAGGGCAAGTACCCGTACTACATCAACGTCGTCATGATGGACATGATCGCCAAGCAGGGCGGCCTGGACCTCATGAAGCGGATCGACTCGCTCGACGCCACCGCCTGGGACGACCCGGCCGTCAAGACCGCGGTCACCGAGTTCTTCAAGGTGGTCGACAAGGACTACCTGCTCCCCGGCACCAACGGCATGACCCACATCGAGTCGCAGACCGCGTGGAACCAGTACAAGGCCGCGTTCATCCCGTCCGGCTCCTGGCTGGAGAACGAGCAGCTGCCCACCACCCCGGCCGACTTCGACATGAAGTTCCTGCCGATCCCGTCGCTGACCGGCGACAAGCTGCCCTTCGAGGCCATCCGTGCCGGTGCCGGTGAGCCCTTCATCGTCCCGTCCAAGGCCAAGAACGTGGCCGGTGGCCTGGAGTTCCTGCGCAAGATGCTGACCAAGGAGGCCTCGGGCAAGTTCGCCCAGACCGCCAACAGCCTCACCTGCCTCAAGGACGGCGTCGGCCCCGAGGTCCAGCTGAAGCCGGGCACCGCCTCCACCGTGGTGTCGCTGAAGGCTGCGGGTACCAACACCTTCAACTTCCAGTACCCGAACACCGCCTCCAAGTTCGACGAGGACCTGCAGAACGCCTCGGGCGAGCTCATGGCCAAGCGCATCACTCCGGACGAGTGGATCAAGCGCGCCAAGGAGTCGGCCACCAAGAACAAGACGGCCTGACCAGTCACTTGACCCAACCGCACCGGGGGCCCCGAACCGCCCCCGGTGCGTCTGCCTGAGGGACAGGAGTAAGTGACCATGCGTCACGGCAAGTACCCCTTCATCGTGGGGTTCCTCTTCCTTCCGATCGTGCTGTACGTCGGGCTGGTGCTCTGGCCGTACGCGCAGACCTTCGGATACTCCCTGACCGACTGGTCAGGGGCGAGCCAGGACATGAACTTCGTGGGCCTGGCCAACTACACGAGACTCCTCGATGACGAGGTCTTCGCCGGTGCCCTCTGGCACAACCTGCTGCTGCTGATCCTGCTGCCGGTCATCACCATCCTGATCGCGCTGTTCTTCGCCTTCATGCTCAACGTCGGTGGCAAGGGCGGCACCGGCGGCGTCCAGGGCGTCAAGGGAGCGGGCTTCTACAAGGTCGTCTTCTTCTTCCCGCAGGTGCTGTCGATCGCCATCCTGGCGGTGCTGTGGGGCGCGGTGTACCGGACCGACGAGTCGGGTCTGGCCAACGGCATCCTGATCAAGCTCGGCCTGGCCACCGCCCACGACCCGGTGGCGTTCCTGTCCGACCCGGACATGGTCCTGTGGTGCGTCCTCGCGGTGCTGGTGTGGTCCGGCGTCGGCTTCTACCTGGTGCTGTTCTCGGCCGCCATGCAGGGCATCCCGAAGGACATCTACGAGGCGGCGCTGCTGGACGGCGCCAAGCGCGGCCAGACCTTCTTCAAGATCACGCTGCCGCTGCTCTGGGAGACCGTGCAGACCGCCTGGGTCTACCTGGCCATCGTCGCCATGGACGCCTTCGCGCTGGTCGCCTCGATCACTCCGGGCGCCTACTTCGGCGGTGGGCCCGACCACCACAGCGAGCTCATCTCGACCTACCTGATGCGCAGCTTCCTGCGCAACGGTGAGGCGGGCTACGCCTGTGCGATGGGTGTGGTGATCTTCTTCTTCACCCTCATCCTGACCGTCGTCTCGCTCTGGGCCACCAAGCGCGACAAGATCGAGTACTGAGCGGGGACCCGGACATGAGCACTCTCGACACAACCGCGAGCGTCCCCGGACAGCGCACCGCCGGCAGCAAGCCCAAGCCTCACCGGGGCCAGCGCTTCGGCGACGGCGGAGGCGTGCTGAACGTCTTCTCGCACGGCTTCCTCGCCATCTGGGCGATCATGATCGTGCTGCCGCTGGGCTGGGTGGTCCTCGGCTCCTTCAAGACCGACTCGCAGATCAACGGCTCGGCCTGGAGCTGGCCGTCGAGCTTCCACTTCGACGCCTTCTCCCGGGCCTGGTCCAAGGGCATCGGCGGGTTCTTCCTCAACACGATCATCGTGCTGCTGGGCTCCGTCACCCTGACCATGCTGTTCGGCTCGATGGCCGCGTACGTGCTGGCCCGCTACGAGTTCAAGGGCAACCGGTTCATCTACTACCTGTTCGTCGCGGGTTCGATGTTCCCGGTGTACCTGGCCCTGGTCCCGCTGTTCTTCATGGTCCGCAACCTCGGTGAGATCTCGCCGTACCTCGGCCTGAACAGCTACGCCGGCCTGATCCTGGTGTACGTCGCCTACTCGCTGCCGTTCACCGTCTTCTTCATGTACTCGTTCTTCCGGACGCTGCCCAGCGCCGTGCACGAGGCCGCGATGCTGGACGGCTGCTCGCACACCCGGACGTTCTTCCAGATCATGGTCCCGATGGCCAAGCCCGGCCTGATCAGCGTGGGCATCTTCAACGTGCTCGGCCAGTGGAACCAGTACATCCTCCCGGTCACCCTGATGCAGCCCACCCAGGCCGGCGAGGCCGACCACTCGATGCTCGCCCAGGGCCTGGTCAACCTCGCCCTGCAGTCCGGCTACAAGAGCGACGCCCCGGCCCTGTTCGCCGGCATGACGATCGCCATGCTGCCGGTGCTGGTGGTCTACCTCTCCTTCCAGCGCCAGGTCCAGGCAGGCCTGACCTCGGCCACTCTGAAGTAGCCGCAGCAGCGACGGACGCGCGACCGGCCCGGCACTCCTCGTGGAGCGCCGGGCCGGTCGCGCAGTCGTTCCCGCGCGCGCAGTCGTTACGCGTCAGCCGCCTGCGCGCGCAGCGCCCTCGCCAGGTCGTCCCGGCACTCCACCACCAGCCGGCGCAACGCCGGTGCGGCGTCGGCGTGTTCGGCCAGCCAGGCGTCCGTGGCCGCCAGCGTCTCCGGGGTCGTCTGGTAGCGCGGGAAGAACCCGCCGACGATCCGCATCGCGATCTCGATCGAGCGGTCCGCCCAGATCGGCTCGAGCAGCTCGAAGTACGGCGCCGTGTAGGACGCCGTCAGCTCCCGCTGCCCGGCCTGGTTGAAGCCGGCGATCTGGGCCTCGACCAGGGCGTTGGGCAGCTCGTCGGAGTCGACCACCGAGGTCCACGCGGCGGCCTTCGCGCCCGGCGTGGGCAGCGCGGCCAGGCACTGGGTCTGCTGGCGGCGGCCGCTGGCGGTGTTGTCGCGCGCCAGCTCGGCGGCCAGCTCCTCGGTGGTGGCGGCGCCGTTCGCGGCGAGTGCCAGCCAGAGGCCCCAGCGCAGTTCCTGGTCGACGGCGAGGCCGTCGATCCGGGCGGTGCCCTCCAGCAGGCCGCGCAGCAGCTGGAGGTGGTCGGCGCGCTCGGCGGTCTGGGCCAGGAAGCGGGCCCAGGCGAGCTGGTGGTCGCTGCCGGGGGTGGCCTGCGAGAGCTCGCGCAACGCGCACTCGGCGAGCGCGGTGCCGTCGTCGGAGCGGCGGGCCGGGTCGGCGTAGAGCTCCAGCGCGGTGCCGGCCTGCTGGTGCAGCGACTGCAGCACGCCGATGTCGGACTCGTGCCCGGCGAAGCGCAGCACCAGGTCGAGGTAGTCGCGGGCGGGCATCAGCGCGTCCCGGGTCAGGTTCCACACGGCGGACCAGGCGAGCGCCCGGGCCAGGCCGTCGGAGAGGTCGCCGAGGCCGGTGCGCAGGGTCTCCAGCGAGTGCTCGTCGAAGCGGACCTTGCAGTACGTCAGGTCGTCGTCGTTGACCAGCACCAGCGCGGGCAGGGAACGGCCGGCCGCGTCCGGGACGGTGGTGCGGGCGCCGGTGACGTCCAGCTCGTAGCGGTCGGTGCGCTGCAGCGAGCCGTCCTCGGCGAGGTCGTAGAGGCCGACCGCGATGCGGTGCGGGCGGAGCACCTCGCCGTCCTGACGGATCGCCAGTTCGGTGATCCGGCCGTCGGCGTCGGTGGTGAGCTCGGGGGTGAGCACGTTGACGCCGGAGGTCTCCAGCCAGGCGGCGGACCAGGCGGTCAGGTCGCGGCCGCTGGTCTCCTCCAGCGCGTCCAGCAGGTCGGACAGGACGGTGTTCCCGAAGGCGTGCTTGCGGAAGTACCCGCGCACGCCCTCGAAGAAGGCGTCCCGGCCGACGTACGCGACCAGCTGCTTGAGGACGGACGCGCCCTTGGCGTAGGTGATGCCGTCGAAGTTGAGCTTGGCGTCCTCGAGGTCGCGGATGTCCGCGGTGATCGGGTGGGTGGTGGGGAACTGGTCCTGCCGGTAGGCCCAGGCCTTGCGGCGGTTGGCGAAGGTGATCCAGGCGGCGCCGTACCTGGTGGCCTCGATCTGGGCGAAGGAGCCCATGAAGTCGGCGAAGGACTCCTTGAGCCACAGGTCGTCCCACCACTTCATGGTGACCAGGTCGCCGAACCACATGTGGGCCATCTCGTGCAGGATCACGTTGGCCCGGGACTCGTAGGCCGCCTCGGTGACCCTGGAGCGGTAGATGAACTCCTCGCGGAAGGTCACGCAGCCCGGGTTCTCCATCGCGCCGATGTTGTACTCGGGGACGAAGCACTGGTCGTACTTGCCGAACGGGTACGGGTAGTCGAACTCCTGGTGGAAGAAGTCCAGGCCCTGCTTGGTGACGGTGAGGATCTCGTCGGCGTCGAAGTACGGGGCGAGCGAGCGCCGGCAGGTGGCGGCGAGCGGGATCTCCAGCACGGTGCCGTCGGCGAGTTCGCGCGTGTAGTGGTCGCGGACCACGTGGTACGGGCCGGTCACCACGGCGGTCAGGTAGGTGGAGATCGGCCGGGTCGGCGCGAAGTTCCAGGTGCGGGCGGCGTCCTGCTCGACGATCTGCTCGGCGACCGCGTTGGCGTACACGTCCCACGCCGCGGGGGCGGTCACGGTGAACGTGAACGGGGCCTTCAGGTCCGGCTGTTCGAAGTTCGCGAAGACCCGGCGGGCGTCGGCCGGCTCGTAGTGGGTGTAGAGGTAGGTCTCGCCGTCCACCGGGTCGACGAAGCGGTGCAGGCCCTCGCCGGTGCGGCTGTAGGCGCAGTCCGCGACCACGGTCAGCTCGTTGCGCGCGGCGAGCTCCGGCAGCGCGACCCGCGCGCCGTCGAACACCTCCGCCGGGTCGAGTCGGCGCCCGTTCAGCACCACCTCGTGCACCGCGGGGGCCAGCAGGTCCACGAAGCTCGCCGAGCCCGGGGCGGAGCAGTGGAAGTCGATGGTCGTGGTGGACCGGAAGGTGGGCCGGGCGGGGTCGGCCGCCGCACTCACGTCCAGGTGGACGCGGTAGCCCTCCACCCGGATGATCGCGGCCCGCTCGCGGGCCTCCTCGCGGCTCAGGTTCTTCCCCGGCACGTCGGCACTCCTCTGTACGGAACACGCGGTGTACGGAACACACGGTCGGGAGTGCTCATGGCACTCCTCCAGGGCATCCTTTCACGCCCCGACTCCTGTGCCATTGCACTGGGGGAGGAATCATCCCGGCCGCCCCGGAGTTCGACTCCCTCGGGAGTCCGGCTGCCCGGGCTCCCCGCACCCATGACCTGACGACCCGAAGGACGCCGTCCGTGACGACTGCCGACTCCCGCAAGATCGCCGACTTCTGGTTCGACCCGATCTGCCCCTGGGCCTGGATGACCTCCCGCTGGATGCTGGAGGTCGAGAAGCTCCGCCCGGTGGACACCCGCTGGCACGTGATGAGCCTCTCGGTCCTCAACGAGAACCGCGAGGACCTGCCCGAGAAGTACCGGGAGCTGCTGGCCGCGGGCTGGGGTCCGGTGCGGGTCCTGATCGCCGCCGCCGAGGCGCACGGCGAGAAGGTGCTCGGCCCGCTCTACACCGAGCTCGGCACCCGCTTCCACAACCAGGGCCTGCCGAACAACCGGGAGACCATCGTCGCCGCGCTGCAGGCCGCGGGCCTGCCCGAGGACCTGGCCGACGCCGCCGACACCGACGCGCACGACGAGGCGCTGCGCGCCTCGCACGCGGAGGGCATCGGCCTGGTCGGCGAGGACGTCGGCACCCCGGTGATCGCCCTCGACGGCCCCGACGGCCGGGTCGCGTTCTTCGGCCCGGTGGTCACCCCCACGCCGCGCGGCGAGGCGGCGGCCCGGCTGTGGGACGGCGTGGTCCTGGTGGCCTCGACGCCCGGCTTCTACGAGATCAAGCGCACCCGCACCGCCGGCCCGTCGTTCGAGTAGCTCGCTCCGCGAGGCGTACCGCCCGGATTGCCCAAGGGCGTCCGGGCGGTTCCTGTCGGAGCGTCAGTCCTGCCCGAGCTCGGTTGCTCGCGAAGTTCCCCGCGCCCCCTGCGGGGCGCGGGACTTCAGGTAGCCGAGAACGGCGAGCACGGCTGCCAGACCCGCCGTGAAGTAGAGCTGGATGCGGTTGGCGGAGTCCACGGTCATCAGGAGCAGGATGCCGAGGATCGCGGCCAGGGCCAGGTACGTCAGGTACGGGAAGCCCCACATCCGGACGGTCAGCTTCGCCGGCTCCTCGCGCTCCAGGCGCCGTCGCATGCGGAGCTGGGCCACCGCGATGAAGGCCCAGACCACCAGGACGGCGGCGCCGACCATGTTGAGCAGCCAGCTGAAGACGGTCTCCGGCCACCAGTAGGAGAGCAGGACGGCGAAGAAGCCGAACGCCGAGGAGGCCAGCACGGCGCGGCGCGGGACGCCGCCGGAGATCCGGGCGAGGGCGCGCGGGCCCTGGCCGCGGGCCACCAGCGAGTGGGCCATCCGGGAGGAGCCGTAGATGTTGGCGTTCATCGCGGAGAGCAGGGCGATCAGCACGACCACGTTCATCAGCTGGGCGGCGCCGGGGATGCCCAGGGTGTCGAGCACCGCGACGTAGGGGCCGGGCTTGACCACGGACGGGTCGTTCCACGGGACGAGGGTGACGATCACCGCCATCGAGCCGACGTAGAACAGGGCGATCCGCCACATCGCGGTGCGCACGGCCAGGGCGACGCTGCGCCGCGGGTTCTCGGACTCGGCGGCGGCGATGGTGACGGTCTCCAGGCCGCCGTAGGCGAAGACCGAGGCGAGCAGGCCGGTGACCAGGCCGCCGGCGCCGGTCGGGAGGAACCCGCCGTGACCGGTGAGGTTGGCGGCGCCGGGGGAGTCGGTGCCGGGCAGCAGGCCGAGCACGGCGAGCACGCCGATCACGAGGAAGGCGCTGATCGCGAGGACCTTGACCGCGGCGAACCAGAACTCGAACTCGCCGAAGTTGCGCACCGCCGCGAGGTTGGTGGCGCAGAAGAAGGCCATGAAGACGGCGACCCAGGCCCAGGACGGGACGGCGGGCAGCCAGCCGGAGACGATGCCGGCCGCGCCGATCGCCTCGGCCGCGACGCCGACGCAGAGCAGGATCCAGAACAGCCAGCCCGCGGCGAAGCCGGCCCACGGGCCGATCTCGCGCTCCGCGTGCACCGAGAAGGAGCCGGACGCCGGGCGCGCCGCGGACATCTCGCCGAGCATCCGCATCACCAGCATGACCAGCAGGCCGGAGGCGGCGAAGGCGAGCACCACGGCGGGACCGGCCGCGGCGATGCCGGCGCCGGAGCCGACGAAGAGGCCGGCGCCGATCACGCCGCCGAGCGCGATCATCGACAGGTGACGCTGCTTCAGGCCGTGGGCCAGGCCCGCGTCGTCGGACGCCTGCGGCGGCGCGGCGGGCGCGGTGGTGGGACTGGTCATGCGGGTGGATCCAGACGTTCGACTATCGGGGGACTCCGGGGAGTTCCGTCCACTATTCGGCACGTGACGTGGACGCCCCAAAGCATGCCCGGAATCCGGACGGCCATTTGACGGAACGTGACCGCACCGGCACCGAGACGGGACGTGAGTGCTTGGTCACAGGCCGGATCCGACAACCCCGGGCCGCCCGGCTTTGTCACGGGCCGACGCGGTGCCCGCGGCCTGACGCGGCGTAGGTTCGTGGTGATCATCCGCATCGGAACCCCCCGGGAGCGTCCATGGCCACCGCCGCGCCGATACCGTCCACCGCCGTCCTCGCCGACCTGCTGCCCGCGGCGTCCACCCGACTCGGGGCGCGGGCCCGCGAGCTGGCCCTGGTGGTCGGCGGCGCCGCCCTGACCGGCGCGGCCGCGCAGCTGTCGGTTCCGGTGCCCGGCTCGCCGGTGCCGGTGACCGGGCAGACCTTCGCCGCCCTGCTGGTCGGCACCGCGCTGGGCGCCCGCCGCGGCGCCGCCTCGCTCGGCCTCTACCTGCTGGCCGGCCTGGCCGGGATGCCGTGGTTCGCCGAGGGCAGCTCCGGCTGGTCGATGCCGAGCCTCGGCTACGTGATCGGCTTCGTGCTGGCCGCCGCGCTCACCGGCGCGCTGGCCCGCCGCGGCGCCGACCGCAGCCCGCTGGCCACCGCCGGCGTGATGGCCCTCGGCAGCCTGGCGATCTACGCCGTCGGCGTGCCGTACCTGGCGTTCGCGCTGGACGTCCCGCTGGCCAAGGCCGCCGACCTCGGCCTCTACCCGTACCTGGTCGGCGACGCCCTCAAGCTGGTCCTCGCGACGGCCGCCCTGCCGCTCACCTGGAAGCTGCTCGGCCGTCGCTGACGACCCGTCCGCGCACGAGCCCGCGCCCCTGTCGGGGAGCGGGCTGCGCGACATGTCACACTCATGGTCATGCGCGTGTACCTGGGCTCCGACCATGCCGGATACGAACTGAAGAACCACCTCGTCGAGTGGCTGAAGGGAGCCGGGCACGAGCCGGTCGACTGCGGCCCGCTCATCTACGACGCCGAGGACGACTACCCGCCGTTCTGCCTCCGGGCCGCCGAGCGCACCGCCGCCGACCCCGAGGCGCTGGGCGTGGTGATCGGCGGCTCGGGCAACGGCGAGGCGATCGCCGCCAACAAGGTGAAGGGCGTCCGGGCGGCCCTCGCCTGGAGCGAGCAGACCGCCGCCCTCGGCCGCGAGCACAACAACGCCAACGTGGTGTCGATCGGCGGCCGGATGCACACCGTCGACGAGGCCACCAAGTTCGTCGAGATCTTCCTCAACACCCCCTACAGCGGCGAGCCGCGGCACACCCGCCGGATCACCATGCTGTCCGAGTACGAGACCACCGGCGAGCTCCCCCCGATCCCGGCCCACCACCCGCAGGGCTGAACCCCGGACGCACGACGCCCGCCGCCGGTGCTCGACCGGCGGCGGGCGTCGGCGTTCCGCCGCCGGGTCGGCCGCCCGGTCAGAAGCCGTGCGGCAGCCAGGGCTCCAGCGCCGACCGGAAGGCCGCCGAGACGCCCTCCAGCGCCCCCGGGCGCAGCTCGGTCACCAGGCCTGCCGAGGCGAGCGCCGCCAGCGAGCCGCCGCCCAGGTAGACCGCCCCCAACTCCCGGACGTCCAGCTCCAGTTCGGCCGCCTCCTCGGTGCGGACGCAGACCGCCGAGCGGCCCGGGCCCGCGGTCAGCCGCCAGCGCCCGGCGTTCCACGGGCAGAACGCGTCGGTCACCTCCAGCACCACGTCCACCGACTGCGCGTACCCGCGGGCCGTCAGCGCCGCCGGCAGGTCCACCAGGCGGACGAACATCGCGTCCTCCAGCCGCGGCCGCAGCCGCCGGACGTCCGACACCAGGTGCAGCAGCGGATCGTCCACCGGCAGGCTGCGCACCTCCACCCGCTCGGTCAGGTCCTGGTCCAGCAGGTACTCCCACAGCCGGGCGGACACCCCCGAGTGCGCGGCCACCACCGAGCGGACCCGCACCACGCCGACCGGGCTGCCGTCCCGCCAGTCGCCCTTCACCGCGTACCGGGCGTAGCCCAGCAGTTCGCCGGTGGCCGGGTCCTCGGCCAGCACGCACTGCAGCGGGGAGTAGCCGCCGCGGGACGCCGGGGCGTCCAGCACGCCCACCCGGTCCCAGCCCGGCGCGCGCACCAGGGTGCCCGGGCGGCGGGTGGCGAGCGCGGCGTACAGCTCCTCGCAGCGCGCGAGTTCGGCCACCGGGTCGGCCAGCCGCAGCGCCGCGGCCGGGCCCGGCGGGACGTGCACCCGCACCCGGCCGCGCTCCAGCTCCACCGCCACCTTGCGGGTCGCCTGCCCGTAGCCGAACCGGCCGTAGATCGGCGGCTCCGAGGCGGTCAGCACCGCCAGCGGCTCACCGGCCGCCCGCACGTCGTCCAGCTGACGGCGCATCAGCGCAGTCAGCGCGCCGCGCCGCCGGTGCGTCGGCAGCACGCCCACCATGGTCACCCCCGCCGCCGGGACCACCGCACCGCCCGGCACCACCACCCGGAAGGTGAACGCCCCGCCGCCGCCGACCGTCCGCTCGCCCTCGCAGATCGACAGCGAGCGCTCCACCTCGGTCAACTCCCGCCACAGCGACCGCTCCTCGGGCGGCTCCTGGTCCCCGCCGAAGGCCACCTCCAGGTTCCGGTACCACTCCTCCCACTCCTCGGCGCGCAACGGCCGGACGGTCAGCTCGGGGTGTCGAATCGTCATGTACCCCTCCTATCACCCGATCCGGGCGATGGCGACGGAATTGCGGACGTGCCACCGGCCCGGCCGCCCCGGCGCCCGCCCTGCCGCCGGGTGGCCGCACCCCGGCCGCCCGGCGGCCGAAACCCGCCCGCGGCGCGCGGCCCGGCGCGCCCGGGCCGCCCACCCCGTCGACGCGCGCACCGCCGGTGGATAAGGTCGGACCCCATGGCCGACAGCACGCGGACGAGTGCGACGGGCCGCCCGGCCGCCAAGGCGGCCCGCGAGCCCGTGACGGCCCGGTGGCGCGCGGCGCTGTACCGGGCCCGACGCAGGCTGCGCCGAACCGGGGTGGACTACTTCCGCGGCGACGGCGCCGACTGGTGGGCCTTCGCGCTGCTCGCGCTGGCCGTCCCGCTGCTGGTCATGCTGAACGTCTGGATCCCCAACTGGTGCCCGCCCACCGCCCTGGTGCTGCCGATCCTGGCCGGCGCCCTGCTGCTGCGCCCCGGCACCCTGGTGCTGCTGTACGCGGTCGCGGCCGGCGGGCTGATCACCGAGTCCCTGGTGCACACCGGGGAGCGGACCGCGGCCGACAACCCCGACGCCTACATCTACGGGGTCACCCCCGGCGCGGCCCTGGTGGTCGGCGCGGTCGGCGTCGCCGGGCTGCTGGTCGCCCAGTTCCGCCGCCGGGTCGGCGTGCCGTGGCGCGGCGGCTCCACCATGCTCTTCGACCTGCGCGAGCGGATCCGGGTGCAGGGCCGCGTCCCCCGGCTCCCGGAGGGCTGGCACGCCGACATGGCGCTGCGCCCGGCCGGCGGCCAGTCCTTCTCCGGCGACTTCATGGTGGCCGCCCGCACCGGCCCCGGCGGCCGGGTGCTGGAGGCGGTGCTCGCCGACGTCTCCGGCAAGGGCATGGACGCCGGCAGCCGGGCCCTGCTGCTGTCCGGCGCCTTCGGCGGCCTGCTCGGCTCGCTGCCCGCCCACGACTTCCTGCCCGCCGCCAACGGCTACCTGCTCCGCCAGGACTGGGAGGAGGGCTTCGCCACCGCCGTCCACCTGGTGCTCGACCTGGACACCGGCGAGTACGAGCTGCTGTCGGCCGGCCACCTGCCCGGCATGCACCGCCTCGCCGGCGCCGGCCACTGGGAGGTCAAGCAGGCCGAGGGCCCGCTGCTCGGGGTGTACGACGGCGCCAAGTTCGAAGGGGTGCGCGGCACCCTCGGCCCCGGTGACCTGCTGCTGATGTGCACCGACGGCATGGTGGAGATCCCCGGCCGCGACCTCGCCGAGGGCATGGACCGGCTGATGGGCGAGGCGGACCGGCTGGTGGCCACCGCCCCGGTGGCCGGGCGCTCCGGCGCCGCGGTCCGGCTCATCGACACCGTCGCCAAGCACGTCAACGACGACCGCGCCGTGCTGCTGGTCTGGCGTCGCTGACTCCCGCCCGCGCCGGTCGGCGCACCGTGCGGGAGGCGCTCGCGGGCTGTCCACGGAGTGTCAACCCGGGACGTTGATCTTCGGCCAATTCTCCTGCGGCACCCGGGGAATGGATCACCTGCGGGTCTGCCTGCCGGTTTGCCGGGAGAGCCCCCGCAGTCCGCCGCCCGCCGACGGTCCGTCAAGGCCGGTCCGCTATGGTCACGGTCGGCGAAAATCAGTCTCATCGCGCGGGTTGCGGCGCCGGGCTTGTGGGCAAGTCCTTTACGCAGTCCGCACGAACGACCACACTGAGTCCGGATGGGCTGGTGGGGACACGGGGGGTTGGGGCCGGTTTCCGCCTGGAGCCATCTCCGGTTCCGACACGAGTCCCCGCCATGAACCGAGGAAGTGAGTCCGGGTGGCCTTCTCCGTCTCCGCGCTGGTCCTGTTCGGCATCGTCTGCGCCATCTTCATCCGCAACAAGCAGCTGAAGAGCGGGCACTTCATCGTCGCCGCGCTGTTCGGCTTCATGCTGAGCCAGTCGACCGCGGCCGGTCCGATCCAGCAGTTCCTCAACTCGGTCGCCAAAGCCATCTCCTCGATCGCGGGTTGACGCACCGTCGGCTCCCGGGGGGAACACCGCGACGGACGGGGAGGCGCCCCGCGCCGTCGCACCGGCCTGCCCGCGGGTGACCAGGGTCACCCGTTCCGTCACTCCGCGTCCGCACCGCACTGCGGAGGGTGCCCGAAATCGCCCCGCGTAGAGGGTTCGTAGGCACACCGTCATGATCCCGTGCGCGGACCGCAGCAGGCCGCTCGGCAGAGCGTGACCTGTCGATCCGTCAGCCCCTTCCCGATCTTGGGAACGGGGCTTTTCGGCGCTTGCCAGCCTCCTGACCCGTGGGTTTTGCTTCCTCAGCAGCCCGGCAATGGTCCGGGTGGGCCACCGAGCGGAACGCCTAGTCCTGCCGCCGTCCGGTGCCGACCAGATACCCAGTCACGGCAGGAGCGGGGGAACCACAGGTAAGTCGCCGGACCCGGAACACGGGCCCCGGCTCGGGGTGAAGCCGCGCTTGCGGCCGGGCAACTCTCGCCCGAACCCGACAGCTCACCTCGTAGGCGTCGGAGAGGAATGCTCATGTCCGTCAAGGGCAAGCACCGCAAGCCGCGTATGACCACCCTCGTCCGTATCGCCATCGCCACCGGCGTCGCCGGCGCCGCGGTCGGCCTCCCGGTGACCGCCGCTTCCGCGCACGTCACCACCGACCACCAGGACAACGGCCGCCAGTGGGCCCAGGTCTCGGTGGACGCCACCCCGGTCGCCGACACCGCCGCCGCCGCGCCGCAGGCCGCTCCGGCCGCCGCCGCGCACGACTACAAGGTCGTCTCCGGCGACACCCTGTCGAAGATCGCCACCGCCCAGAAGGTGGACGGCGGCTGGCAGAAGCTGTACCAGGACAACCGCTCGGTCATCGGCGGCAACCCGAACCTGATCTACCCGGGCCAGCAGCTCACCGTCAACGGCAAGGCCGCGGAGACCGCCGCCGCGCCGAAGACCGAGCAGGCCGCCCCGAAGGCCGAGCAGGCCCCGAAGGCGTCCAGCAACGACACCGCCAAGGCGTCCGGCTCCACCAAGTCGACCACCTCCGCGGCGAAGTCGACCACCTCCACCGCCAAGACCGTGCAGGCCGCCCCCAAGGCGTCCACCTCCTCGGTGGCCTCCTCCGGCTACGTCGCGCCGGCCCCCGGCAGCGTCACCACCGGTTACAAGGTGGCGGGCTCCAACTGGGCCAGCGGCTACCACACCGGCATCGACTTCCCGGTCTCCACCGGCACCAGCCTCAAGGCGATCGCCGCGGGCACCGTGGTCTCCGCCGGCAACGGTGGCGCCTACGGCAACCAGGTCATCATCAAGCTGGCCGACGGCAAGTACGCCCAGTACGCCCACCTCTCCTCGATCTCCGTCTCGGCCGGCCAGTCCGTGACGGCGGGTCAGCAGATCGGCCTGTCCGGCGCCACCGGCAACGTGACCGGCCCGCACCTGCACTTCGAGATCCGCACCACCCCGGACTACGGCTCCGACATCGACCCGGTCGCCTACCTGGCCGCCCACGGCGTCAACGTCTGATCCCCGCAGTAACCGTCGAAGGCCCCGCGCAGCGTTGCGCGGGGCCTTCGGGCTGCCGGGCGGAAACACCGACGGCCCGAGCGGAAACGCAGACGGCCCCAACTGCGGGTGCAGTCGGGGCCGTCGGGCTGTGGAGCGGGTGACGAGAATCGAACTCGCGTGACCAGTTTGGAAGACTGGGGCTCTACCATTGAGCTACACCCGCGTAGGCGTACCCGCACCGCCGTGGCGGTGGTGAGGACTGGCCTAGCGTACCTGGTCGGGGCCGCGGAATGCACACCGCTTTGCCGCCGTCGGCTCGCGGATTTCGCTCCGGTCGGGGGCGGGCCGACGTGTACTCTTCTGCTCGGCACCACGGGGTGTGGCGCAGGTTGGTAGCGCGTCCGCTTTGGGAGCGGAAGGCCGTCGGTTCGAATCCGGTCACCCCGACCGTGTGCGGCAGGGTCTCGTCCGGCGGGCGGGGCCCTGTTGTCGTCTTCCGCTTTTCCGGAACGCCGCCGGTGCCGGGCACAGTCGCTTTCGTGGTACCGGTAGGATGGACCGCTGGCGGTAGTACGGACAGCAATGCAGCCCCAACCGCCTATCGCCCTGACCGCAAGCCCCTAGGAGACCTAACCGTGAAGAGCGCCGTCGAGACTCTGAACCCGACCCGGGTTCGACTCACCGTCGAGGTGCCCTTCGAGGAGCTCAAGCCCAGCCTCGACGCGGCGTACAAGAAGATCAACCAGCAGGTCACCGTACCGGGCTTCCGTAAGGGCAAGATCCCGAACAAGGTGATCGACCAGCGGTTCGGCCGTGGCGCCGTGCTGGAGGAGGCCGTCAACGACGCGCTTCCGCGCTTCTACACGCAGGCCGTCGACGAGGGCCAGATCGACGTGCTGGGCCAGCCGGACATCACCGGCATCGAGGGTGTCGAGAACCTGGCGGACGGCGGTGACCTCAAGTTCGTCGCCGAGGTCGACGTGCGCCCCGAGGTCACCCTGCCCGACTTCACCGAGATCGCCGTCGTCGTCGACCCGATCGAGGTCAGCGACGAGGACATCGAGAAGTCGCTGGAGCAGCTCCGCGAGCGTTTCTCCTCGGTCAAGGACGTCGAGCGCGCCGCCGCCGAGGGCGACGTCGTGGTGATCGACCTGGAGGCCAAGGTCGACGGTGAGGTGCCGGACGACGGCACCGCCACCGGCGTGAGCTACGAGATCGGCTCCGGTCGTCTGCTGGACGGCATCGACGAGGCCGTGATCGGCCTGTCCGCCGGTGAGTCCAAGACCTTCACCAGCGCCCTCAAGGGTGGCAGCCAGACCGGCCAGGACGCCGAGGTCACGGTCACCGTGACCGCCGTCCAGGAGAAGGAACTCCCGGAGCTGGACGACGAGTTCGCGCAGCTGGCGAGCGAGTTCGACACCCTGGAGGAGCTGCGCGGGGACTCCCGCAAGCGCCTTGAGCGGATGAAGGAGTTCGACCAGGCCACCCAGGCCCAGGAGAAGGTCCTCGACGAGCTGCTCGGCCGGGTCGAGATGGACTACCCGGAGAAGCTCCTCCAGGACGAGATCGGCACCCGCAAGCACAACCTCGAGCACCACCAGCTGGAGCCGATGGGCCTGACCCTCGACACCTACCTGGCCTCCCAGGACAAGTCCCGCGAGGACTACGACGCGGAGACCGAGGAGCAGGCGAAGAAGGGCATCAAGACCCAGTTCGTGCTGGACCAGATCGTCAAGAACGAGGAGCTGGGCGTCAACCAGGAGGAGCTCACCGAGCACCTCATCCGCCGCGCCGCCGGCTCGGGCCTGACCCCGGACCAGTTCGCGCAGCAGGTCGTCCAGGGCGGCCAGGTGCAGCTCCTGGTCGGCGAGGTCGCCCGCGGCAAGGCGCTGGCCCTGGTGGTCGAGGCCGCCAAGGTCACCGACACCAACGGTGAGACCGTCTCCTTCGAGGACGACGAGGACGAGGCCGCCGACGAGACCGTCGAGGCCGCCGCCGAGGAGTCCGCGGAGGCCTGAGCTCCGCACTAGCGGGCGTCAGCCGACGCCGCGTCAGCCGGGAACGGGCCCGGGCACCGCACGGTGCCCGGGCCCGTTCGCGTTCCCGTGCTCACCCTGCGCTCACAGCGAACAGTTCTGCGTGGGGGATTCAGCGGCCGGGCCCGGGCGTTAGGGTCCATAGACAGCGACACCCAAAGCAGATCGACTGAGCAGGTGGCTAAGTGACGTTCCCGCAGATGCAGATGCCTGGACTGATGGCGCCGCACGCCGCCGCCGGCGACGTGCTCGGCGGCCTGGGCGACCAGGTCTACAACCGGCTGCTCAACGAGCGCATCATCTTCCTCGGCCAGCAGGTCGACGACGACATCGCCAACAAGATCACCGCCCAGCTGCTGCTGCTCGCGGCTGACCCCGAGAAGGACATCTACCTCTACATCAACTCCCCGGGTGGATCGATCTCGGCGGGCATGGCGATCTACGACACCATGCAGTACATCAAGAACGACGTGGTCACCATCGCGATGGGCATGGCCGCCTCGATGGGTCAGTTCCTGCTGACCGCGGGTGCGAAGGGCAAGCGCTTCTCGCTGCCGAACGCCAACATCCTGATGCACCAGCCCTCCGCGGGCCTCGGCGGCTCGGCCACCGACATCCGGATCCAGGCCGAGCAGCTGCTGCGCACCAAGAAGCGGATGTCGGAGCTGATCGCCCACCACAGTGGCCAGTCCTTCGAGCAGATCACCGCGGACTCCGACCGTGACCGCTGGTTCACGCCGGAGGAGGCCAAGGCCTACGGCCTGATCGACGACATCATGCACAGCGCCGCGGACGTCCCCGGTGGCGGCGGCACCGGCGCCGGCCTGGCCGGCTGACCGGCATCGGAACCCAGACCGCACGCTTCGGAGGACCAGAGAACATGAACATCCCCAGCCTGTCCGGTGCCAAGGCCCGCCTGGAGGACATGCGGGCCGAGGGCCGCTACATCGTCCCGCGGTTCGTCGAGCGCACCTCGCAGGGCATCCGGGAGTACGACCCGTACGCCAAGCTGTTCGAGGAGCGCATCATCTTCCTCGGCTCGCAGGTGGACGACGTCTCCGCGAACGACATCATGGCGCAGCTGATCTGCCTGGAGTCGATGGACCCGGACCGCGACATCTCGGTCTACATCAACTCCCCGGGCGGCTCGTTCACCGCGCTGACCGCGATCTACGACACCATGCAGTTCGTGAAGCCGGACATCCAGACCGTCTGCATGGGCCAGGCCGCCTCGGCCGCCGCGGTGATCCTGGCGGCGGGCTCCCCCGGCAAGCGGATGGCGCTGCCGAACGCCCGCATCCTGATCCACCAGCCGTACACCGAGACCGGCCGCGGCCAGGTGTCCGACCTGGAGATCCAGGCCAACGAGATCTTCCGGATGCGCGCGCAGCTGGAGGAGATGCTGGCCAAGCACTCCAACAAGGACGTGACCCAGGTCCGCGACGACATCGAGCGCGACAAGATCCTCACCGCCGAGGAAGCGCTGGAGTACGGCCTGATCGACCAGATCATCTCGACCCGGAAGACCTCGTACGGCGAGTGATCCACCGCCCCGCGACGGCGCGTACGTGACGTACGCCCCGTCGCGGGGCGTTCCGGTCGGGGCGTCCGCCCCGGCACAATGACTTGACGGGTCATGCACCCGCGACGGCATCTGTTCGGTATCAATTCGCCCAGGGCGTACGGCAGAGCTGTCGAAGTCGGCGGAAACCGCGGCTCGGCAGAGTACCGTCGGATACCGGGACCGACCGCCGACGGCGGGGCCGGTCCACAGCACCAGGCCCCGACCCCCGCGGGGCCCCTGGCGAAGGGGAAGCACCTCGTGGCACGCATCGGAGACGGTGGCGACCTGCTCAAGTGCTCGTTCTGCGGCAAGTCGCAGAAGCAGGTGAAGAAGCTGATCGCCGGGCCAGGCGTGTACATCTGCGACGAGTGCATCGACCTGTGCAACGAGATCATCGAGGAGGAGCTCGCCGAGAGCTCCGAGGTGCGCTTCGAGGAGCTGCCGAAGCCCCGCGAGATCTACGAGTTCCTCGACCAGTACGTGGTCGGCCAGGACCTCGCCAAGAAGGCGCTGTCGGTCGCGGTCTACAACCACTACAAGCGGGTGCAGGCGGGCGAGACCGGCCGCGCCGGCAACGGCCGGGACGACGCGATCGAGCTGGCCAAGTCCAACATCCTGCTGCTCGGCCCGACCGGCTCCGGCAAGACGCTGCTCGCGCAGACCCTGGCCCGGATGCTGAACGTGCCGTTCGCGATCGCCGACGCCACCGCGCTGACCGAGGCCGGGTACGTCGGCGAGGACGTCGAGAACATCCTGCTGAAGCTGATCCAGGCGGCCGACTACGACGTCAAGAAGGCCGAGACCGGGATCATCTACATCGACGAGATCGACAAGGTGGCCCGCAAGAGCGAGAACCCGTCGATCACCCGGGACGTCTCCGGCGAGGGCGTGCAGCAGGCGCTGCTGAAGATCCTGGAGGGCACCACCGCCTCGGTGCCGCCGCAGGGGGGCCGCAAGCACCCGCACCAGGAGTTCATCCAGATCGACACCACCAACGTGCTGTTCATCGTCGGCGGTGCGTTCGCCGGCCTCGAGCGGATCATCGAGGGCCGGGCCGGCGCGAAGGGCATCGGCTTCGGCGCCACCATCCGCTCCAAGCGCGAGCAGGACGCCTCCGACCACTTCCGCCAGGTGATGCCGGAGGACCTGGTGAAGTTCGGGATGATCCCGGAGTTCATCGGCCGCCTCCCGGTCATCACCAGCGTGCACAACCTGGACCGCGAGGCGCTGCTGCAGATCCTCACCGAGCCGAAGAACGCGCTCGTGAAGCAGTACCGCAAGCTCTTCGAACTCGACGGCGTGGAGCTGGAGTTCACCCGGGACGCGCTGGAGGCGATCGCCGACCAGGCGATCCTGCGCGGCACCGGCGCGCGCGGGCTGCGGGCCATCATGGAGGAGGTGCTGATGTCCGTGATGTACGAGGTGCCGTCCCGGCAGGACGTCGCCCGCGTGGTGGTCACCGGCGACGTGGTCTCCAAGCACGCCATCCCGACCCTGGTGCCGCGCGACATGATCAAGCGCGAGCGTCGGGAGAAGAGCGCCTGACGCTCCGTCAAGGCTTCAACGGAAGGGCCCCGCACCGGAGTTCGGTGCGGGGCCCGTTCTGTTGCCGGGTGCCGGAGGTTACTTGGGGATCTCCGAGATGCCGCGCAGCTCGCGCGCGTCGGCGGCGATCTGGTCCAGCGAGACCGCGGTGGAGGCGTCGAACTCCATCAGCATCATCACCGAGGAGCCGTCGGCCCAGGCGCAGAAGCCGACCTTCTCGCCGCCGGTCTCCGTGGTGCCGCAGGACATCCGGCCGCCCAGCGGGCCCGGGTCGACGTCCTTGCGGTCGGTGATCGCCGCGCCGCCCGAGGTGGCGCCGGTGAAGACCGCGTCGACCTGCTTGGACGGCAGCAGCACGTTGCCGTAGGCGCCGGCCACGATGGCGGCCTTCTCGTTGTCCGCCGAGTGGTAGATGGAGCTGACCACCTCGGTCGGCGTCCACGCCGAGTCGCCCTTGCTGAAGTCCGACTGCAGCTCGTTGGCGAGCTCCTTGGCGGAGTCCTCGTTGGGGTCGCGGGTCATGCTGTGGAAGGTCTCCGGCAGCACGACCTTGTTCTTGCCGGTCTTCGAGGCGGTGTCGTAGATGAAGTAGCCGAGCAGGCCGCCGCCGAGCAGGATCACGCCGGCCACGCAACCGAGCACGATCCACAGCGCCTTGCGGGACTTCTTCGGCGGGGCCGGGTAGCCGGGCGGGAACCCGCCGGGGGCGCCGGCCGGGAACGCCTGCGGCGGGACCTGGCCGCCGCCCCAGGGCTGCTGCGGCTGGGCCGGCGCCTGCTGCGGGTAGCCGTAGCCGGCCTGCGGGGGCACGCCGGCCGGGGCCTGCGGCTGCGGCGGGCCGAAGCCGGGCTGCGGCGGACCGAACTGGTTGTCGGACACGGAGAACTCCGATTCGCGCGAAAAGTGGTGAGGTGAAGGGGTGTGAACGACGCTGCGGCGGTGGCTACTTGGGGGCCACCACGGCGTCCCGGAACTGCCGGGTGCGGTCGGCCGCCTGGGTCTGGGTGATCGGCTGCGGGGTGCCGGTGGCGCTCATCGTCACGAACGCGACGGTGCCGAAGGTGGAGTGGCTGGCCCACATGCACACCGGCATCTCCACCACGCCGGAGGTGGCCACGCCGCACTGCAGCTTGGCGCCCGGGTCGGTGGGGTCGTTGGCGGCGACGTCGGTCGGCTGCTTCTTCCAGGTCAACTTGCCCGCGGTACCGGCGGCCTGGGACTGGGTGGCCTGGTCGGAGGCGGTCTTCAGCATCGCGCCGGGGTCGTTGACGGTGCCCCAGCCACCGCCGAAGCTGATCATGTCGGTCGGCGTCTTCTGGTACAGCGCGCCGAGCGAGCCCTCCAGGGTAGCCAGGCCGTCGGTGCCGTTCACCGCGCCCTTGTCCGAGGACGACTTCTTGGTGTAGCCGGCCACCGTGTCCGGAGCGGTCAGCTTGTACTTGCCGCCGGTACCGGAACCGGGACCGGACGAGCCGTCACTCAGCGCGTAGTACCCGACGCCGCCGAGCACCGCGAGCACCACCACCGCGACGATCGCGATCAGCGGACCCTTGCCGCTCTTCGCCGGCGCCGGCGGCTGGTAGCCGTACCCGGGCTGCTGCGGGGCGCCGCCCCAGGGCTGCTGCGCGGGCGGCTGCTGCTGCGGGTAGCCGTAACCGGGCTGCGGCTGCTGGCCGTACGGCGGCTGCCCGGCGGGTGGCGGGGTGCCGTAGCCGGGCTGCTGCGGGGGCTGGCCGTACGGCTGCTGCGGGGGCGCGCCCCACTGCTGCTGGCCGGGCGGCTGCTGCGGCGGTGCGCCGTACGGAGGTTGCTGCGCGCCGTACGGCTGCTGCGGCTGCCCCTGCGGATACGGTTGTCCCTGCCCCTGGCCGTACATGCGCTTCGTCTCCCCCGCCGCTGACTCGCGCGGCCCCGGTCTCGTCGAGTATTCGGGCACGGTACCGTACGCCCCCCACGGGCCGCCCGAGTGGTCCGGGCACTATCGGTTCGTAACCGCGGCCCGGCCTTCCGTAAACTGTCCGTCGTGACCGACACGACGAACCAGCGCCCCGCGAATTCCTACCCCGGGGACGACGCAGCCACCCTCCCGACGACCTACGCTCCGGCCGACGTAGAGGGCGAGCTGTACGAGCGCTGGGTAGAGCGCGGTTACTTCACGGCGGACGCGAAGAGCGAGAAGCCGGCGTACACCATCGTCATCCCGCCGCCGAACGTCACCGGCGCGCTGCACCTCGGCCACGCCTTCCAGCACACGCTGATGGACGCCCTCACCCGCCGCAAGCGGATGCTGGGCTTCGAGGCGCTGTGGCTCCCCGGCATGGACCACGCGGGCATCGCCACCCAGAACAAGGTGGAGCAGCAGCTCGCCGAGTCCGGCCTGTCCCGGCACGACCTGGGCCGCGAGGCCTTCGTCGACAAGGTCTGGGAGTGGAAGGAGAACTACGGCGGCCGGATCCTCGGCCAGATGCGCCGCCTCGGTGACGGCGTCGACTGGTCCCGCGAGCGCTTCACCATGGACGAGGGCCTGTCGCAGGCCGTCCAGACCATCTTCAAGAAGCTCTTCGACGACGGCCTGATCTACCGCGCCGAACGCATCATCAACTGGTGCCCGCGCTGCCTGACCGCGCTCTCCGACATCGAGGTCGAGCACGAGAACGTCCCCGGGGAGCTGGTCTCGATCCGCTACGGCGACGGCGACGACTCGATCGTGGTCGCCACCACCCGCGCCGAGACCCTGCTGGGCGACACCGCGGTGGCCGTCCACCCGTCCGACGAGCGCTACGCGCACCTGGTCGGACGGACCATCAAGCTGCCGCTGACGGACCGTGAGATCCCGGTCATCGCCGACGAGCACGTCGACCCGGAGTTCGGCACCGGCGCCGTCAAGGTGACGCCCGCGCACGACCCGAACGACTTCGCCATCGGCCAGCGGCACAACCTGCCGAACCTGACGGTGATGGACGAGCGCGGCGCCATCACGGTGCACGGGCCGTTCCTCGGCCTGGACCGGCACGACGCGCGCGCCGCCGTGGTCGGCGCGCTGCGCGAGCAGGGGCGCATCGTCGCCGAGAAGCGCCCCTACGAGCACGCCGTCGGCCACTGCTCGCGCTGCAAGACCGTGGTCGAGCCGCGGCTGTCGCTGCAGTGGTGGGTCAAGGTCGAGCCGCTGGCCAAGGCCGCGGGCGACGCGGTCCGCGACGGCCGGGTCCAGATCCACCCGAAGGAGCTGGAGCGCCGCTACTTCGACTGGGTCGACAACATGTACGACTGGTGCATCTCGCGCCAGCTCTGGTGGGGCCACCGGATCCCGGTCTGGTACGGCCCGAACGGCGAGGTCGTCTGCGTCGGACCGGACGAGCAGCCGCCCACCGGCGAGGGCTGGGTGCAGGACCCGGACGTCCTGGACACCTGGTTCTCCTCCGGTCTGTGGCCGTTCTCCACCCTGGGCTGGCCGGAGCAGACCGCGGACCTGGAGAAGTTCTACCCGACCGACGTGCTGCTGACCGGCCACGACATCATCTTCTTCTGGGTCGCCCGGATGATGATGTTCGGCCTGTACGCGATGGACGGCCAGGCACCGTTCAAGACGGTCGCGCTGACCGGCCTGGTCCGCGACGAGTTCGGCAAGAAGATGTCGAAGTCCTCCGGCACCGCCGTCGACCCGCTGGACTGGATGGACGCCTACGGTGCGGACGCCGTCCGCTTCACGCTGGCCCGCGGCGCCAACCCCGGTGCGGACGTGCCGATCGGCGAGGACTGGGTCAAGGGCTCGCGGAACTTCTGCAACAAGATCTGGAACGCCACCCGCTTCGCGCTGATGAACGGCGCCACCGTGCAGGGCCCGCTGCCCGCGCCGGAGGAGCTCACCGCCGCGGACCGCTGGATCCTGTCCCGGCTGAACGCCACGGTGGCCGAGGTCGACGCCCTCTACGAGGACTTCGAGTTCGCCAAGGTCTCCGACACGCTGTTCCACTTCGCCTGGGACGAGGTCTTCGACTGGTACGTCGAGCTCTCCAAGACCACCCTGGGCAAGGGCGGCGCGCAGGCCGACAACGCCCGCCGGGTCCTCGGCGAGGTGCTGGACGTGACGCTGCGTCTGCTGCACCCGATCGTCCCGTTCGTCACCGACGCGCTGTGGACGGCGCTCACCGGCGCCGAGTCGGTGGTCGTCGCCGAGTGGCCGAAGGACTCCGGCTACCGGGACGCCGACGCCGAGTCGGAGATCGCCCTGCTGCAGCAGGTGGTGACCGAGGTCCGCCGGTTCCGCAACGACCAGGGCCTGCGCGACACCCAGAAGGTCCCGGCGCAGCTGGAGTTGGCCGGCACCCGGCTCGCGGTGCACGAGGCGGCGATCCGTTCGCTGCTGCGGCTGACCGAGCCGGCGGAGGGCTTCCACGCCACCGCCTCGCTGCCGGTCGCCGGGGCCACCGTGTCGCTCGACCTGTCCGGCACCATCGACGTCCCGGCCGAGCGCAAGCGCCTGCAGAAGGACCTCGCGGCCGCCGAGAAGGAGAAGGCGCAGACCTCCGCCAAGCTCGGCAACGAGGCCTTCCTGGCCAAGGCGCCGGACGACGTGGTGGCGAAGATCCGCACCCGGCAGGAGGCCGCGGAGGCCGACATCGTCCGGATCACCGCGCAGCTCGCCGCGCTGCCGCAGGGCTGACGCACCGTCGGTCGTCGAGGGCCGTCGCTCCCACCGGGGGGCGGCGGCCCTCCGCCTTTCTTTTGAAGGCGGGACCCGAGTTCTTTCGCAGCGGCTATTCGGCGTGCATTCCGGGGCAATTGCGCGGGCAAACTCCATTGGGCCGCATTCCGTTGTCGCTCCCGCCGCGTTCAGCGACCTTCGCAGTTCAGATGTGTACGGTGGACGGAAGTTCCCATTCGGGCGGGGCGACGAACGGAGGGCACGCACATGGTGGTGACCAGGGAGTTGGCCGACGAACTGCCGATGGAAGAGGTGGAGGCGGCCAAGGCCCGGGCGGCGACGCTGCTGCTGGCATTCCGGCACGGAAACCAGCTCGCCTTCGACACCGAGCTGGATCTGCTGCTCGCCGAGCACGCCGAGCGGGAGGTGGCCACCCTGCTGGTGTGGATCGCCGCCGAGGCGGTGCGCAAGGCGTACGCGCCCGAGGTCGCCGACCGGGTGCTGCGCGGACTGGCCCGGCGCGCCCCGCTGGACAGCTCCCAGGTCGCGGTGGACGAGGAGGCCGCCGGCGCCGCCCAGTTGCTGGAGGCGGTGGCCGCCGGGGACGTCGCCACCGTGCGGGCGCTGGTGGCGAGCACCGCCGACACCACCTACCTGCTGGGCGGCCTGGTGCAGGCGGTCGCGATGATGCTGCCGCTGCTGCCGGAGGGCGAGGCGGAGGAGGTCGCCGCGGAACTGCGCCGGCGGCACGGCGGGCGGCTGCCCACCCCCCGCGCCACCTACTGACGGATCGTCACTGCTGAGTCGGGCGCCGCCGGTCGGCGGTCGGGCCCGGCAGGGCGTCGGCGCTCCTGCCGGGCCGGCGCCGGTTACGGCATGGCGTGCAGGTGGGAGCCGATGGTGGTGGCGACCGGGTTGCCCGCCGAGGCGTCCCAGTTGGTGGACCAGGTCATCGCGCCGCCGATGCCCGGCCAGGTCCGGCTGGGCTTGAAGGTGCCGCAGTTGGTGCCGGCGGCCAGGCAGTCCAGCGCCGCGTTGACGGTCGCCGGGCTGGTGTAGCCGCCGCCCGCCGCACTGGTGGAGGCGGGCACGCCCAGGCCGACCTGGCCCGGGTCGAGGCCGCCCTGGAGCTGGATGCAGGCCAGCGCGGTGAGGAAGTTCTCGGTGCCCTGGGCGTAGACGTTGCCGTCGCAGCCGAGCATCGTGCCGCTGTTGTAGTACTGCATGTTGACGATGGTGAGGATGTCCTTGGTGGCCAGCGCCAGCTTGAAGTACTCGCCGCCGGTGGACTGCATGTCGATGGTCTGCGGGGCCATGGTCAGGACGAAGCCGGAGCCGACCTTGCTCGCCAGCGAGTGCAGCGCCTGCGACATGTAGGTGGAGTTGACGCCGTTCTCCAGGTCGATGTCGACGCCGTCGAAGCCGTAGGTCTGGATCAGGCTGTAGGCGGAGTCGGCGAAGTTGGTCGCGGCGGCGGAACTGGCCACCGAGATCGTGCCGTTCTGGCCGCCGACCGAGACGATCACCTTCTTGCCGGCCGCCCGCTTCGCCGCGATGTCGGCCTTGAACTGGGCCTCGGTGTAGCCGTTCAGCTTGGACGACAGCGTGGAGTCCAGGGTGAAGCCGATCGCGCCCTGGGTGCTGGTGGCGTCCGCGAAGGCCACCGCGATGATGTCGTACGCGGCCGGGACGTCACTGATCCGCTGCGGGGTGGCGCCGTTGTAGAAGTTCTGCCAGTAGCCGGTCAGCCGGTGCTTCCCGGGAGGCGGCGGGGGAGTGGTCGGCGAGCTGCTGGGCGAGGTCGAGACGGAGGGCGACGGGGAGGGCGAGGTGGACGTGGAGGTGGACGGCCGCGGCGAGGAGGCGGTGGCCGAGGGGCTGGGCGAGCCGCTGCCCGGGCCGACCAGGGAGACCTTGTCCACCAGGTAGGCGGCCTGGCCGTACCAGCCGTGGAACCACACCGAGACCGAGGTGGTCGAGGCGCCGGTGGTGAAGGTGGTGGTCAGCGTCGACCAGCCGGTGCCGCTGGTCCAGGTGGACGGGTCGGTGCCGCCGGTGCCGGTGGCCCCGAGGAAGGTGTAGGGGCCCTGCACCACCGCGGTCAGCGTGTAGGTGGAGTTGGGGAGCACGGCGACCTGCTGGGTGCAGCCGGCGTAGTCCTGGCCGGCCGGGGTGCCCTGCAGGTCCCAGCCGGTGCCGGAGTTGTTCACCGCGGCGACGGTCGGGCCGCAGACCCACGGGCTGATGTGGTTGCCGGCGCTGAAGTCGCCGTTCTGGATCACGTCCACGTTGGCGGCCGTGGCCGTCCCGGTGCCTGCCATCAGCAGGCCGACCAGGGCGAGGACGACGGACAGCAGCCCGGCGAGCAGGGTCCGCTGGGTGCGGGGTCGGTGATGTGGTGCACGCATGCCATCTCCATGTGGGGGAGTGTCGATGGGTGGTGCGGTGCGGGGAGCGGTGGGGGAGCGACTCACACGGTGGAGTAGACCAATTCCGGTGTCAAGAGGGCCCGTTGAGGGTTGGCGCGCGCACGGTCGGGTACGGCCGCCGGTCGGTCTTAGACTTGCGGGGTGAGCGACAAGGCCGAGCCCAACCCCTACACCGTCCGCCCCGCCGAAGCCGGCGGGACCGACTCCGAACTGCGCGCCGTCGAGGCCGAGCTGGCCGGCCGCTGGCCGGAGAACAAGCTGGAGCCCTCGCTGACGCGGATCGAGGCGCTGATGGACATCCTCGGCCAGCCGCAGCGCGCCTATCCCTCGATCCACATCACCGGCACCAACGGCAAGACGTCCACCGCGCGGATGGTCGAGCAGCTGCTCGGCTCCTTCGAACTGCGCACCGGCCGCTACACCTCGCCGCACGTGGAGTCGGTCACCGAGCGGATCAGCCTGGACGGCGCGCCGATCAGCCCGGAGAAGTTCGTCGAGACGTACCGCGACATCGAGCCCTACGTGCAGATGGTGGACGCGGCGCAGCCGGTCGCGATGTCCTTCTTCGAGGTGCTCACCGGCATGGCCTACGCCGCCTTCGCCGACGCGCCGGTGGACGTCGCGGTGGTCGAGGTCGGCATGGGCGGCTCCTGGGACGCCACCAACGTGATCGACGCCCAGGTCTCGGTGATCACCCCGATCGGCCTGGACCACACCGACAAGCTCGGCGACACCACCGGCAAGATCGCGGTGGAGAAGTCCGGGATCGTCAAGGCCGGCGCGCTCGCCGTGGTCGCCCAGCAGCCGCTGGACGCCGCCGAGACCATCCTGCGCCGCGCCGTCGAGGTGGAGGCCACCGTCGCCCGCGAGGGCATGGAGTTCGGCGTGATCCGCCGCGAGGTCGCGGTCGGCGGACAGCTGGTCACCCTGCGCGGCCTCGGCGGCCACGAGTACCAGGACCTCTTCCTGCCGCTGCACGGCGACTACCAGGCGCACAACGCGGCGCTCGCGCTGGCGGCCGTGGAGGCGTTCTTCGGCGTCGGCCAGGGCGGCGCCGAGCACCTGGACGAGGACAAGGTCCGGATCGCGTTCTCCGGCGTCTCCTCGCCGGGCCGCCTGGAGGTGGTCCGGCGCAGCCCCACCGTGATCCTGGACGCCGCGCACAACCCGCACGGCGCGCAGGCCACGGTCGCCGCGCTCGGCGAGGCGTTCGGCTTCACCAAGCTGGTCGGCGTGATCGCCACCAGCGGCGACAAGGACGTCTCCGGGTTCCTGGAGGCCTTCGAGCCGGTGCTCGCCGAGGTGGTCATCACCCAGAACTCCACCCACCGGGCGATGCCGGTCGACCGGCTCGCCGCGCTCGCGGTGGAGGTCTTCGGCGAGGACCGGGTCCAGGTCGAGCCCCGCCTCGACGACGCCATCGACGCCGCGGTCACCCTCGCCGAGGAGGAGGACCTCGGCGGCGCCGGTGTCCTGGTCACCGGCTCCGTCATCACGGTGGGCGAGGCGCGCCTACTGTTCGGAAGGAAGTAACCCGCCGATGCGCACCCTGTGCTCCTCCACCCTGATCGGCGAGGCCCTGCTGATCATGTTCGCCGGCCTGGTCGCGATGAAGCTCACCGACGTCGGCACCGGCACCATCTGGGCGGTCAGCGGCACCGCGATGCTGCTCTGCGTGCTGCTCTGCGGCGTGATCACCCGGCCCGGCGCGGTCTGGGTCGGCTGGGCGCTCCAACTCGGCGTGCTGGCCAGCGGACTGGTGCTCCCGACGATGTACGGCTTCGGCCTGGTCTTCGGCGGCCTGTGGTGGTGCTCGGTGCACTACGGACGCAAGATCGACGTCATCAAGGCGGAGCGCGCCGCGGCCGCCGCCGCGCCCGCGCCCGCGCTCTGACCGGGCTGGTCAACGGGGCGGCCTCCTGGCCGGGGTAGTGTCTGGGACATACACCAGGCACGACCGAACAACCAGGAGCCGCACCGTGTCCCAGCGCACTCTCGTCCTGCTCAAGCCCGACGCCGTGAAGCGCGGCCTGGCCGGCGAGATCATCAGCCGGATCGAGCGCAAGGCCGGCTGGCGGTTCGCTGCGATCGAGCTTCGCACCTTCGACCGGGCCACCCTGGAGCAGCACTACGCCGAGCACGTCGGCCGCCCGTTCTACGAGCCGCTGCTGGAGTTCATGACCTCCGGCCCGTCGATCGCGCTGATCGTCGAGGGCGAGAACGTCGTCCCCGGCATCCGGGTGCTGGCCGGCGCCACCGACCCGCTGCAGGCCGGCGCGGGCACCATCCGCGGCGACTACGCGACGATCACCCGCGAGAACCTGATCCACGCCTCGGACTCGCCGGAGTCGGCCGAGCGCGAGATCAAGATCTTCTTCCCCGCCCACGCGTGACGTTCCGGTAGGGATTCCGCGTCCGGACGTGTGGGTGCCGTGGGACTTCCCGGCACCCGCGCGTCCGGGTGTTCGGGCTGGTGAGAGCCTGGTTCCACCATCTGAGCGTTAATCCTCAAATCACGGAACCCCACCCCCCGACACGGCGTCCCAATGCCATGAGAAGCCGTACCGCCGCCGGAGAATGGGCGGCATGCCGTACCCGCCGCTCGTGCTGACCGGCGTGACTACGATGGACCCCAACTCACGGGCCCGGCGCGGTTGCTCAGCCGCCGTCAGCCCTCGCGCGGGCCCGCGCGGCCGGCCCGCCCTGCGCCCTTGATCCGAACTCGGGAAGGCACTCGACATCCCATGGCGAACAACCTGTCGTTCATCGGCCGGGACCTGGCGATCGACCTCGGCACCGCGAACACACTGGTGTACGTCAGGGGCAAGGGCATCGTGCTGAACGAGCCCTCGGTGGTGGCGGTCAACACCAACACCGGCGGGATCCTCGCGGTGGGCGCCGAGGCGAAGAAGATGATCGGCCGCACCCCGGGCAACATCGTGGCGATCCGCCCGCTCAAGGACGGCGTCATCGCCGACTTCGAGATCACCGAGCGGATGCTGCGCTACTTCATCCTGAAGATCCACCGCCGCCGCTACCTGGCCCGCCCGCGGGTCGTGGTCTGCGTGCCGTCCGGCATCACCGGGGTGGAGCGCCGCGCGGTGATCGAGGCCAGCTCGCAGGCCGGCGCCCGCCAGGTGCACATCATCGAGGAGCCGATGGCCGCGGCGATCGGCGCGGGCCTGCCGGTGCACGAGCCGACCGGCAACATGGTGGTCGACATCGGCGGCGGCACCACCGAGGTGGCGGTGATCTCGCTCGGCGGGATCGTCACCGCCCAGTCGCTGCGGGTGGCCGGCGACGAGCTGGACAACGCGATCGTCCAGCACATCAAGAAGGAGTACAGCCTGCTGCTCGGCGAGCGCAGCGCCGAGCAGATCAAGATGTCGATCGGCTCCGCCTTCGGCAGCGAGGGCGAGAAGGACGAGCACGCCGAGATCCGCGGCCGCGACCTGGTCTCCGGCCTGCCGAAGACCGTGGTGATCTCGGCCGCCGAGGTCCGCGAGGCGATCGACGAGCCGGTGAACTCGATCATCGACTCGGTGAAGACCACCCTCGACCAGTGCCCGCCGGAGCTGGCGGGCGACGTGATGGACCGCGGCATCGTGCTCACCGGCGGCGGCGCCCTGCTGCGCGGCCTCGACGAGCGGCTGCGCCGGGAGACCGGCATGCCGATCCACATCGCGGAGAACCCGCTCGACTCGGTGGCGCTCGGCGCCGGCAAGTGCGTCGAGGAGTTCGAGGCGCTGCAGCAGGTCCTCGACGCGCAGCCGCGTCGTTAAGCATCCCAACTGAACAAGACTCAGCTGACGGACACTCAGCACGAAGGGGCAGCACCAGCACCGTGAGGGACACCCGAGAGAGCCGACTGCTGCTGGTCTTGCTGGTCGCCGTCGCCTTCGCGCTGATCACCGTGGACATCAAGGGCGGCGAGTCCTCGCCGCTCGGCGGGGCCCGGCGGGCCGCCGCCTCGGTGCTCGGCCCGGTGGAGAACGTCGCGGCCGGTGCCGTCGACCCGGTCGCCGGGTACATCCGGGCGATCCGCGACGCCGGCACCCACCAGCAGCGCCTGGACCAGATCACCCGCGAGAACACCGAGCTGCGGCAGAAGCTGGCGTCCTCGGACGCCGCGGTCGGCCGCACCAAGCAGCTCGACGAGCTGCTGCGCACCGCGGGCTCCGGCGGCTACACCATCAAGGCCGCCCAGGTGATCGCGATCGGCGCCGCCCAGGGCTTCTCCTGGACCATCACCATCGACGCCGGCAGCGACGACGGCCTGACCCGCGACATGACCGTGATCGACGGCCAGGGCCTGGTCGGCCGGGTCACCACCGTCGCGCCGACCACCGCCACCGTGCTGCTCGCCTCCGACCCCGGCTTCACCGCCGGCGTCCGGCTGGAGGGCAGCGACGAGATCGGCTTCGCCGCCGGACAGGGCACCGCCCCGATGAAGATCCAGCTGCTGAACGGCCGCGCCCAGGTCAAGCCCGGCGACCGGCTGGTCACCTTCGGCTCGCACAGCGGCCGCCCGTTCGTGCCGGGCGTCCCGGTCGGCACGGTCAGCGAGGTCCAGGCCACCCCGGGCCAGCTCACCAAGACCATCCTGGTCCAGCCGTACGTGCAGTTCACCCGCCTCGACCTGGTCGGCGTGGTGGTCGTCCCGCCGCGCACCGACCCGCGGGACGCCGTGCTGCCGCCCGTGCCCGCCGCGTCCGCCGCCAGCAACCCGCAGGCGCCGATCGCCGCCGTACCGCCCACCACCGGGGGACACTGATGCCGCGTCTGAACCGGATCCTGCTCTCCGCCGTCCTGCTGCTGGTCGCCCTGGTGCTCCAGGTCAGCGTGCTGGGCCGGCTCCAACTGCCCGGCGCCACCCCGGACCTGCTGATGCTGGTGGTGGTCGGCCTGGCCCTGGTCTACGGCCCGAAGGGCGGCTGCCTGGTCGGCTTCGGCGCCGGCCTGCTCGCCGACTTCGCCCCGCCGTCCGACCACGCGATCGGCCGCTACGCCCTGGTGCTCTGCCTGGTCGGCTACGCCGCCGGCCTGCTCAAGCCGGACGGCGGCCGGCAGCGCTCCGCGCTCAGCGCGCTCGCCGTGGTGGCCGGCGCCGCGGTGGTCTCCACCCTGCTGTACGCCGCGGTCGGCGCCCTGGTCGGCGACACCGCCGCCCGGCACGTCGGCCTCACCGGGCTGGTGATCAGCGCGCTGCTCTACGACGTGCTGCTGGCCCCGTTCACGGTCCCGCTGGTGATGCTGCTGGCCCGCCGCTTCGACGGCGACCGGGTGGTCAACGAATCGGCGCGCGGCGCCGACGGCGGCTCCGGCCTCGGCTCGCTGGGCCGCTACCGGACCACCCGCGAGGCCTCGCCCATGCCCACCTACAAGAAGAAGCGCGCGCTCGGCCTCGCCAAGCGCCCCTGAGCCGGGACGGAGCCCCGCGCAACGTGAGTAACATCCCCGAGACCGGCCGGACCCAGCGGGTGACGATCCGTCTGGTGGTGCTCCAGGTGCTGGTGCTGTCGCTGCTCGCCACCCTCGGCGGCCGGCTGTGGTACCTGCAGGTCCGCAACGGCAAGGAGTTCACCGCCCAGGCCCAGGGCAACCACATCCGCGAGGTGGTGGAGCCCGCCGTCCGCGGCGAGATCCTGGACGCCTCCGGACGCATCCTGGCCGGCAACGAGACCAAGCTGGTGGTGTCGGTCTCCCGCACCTCGCTGCTGCAGCAGAAGGACCACGGCAAGGCCGTGCTGACCCGGCTGGCGGAGGTCCTCGGCGTGCCCGCCGACGACGTGCGCAACAAGGTCCGCCTGTGCGACGCCAAGACGCCGCAGCCGTGCTGGAACGGCTCGCCCTACCAGCCGATCCCGGTCACCCAGCAGGCCACCACGCAGCAGGCGATGCAGATAATGGAACGCCGCGAGGACTTCCCCGGCGTCACCGCCCAGCCCACCGCGACCCGCCGCTACACCGGCGTCGAGGGCGCCAGCGCCGCGCAGATCCTCGGCTACCTGTCGCCGGTCACCGACGACGAGGTCACCAAGACCGCCGACAAGACCGGCCGCGAGCGCCGGCTGCCCTCCGACCAGATCGGCCGGGCCGGCCTGGAGTCGGTCTACGACGACGACCTGCGCGGCACCACCGGCGTCGACCGGCTGGAGGTCGACAACCTCGGCCGGGTGATCGGCAGCGCCGGCACCACCCCCGCGCAGTCCGGCAACAACCTGGTCACCTCGATCGACGCCCGGGTGCAGAAGGTGGTCGAGGACCAGCTGGCGCAGGCGATGGCCGAAGCCCGCAAGGTGTACGACAAGGAGACCCAGAAGAACTACGAGGCCGACTCCGGCGCGGCCGTCGTCATGGACGTGCACACCGGCCGGATCGTCGCGATGGCCAGCGCCCCCACCTACGACCCCAACCTGTGGGTCGGCGGCATCTCCGCCAAGGACTACCAGGCGCTGAACAGCAAGGACTCCAACTACCCGCTGATCAACCGGGCCATACAGGGTCAGTCCGCGCCCGGCTCCACCTTCAAGGTGATCTCCACGACCGCCGCCGTGCAGGCCGGGTACTCCCTGAACGGGCACTACCCGTGCCCCAAGTCGCTGACCATCGGCGGCCGCGAGTTCAAGAACTTCGAGTCCGAGAGCTTCGGTGACATCTCGCTGGAGAAGGCCCTGGAGGTCTCCTGCGACACCGTCTTCTACGGCCTGGCCTACGACCAGTGGATGAAGGACGGCGGTCTCAAGCCCAAGAAGGACGCCGGCGACTGGTTCTTCAAGACCGCCCACCAGTTCGGCCTGGGCGCCAAGACCGGCATCGACCTGCCGGGCGAGGTGACCGGCCGGGTGCCCGACCGGCAGTGGAAGCAGTCGTACTACGACGCCATGAAGCAGTCCTGGTGCGACCAGGCGGCCAAGGGCGGCCACGAGTACGCCGACGAGATCGCCCGCGAGAACTGCGCCGACGGCAACCAGATGCGCGCCGGTGACATGGTCAACTTCGCCATCGGCCAGGGCGACACCCTGGTCACCCCGCTGCAGATGGCCCGGGTCTACGCGGCGCTCGCCAACGGCGGCACGCTGTACCGGCCCACCATCGGCAAGGCGGTCGTCAGCCCCAGCGGCGCGCTGGTGCGCGACATCGCCCCGCACGAGGACGGCAAGATCCCCGCCCAGGGCCAGCTGCTGCAGTACATCGACCAGGCCACCGCCGGCGTCATCACCAGCGGCACCGCCGCCTGGAAGTTCACCGGCGCGGGCTGGCCGCAGGGCAAGATCGAGCTGCACGCCAAGACCGGCACCGCCGAGGTCGCCGGCAAGCAGACCACCTCCTGGCTGACCACCTACAGCAAGGACTACGCGGTGGTCATGACGATCAGTCAGGGCGGCACCGGCTCCGGCGGCTCCGGCGACTCGGTGCGCCGGATCTACCAGGCGCTGTACGGCGTCGACGACAAGGGCAACATCGACAACGCCAAGGCGCTGCTCCCGCAGCCGCAGGCACAGCTGCCCAAGTTCAACCCGGACGGCACCGCGATCATCCAGGCCGCGTACACCTACGAGACCGGCGCGACCTTCCTCGACCCGGCCCCGCCGGCCGGCGCCGACGCCCCCGCCACCGTGCTGCTGGCCGCCGTCGAACCCACCCGCACCGGGTACGGAAGGGGCAGGGCATGACCTCCTACGGCTCGTACCGCACCGTCCGGCTCGCCCCCCGGCGCAACTCCTTCGCCAAGGTGATGGCCAAGGACTCCCCGCTGCGCCGGCTCGACTGGATCATGATCCTGGCGGCGCTCGGGCTGTCCCTGATCGGCTCGATGCTGGTCTGGTCCGCCACCCGCGGCCGCGACCAGCTCACCCACGGCGACCCGCAGTACTTCCTGTACCGGCACCTGACCAACCTGCTGATCGGCGTCGCGCTGTGCACGGTGGTCGTGGTGGCCGGCACCCGGCGGCTGCGCACGGTGGTGCCGTTCGTCTACCTGGCCGTGGTGCTGATGCTGTTCGCGGTGCTCAGCCCGCTCGGCTCGACCATCAACGGCGCGCACTCCTGGATCCAGTTCGGCGGCGGCTTCTCCATCCAGCCCGCCGAGTTCGCCAAGCTGGCGATCGTGCTGGGGATGTCCGTGGTGCTCTCCGCCCGGGTCGACGCCGGCGAACGCGAGTTCCCCACCGGCCGCAGCGTGCTGCAGGCGCTCGGCCTCGCCGCCTTCCCGATGGCCGTGGTCATGCTGATGCCGGACCTCGGCTCGGTGATGGTGATGGCGGTCGTCGTGCTCGGCGTGCTGCTCGCCTCCGGCGCCTCC
This sequence comes from Kitasatospora sp. NPDC049285, assembly GCF_040678815.1. Taxonomy (NCBI): domain Bacteria; kingdom Bacillati; phylum Actinomycetota; class Actinomycetes; order Kitasatosporales; family Streptomycetaceae; genus Kitasatospora; species Kitasatospora sp. NPDC049285. Next base: position 81,973 of record NZ_JBFAQR010000010.1, on the reverse strand, counting down.
AACAAGTGGGTGTTCGGCCTGCTCGGCGGCGGCGCGGCCGGGGCGCTGGCGATCTGGCAGCTCGGGGTGCTCAGCAAGTACCAGGTCGACCGGTTCGCGGCCTTCGCCAACCCCGCGCTCGACCCGGCCGGCGTCGGCTACAACACCGCCCAGGCCCGGATCGCCATCGGCTCCGGCGGCCTCACCGGCATGGGCCTGTTCCACGGCACCCAGACCACCGGCCAGTTCGTCCCCGAGCAGCAGACCGACTTCGTGTTCAGCGTGGCCGGCGAGGAACTCGGCTTCGTCGGCGGCCTGGTGATGATCGGCCTGCTCGGCGTCATCCTCTGGCGCGCCTGCCGGATAGCGCGCCAGGCCACCGACCTGTACGGCACGATCCTGGCCGCGGGCGTGGTCACCTGGTTCGCCTTCCAGGCCTTCGAGAACATCGGGATGAACCTCGGCATCATGCCGGTGGCGGGCATCCCGCTGCCCTTCGTCTCCTACGGCGGCTCGTCGATGTTCGCGGTCTGGATCGCCGTCGGACTGCTCCAGTCGGTCCGCTCCCAGCGGCCGATAGGGATCTAGGCGATCGGGATCCGGGCCTGCGCGCGGAAACGGTGACCCTCGGGGCTCGGCTACCCTGAAGGGTCACCTCGTTTTCTGCCGTAAAGGTCCTTGCGCATGACTGTCGAATCGGTCTTCCCACGCCTGGAGGCCCTCCTCCCGCACGTCCAGAAGCCGATCCAGTACGTCGGTGGCGAGCTCAACTCGACCGTCAAGGACTGGGATTCCTGTGACGTGCGGTGGGCGCTGATGTACCCGGACGCCTACGAGGTCGGGCTGCCCAACCAGGGCACGATGATCCTCTACGAGGTGCTCAACGAGCGCGAGGGCGTGCTCGCCGAGCGCAGCTACAGCGTCTGGCCCGACCTGGAAGCGCTGATGCGCGAGCACGGCGTCCCGCAGTTCACCGTGGACGCGCACCGCCCGATCAAGGCCTTCGACGTCTTCGGGCTGTCGTTCTCCACCGAGCTCGGCTACACCAACATGCTGACCGCGCTCGACCTCGCGGGCATCCCGCTGCTCGCCGCGGACCGCACCATGGACGACCCGGTGGTGCTGGCCGGCGGGCACGCCGCGTTCAACCCCGAGCCGATCGCCGACTTCATCGACGCCGCCGTGATCGGCGACGGCGAGCAGGCCGTGCTCGACATCACCGACATCGTCCGCGCCTGGAAGGCCGAGGGCCGCCCCGGCGGTCGCGACGAACTGCTGCTGCGCCTGGCGAAGACCGGCGGGGTGTACATCCCGCGCTTCTACGACGTCGAGTACCTGCCGGACGGCCGGATCGGCCGCGTGGTGCCCAACCGCCCCGGCGTCCCGTGGCGGGTCTCCAAGCACACCGTCATGGACCTCGACGAGTGGCCCTACCCCAAGCAGCCGCTGGTCCCGCTCGCCGAGACCGTGCACGAGCGGATGTCGGTGGAGATCTTCCGCGGCTGCACCCGCGGCTGCCGCTTCTGCCAGGCCGGCATGATCACGCGCCCCGTGCGGGAGCGAAGCATCACCGGCATCGGCGAGATGGTCGAGGCGGGCCTGAAGGCCACCGGCTTCGAGGAGGTCGGCCTGCTCTCGCTGTCCTCCGCCGACCACTCCGAGATCGCCGACATCACCAAGGGCCTGGCCGACCGCTACGCCGCGGACAAGGTCGGCCTGTCGCTGCCCTCCACCCGGGTCGACGCCTTCAACATCGACCTCGCCAACGAGCTCTCCCGCAACGGCCGCCGCTCCGGCCTGACCTTCGCCCCCGAAGGCGGCTCCGAGCGGATCCGCAAGGTCATCAACAAGATGGTGTCCGAGGAGGACCTCATCAACACGGTGGCCACCGCGTACGGCAACGGCTGGCGCCAGGTGAAGCTGTACTTCATGTGCGGCCTGCCCACCGAGACCGACGAGGACGTGCTGCAGATCGGCGAGATGGCGAAGAACGTCATCGCCAAGGGCCGCGAGGTCACCGGCACCAACGACATCCGCTGCACCGTCTCCATCGGCGGCTTCGTGCCCAAGCCGCACACCCCGTTCCAGTGGGCGCCGCAGCTGTCCGCCGAGGCGACCGACGAGCGGCTGGCCAAGCTCCGCGACTCGATCCGCGGTGACCGCAAGTACGGCAAGAACATCGGCTTCCGCTACCACGACGGCAAGCCCGGCATCGTCGAGGGCCTGCTCTCCCGCGGCGACCGCCGGCTCGGCGCCGTGATCCGCGCCGTCTACGAGGACGGCGGCCGGTTCGACGGCTGGCGCGAGCACTTCTCCTACGACCGCTGGATGGCGTCCGCCGCCAAGGGCCTGACCGGCACCGGCGTCGACGTCGACTGGTACACCACCCGCGAGCGCACCTACGAGGAGGTCCTGCCCTGGGACCACCTCGACAGCGGCCTCGACAAGGACTGGCTGTGGGAGGACTGGCAGGACGCCCTCGAGGAGGTCGAGGTCGAGGACTGCCGCTGGACCCCGTGCTTCGACTGCGGCGTCTGCCCGCAGATGGACACCCACATCCAGGTCGGCCCGACCGGCAAGAAGCTCCTCCCGCTGACGGTCGTCAACAGCTGACACCCCCTCACCTCGAACGCCCCCGGCGCACCCCCTGCGCCGGGGGCGTTCGCGTGCCGTACCATCGCCCGATCGGTCGACGGGGGAGTGACGGTGGGTCAGGAGTCGCAGGGGTGCCTGGTCGCGGTGGTGCGGCCGGTCGTGGTCGCCGTGGTGGTGCCGGTGCGGCTGCTGTGGGAGCTGGCCGTGCTGGTCGGCCGGGGGCTCTGGTGGCTGCTCGAGCGGGTGGTGGGGCGACCGCTGGACCTGCTGTGGCGGTACGTGCTGGCACCGCTGGGGAACTGGCTGATCGTCATACCGCTGCGCTGGCTGCTGCGCTGGGTGGTGGTGCCCCTCGCGCAGTGGCTGTGGCGCTACGTGCTGGCCCCGCTCGGACGCGTGCTGCGCGCGGTCGCGGTGCGGGTCGCGAAGGTGGTGCGCCGGCTGTGGCACCGGGTCGCGGTGCCGATCGGGCGGGTGCTGTACCACCTGCTGTGGGTTCCGCTGCGGTGGCTGTGGCGGACGCTGCTGTTCCCGGTGCTGCGCGCGCTGTGGCTGGCGTTCCTGTGGTCGTGGCGGATCGGCGGCCGGATCTGGCGCTTCACCGTGGTGCGGCCCTGCCGCTGGGTGCGCCGGGAGGTCTGGTGGCCGGTCAGGGCGGAGATCCGCCGGGTGGCCCGGGAGGTACGGCGGACGCTGCTGGGCTGAACCAGCGCGTACCCTGGTGACGACAGAGTCCGGCCGGAGCCGCAACCGGCGTGAGGCCGGACGGGGACAACTGACGAAGGACTGAGCTCCCTGGCACGCCGCACGCCCGACGGTCCGCCGCCCGCGCCGACGGTGCAGCGCATCCGTCTCCGCTACACCAAGCGCGGTCGTCTGCGCTTCACCAGCCACCGGGACTTCCAGCGGGCGTTCGAGCGCGCGCTCCGCCGCTCGGCCGTCCCGATGGCCTACTCCGCGGGCTTCACCCCGCACCCCAAGGTCTCCTACGCGAACGCCGCCCCGACCGGCACCGCCAGCGAGGCCGAGTACCTGGAGATCGGCCTCGCCGAGACCCGCGACCCCGAGGCGCTGCGCCGCCAGCTGGACGAGTCGCTGCCGCCCGGCCTGGACATCACCGACGCCGTCGAGGTCCGCACCGCCAACTTCGTGGAGCGCCTGGAGGCCTCCGAATGGCTGCTGCGCCTGCCCGGCGTCGAGCCCGCCGAGGCCGAGAAGGCCGCCGCGGTGTTCCTCGCCGCCGACGCGGTCGAGGTGCAGCGGATGACCAAGAACGGCCTGCGCACCTTCGACGCGCGCGCCGCGGTCGCCGCCATGGAACTCCTCCCCGAGGGCTCCGTGCAGGTCGGGATCGGTGACGACACCGGCGCGGACGGTGCAGACGATGTTCGCAATGGCGCTCCCTGTGCGATACTGCGCCTGGTAGTACGACACGCCACACCCGCCGTACGACCCGACGACGTATTGTCCGGTCTCCGTTCGACGGCCGACCTCGCGCCGCCGGTCCCCGCAGAGGTGACCAGGCTGGCGCAGGGGCCGCTCGACGAGCAGACCGGCACGGTGACCGACCCGCTGGCGCTCGACCGCGCCGCGGCCGAGGCCGGCCGCTAGGCCGACCTGCCGCGCGCAACCGCCGTCCGCCGAGTGGGCGGGAGCGCAGGCACGGAGCACACCTCCGCGCCTGCGGCTCCCCGGCCCCCGCGGCTCCCCAGGGGAGCGAGCGTCGTCGCGCGCAGGCCCGGCCACCCCTCGGCCCGGCCCTTGAAAACTGAGAAGACTGGTCAGACCAGAAGACTTTTCGACACCCCGCGACGTGCGGGGGTCGAGCGAGACTACGAGCCCCTGTGCGGCCTCGCGTCCGCACGACGGCACCGTGGGAGCCGGACCGCCAGATCGCGGCCGGCTGGTGATTGCGGTGGCACGTCGTGCCCGGATGCGGAGCCCGGGGGCCTGACGGGAGAACCCCCGCATGCTCGAAAACACCGAACCGCAGCCCGCTGCGGCCGACAACAATGACTCCGACGGCACCTCCGCGGCCCCGCCGCGCCGCCGTCGCCGGGCGGTGTCCCGCCCGGCCGGCTCCCCGCAGGGCGCCGCGAGCGAGACCGCCGAGACCGTCGTCCCGGTGACCGCCGCCGAGGCGGAGGAGCCCGCCGCGGCCGAGGCCCCGGCCGAGAAGCCCGTCCGGGCCCGCCGCACCCGCAAGCGTGCGGAGTCCCCGGCCGGCGCGCCGGAGGCTCCCGCCGCGGTCGAGGAGCCGGTCGCCGCCGAGGCCGAGCCCGCCGAGGAGAAGCCCGCTCCCGCCCGCCGTACCCGCAAGCGGGCCTCCGCCCCGGCGCAGACCCCCGCCGCCGTCGAGGAGCCCGTGGAGGCCCCCGTGGCGGTCGAGGAGCCGGCCGCCGAGGCCGAGCCCGTCGACGAGAAGCCGGCCCGCGCCCGCCGGACCCGCAAGCGCGCCTCGGCCCCCGCGCAGACCCCCGCCGCCGTCGAGGAGCCCGTGGCGGTCGAGGAGCCGGTCGAGGAGGAGCCCGAGGAGGCCGAGGCCCCGGCCGCCGTCGAGGCGCCCGCCGCCGAGCCCGAGACGGGCCGGGTCCGCCGCCGCGCGGTCCGCCCGTCCACCGCGATCTTCCAGGCGCCGGTCTTCCAGGAGCCCGCGCCCTTCACCGCCCCGGCCGCCAAGCCCGCCAAGGCCGAGCCCGCGGCGGCGGCCAAGGCCGCTCCGGCCGCCGAGCCGGTCCAGGGCGAGGAGGAGGAGTTCGAGTACAGCGGCGTCGGCCGTCGCCGCCGGGTGCGCACCGCGGTGCGCGTCCAGCAGTCCGCCAGGGCCGCGCAGCCGGCCCGGGCCGCCCAGCCCGCGAAGGCCGCGCAGCCGGTCAAGGCCGCCCCGCCGGAGCCCGTGGAGGCCCCGGCCGAGGTCGAGGCGCCCGCCGCCGGCCCGGAGGCCGAGACGGAGTGGGAGGAGGACGGTCGCCCGTCCCGCCGTCGCCGTCGCGGTGGCCGCCGTCGCCGCCGCGGTGACGCGGACGACTCGGCCGCCGAGGGTGTCGAGGGCACCGACGCCGAGGGCGAGTCCGACGAGGACGCGCAGGAGGAGCCCGAGGCCCAGGACCACGACGACGACGAGGACGACCTGGCCGCCGGCCTGTCCTCCTCGCGGCGCCGCCGTCGCCGCCGCCGTCGCAGCGGCGACGGTGCCGCCGAGCCGGTGGAGACCACCGAGGACGGCGTGCGCACCGTGGTGAAGGTCCGCGAGCCGCGCCGCCGCTCCGGCGAGCCGTCGTTCGACCCGGACGAGGTGCAGTCCATCAAGGGCTCCACCCGCCTGGAGGCCAAGAAGCAGCGCCGCCGCGAGGGCCGCGAGCTGGGCCGCCGCCGGGTGCCGATCATCACCGAGGCCGAGTTCCTGGCCCGCCGCGAGTCGGTCGAGCGGGTCATGGTGGTCCGTCAGAACGGCGCCCGCACCCAGATCGGCGTGCTCGAGGACGGCGTGCTGGTCGAGCACTACGTCAACAAGGAGCAGGCCACCTCGTACGTCGGCAACGTGTACCTGGGCAAGGTGCAGAACGTGCTGCCGTCGATGGAGGCCGCGTTCGTCGACATCGGCAAGGGCCGCAACGCCGTGCTGTACGCGGGCGAGGTCAACTTCGGCGCGCTCGGCGGGCACAGCGGGCCGCGCCGGATCGAGTCGGTGCTGAAGTCCGGCCAGTCCGTGCTGGTCCAGGTCTCCAAGGACCCGATCGGCCACAAGGGCGCCCGCCTGACCAGCCAGATCTCGCTGCCCGGCCGCTACCTGGTCTACGTGCCCGAGGGCTCGATGACCGGCATCTCCCGCAAGCTGCCGGAGAACGAGCGCGCCCGCCTGAAGCAGATCCTCAAGAAGATCGTCCCGGACGACGCCGGCGTCATCGTGCGCACCGCCGCCGAGGGCGCCAGCGAGGACGAGCTCACCCGCGACGTGCAGCGCCTGCAGCAGCAGTGGGAGGAGATCCAGAAGAAGGCCGCGAGCGGCAACGCCCCGGCGCTGCTGTACGGCGAGCCGGACATGACCGTCCGGGTGGTCCGCGACATCTTCAACGAGGACTTCACCAAGGTCATCGTCTCCGGCGCGGATGCCTGGAGCACCATCCACGAGTACGTGTCCAACGTGGCCCCGGACCTCACCGAGCGCCTGCAGCGGTGGACCTCGGACGTCGACGTGTTCGCCACGTACCGGATCGACGAGCAGCTGATGAAGGCACTGGACCGCAAGGTCTGGCTGCCCTCGGGCGGTTCGCTGGTGATCGACCGGACCGAGGCGATGGTCGTGGTCGACGTCAACACCGGCAAGTTCGTCGGCCAGGGCGGCAACCTCGAGGAGACCGTCACCCGCAACAACATCGAGGCGGCCGAGGAGATCGTCCGCCAGCTGCGGCTGCGCGACCTCGGCGGCATCATCGTGATCGACTTCATCGACATGGTCCTGGAGTCCAACCGCGACCTGGTGCTGCGCCGCCTGCTGGAGTGCCTGGGCCGGGACCGCACCAAGCACCAGGTGGCCGAGGTCACCTCGCTCGGCCTGGTCCAGATGACCCGCAAGCGGGTCGGCCAGGGCCTGCTGGAGTCCTTCTCCGAGCCCTGCGTGCACTGCAACGGCCGCGGCGTGATCGTCCACATGGACCAGCCGCACAGCCACGGCGGCGGCTCCAACGCCGCTGCCGCCGCCACCGCGGGCGAGGGCGGCGGCAAGCGCCGCCGCCGGGGCCGCGGGGGCGCCGGGCAGGGCGAGGCGGAGGCGGCGGAGACCGTGGAGACGGTCGAGACCGAGCTGTTCGAGGCCGAGCCGGTGGAGGCCGAGGAGGCCGCGGAGGCGGTCGAGGCGGTCGAGGCCGAGCCGGTGGTCGAGGAGGCCGTCGAGGAGCGGGTCAGCCTGGTGGAGATCCCGCCGGCCGCGCCCGCGACCGGTGGCCGCACCCGCCGCCGCGCGGTCCGCAAGGCCACCGCGCCGGCCGGCACTGCCGGCGACGCCGAGATCGTGGTGCTGCAGGCCCGGGCCGAGGCCGCGATGGAGGCCGCGCTGAGCGCCGCCGAGGCGGCCGGCAAGGTCGTCGAGCCGGCCGCGGAGGCCGGCGAGGCTGTCGAGGTCGTCGAGGTCGCCGCTGCGGAGGAGCCCGAGGTCGCGGCCGAGGCCGAGGCCGAGGAGCCCGCCGTCGAGGAGGAGGCCGCGCCGAAGAAGCGCGCCGCCCGCAAGACGGCCGCCAAGACGACCGCCGCGAAGAAGACGGCCGCGAAGAAGACCGTCGCGGCGAAGAAGACCACCGCCCGCAAGACCGCCACCAAGCGGAGCAGCGCGGCGGCCAAGAAGGCCGCGGCCGCCGAGGGTGACGGCGCCGCAGAGTGAGCCCCGGGGCCGGGACCGCCGCCGTATCGGTGGAGGTCCCGGCCCTCGGTAGGGCCCGGTTTGCCCCTGGGTGGACAGGTCCGTATTCTTGACCCTCGGCGTGTTGACGCCACGCTCCAGAGCACCTCACCTCCCGGGTGGACGCCGCTTCCGGCGTTCCGGGGGAGGCCGCTTGTGTCCATACCCAGGTGGCTGGCATCCGGAGTTCCGACCGAGTTTAGGAAAGCAGGTACCGCATGTACGCGATCGTTCGCGCCGGCGGCCGCCAGCACAAGGTCGCCGTCGGCGACGTGCTGGAGATCGACCGCATTGACGCCAAGCCGGGTGACTCGGTCGAGCTCTCGACCATCCTGATCGTCGACGGTGAGTCCATCACCTCCGACCCGTGGGTGCTCGGCGGCGTGAAGGCGCACGCCGAGGTCGTCGACCAGACCAAGGGCGACAAGATCGTCATCCTGCGCTACAAGAACAAGACCGGCTACCGCCGTCGTCAGGGCCACCGCCAGAAGCACACCGCGGTGCGCATCACCAGCATCGACTCGGTCAGCAAGTAATCACTTACTGCGGTCTTCCTTAGAAAGGGGATAGCCAGATGGCACACAAGAAGGGTGCGAGTTCCACTCGCAACGGTCGTGACTCGAACGCTCAGCGCCTTGGCGTGAAGCGCTTCGGCGGTCAGGTCGTCTCCGCCGGCGAGATCATCGTCCGCCAGCGCGGCACCCACTTCCACCCGGGTGCGAACGTCGGCCGTGGCGGCGACGACACCCTGTTCGCGCTGACCGCCGGTGCCGTGGAGTTCGGCAACCGTCGCGGCCGCAAGGTCGTCAACATCGTGGCCGTCGAGGCCTGAGTCCGTACAGACTCGCTGTGAAGGGTGGGCCGGGATGATCCGGCTCACCCTTCATGCTTTATCGCAGGAACACTTTTTTCTTCGCACGGGAGGCACACCTCATGACCACCTTCGTGGACCGCGTCGAACTGCACGTCGCCGCGGGTAACGGAGGCCACGGCTGCGCCTCCGTGCACCGGGAGAAGTTCAAGCCGCTGGGAGGCCCCGACGGGGGCAACGGCGGCGAGGGCGGCTCGGTGACGCTCGTCGTCGACTCCCAGATCACCACGCTGCTCGAGTACCACCACTCGCCCAAGCGCAAGGCCACCAACGGCAAGCCGGGCGCGGGCGGCCACCGCACCGGCGCGGAGGGCCAGGACCTGGTGCTGCCCGTCCCGGACGGCACCGTGGTGCTCGACCGCAAGGGCAACGTGCTGGCCGACCTGGTCGGCCACGGCACCAGCTTCGTCGCCGCCCAGGGCGGCCGCGGCGGCCTCGGCAACGCGGCGCTCGCCTCGGCCCGCCGCAAGGCCCCGGGCTTCGCGCTGCTCGGCGAGCCCGGCGAGGCCCGCGACATCGTGATGGAGCTGAAGTCCGTCGCCGACGTCGCGCTGGTCGGCTACCCGAGCGCGGGCAAGTCCTCGCTGATCTCGGTGCTGTCCGCCGCCAAGCCGAAGATCGCCGACTACCCGTTCACCACGCTGATCCCCAACCTCGGTGTGGTGACCGCGGGTTCGACCGTCTACACGATCGCCGACGTGCCCGGCCTGATCCCCGGCGCCAGCCAGGGCAAGGGCCTCGGCCTGGAGTTCCTGCGACACGTCGAGCGCTGCGAGGTGCTGGTGCACGTGCTGGACTGCGCCACCCTGGAGCCCGGTCGCGACCCGCTCACCGACCTGGAGACCATCGAGGACGAGCTCGCCCAGTACGGCGGCCTGGAGGACCGGCCGCGGCTGGTCGCGCTGAACAAGGTCGACGTCCCGGACGGGCAGGACATCGCCGACCTGACCCGCGCCTCGCTGGAGGAGCGCGGCTACCGGGTCTTCGAGGTCTCCGCGCTCGCCCACAAGGGCCTGCGCGAACTCTCCTTCGCGCTGGCCGAGATCGTCTCCGAGGCGCGCGCCGCCAAGCCGGTCGAGGAGTCCACCCGGGTCGTGATCCGTCCGCAGGCGGTGGACGACGCCGGCTTCACCATCGAGGAGGAGGACGGCGCGTACCGCATCCGCGGCGTCAAGCCCGAACGGTGGGTCCGGCAGACCGACTTCGCCAACGACGAGGCGGTCGGCTACCTCGCCGACCGGCTCGCCCGGCTCGGCGTCGAGCAGGAGCTCTGGAAGATCGGCGCGCAGGAGGGCGACACCGTCATCATCGGCCCCGACGACAACGCCGTGGTCTTCGACTGGGAGCCCACCATGGCCGCCGGCGCGGAGATGCTCGGCCGCCGCGGCGAGGACCACCGCCTGGAGAGCCAGCGTCCGGCCGTCGACCGCCGCCGCGAGCGCCAGCGCGGCCGCGACGCCGCGGAGCAGGAGTACCTCGACTTCGAGGCGCTCTCCTCGGGTCGGGAGCAGCTGGAGCAGTAGCAGCCGCGCACCGGGACGCGCACCGCAGGCCACCGGGCCGCGGTGCGCGTTCGGCGTTCCTGGACGGATTTCGTGCTCGGCTCGCCGACTGGCTACATTGCGGGCGTACCAGCGTCGCGTCGGAAGGGTCCCACTGATGGTGGATCAGTTGCTCCGCGAAGAGGTCGTTTCGGCGCGGCGGATCGTGGTGAAGGTCGGCTCCTCGTCGCTGACCACCGCGGCCGGCGGCCTGGACGCGGACCGGGTCGACGCGCTGGTGGACACGCTGGCGAAGGCCCGGGCGGGGGCGACGGCGCCGGAGATCGTGCTGGTGTCCTCGGGCGCGATCGCGGCCGGCCTGGCGCCGCTCGGACTGGAGCGCCGACCCAAGGACCTGGCCCGCCAGCAGGCCGCGGCCAGTGTCGGCCAGGGCCTGCTGGTGGCCCGCTACACGGCCTCGTTCGCGCGCTACGGGGTGCGGGTCGGCCAGGTGCTGCTGACCGCCGAGGACGCCAGCCGGCGGGCGCACTACCGCAACGCGTACCGGACGCTGGACCAGCTGCTGGTGATGGGCGCGATGCCGATCGTCAACGAGAACGACACGGTGGCCACCGCCGAGATCCGGTTCGGCGACAACGACCGGCTGGCGGCGCTGGTGGCGCACCTGGTGCGGGCCGACCTGCTGGTGCTGCTCTCCGACGTGGACGGCCTGTACGACGGCGACCCGAGCAAGCCCGGCAGCAGCCGGATCGCGGTGGTGGACGGCCCGCAGGACCTGGCGGGCGTGGAGATCGGCAGCGCGGGCAAGGCGGGCGTCGGCACCGGCGGCATGGTGACCAAGGTGGAGGCGGCCCGGATCGCCACCGGCGCGGGCATCCCGGTGGTGCTCACCGCGGCCAGCCACGCGGCCGACGCGCTGGCCGGCCGGCCCACCGGCACGCTGTTCCGCAAGACCGGCAGCCGCTCGGCGGACCGGCTGCTGTGGCTGGAGCACGCCTCCTCGCCGCGCGGCGCGCTGACCCTCGACGACGGTGCGGTGGCCGCGGTGGTGCACGGCGGCAAGTCGCTGCTGCCGGCCGGAGTGACCCGGGTGGAGGGGGAGTTCGTCGCGGGTGATCCCGTCGACCTTCTTGGCGAAAACGGTCACATCGTCGCCCGCGGACTGGTCAACTTTGATGCGAGGGAGTTGCCCCGTCTGCTCGGCCGGTCCACCCGAGAACTGGCCCAGGAGCTCGGTGCCGCGTACGAACGTGAGGTCGTCCACCGGGACGACCTGGTGGTACTGCGCGCCTGAGCACGGGCGGCGGGGCCGGTACGGGGGGTGGGAGCAGCGGGTCGGGGGGCCCGCGCGACACGCTGAACAGGAGGCCGCCGGTGGGACGCAGGCGGGAGGAAGCGCTGCCCGGGCAGCAGCGGACGGAGCGCCGGCTCACCAGCATCGAGGGCGGCCGGAGCGACGAGGACCCGAACCCGGGCGTCGTGGAACCGGAGCAGGGCCGGCTCTGGCACGTGGTGCTGAGCGTGGCCGGGGCGGCGTCCCCGCTGCCCGAGCTGCGGGCCGGGCTGGAGAAGCTGGCGCACGACCACTCCTTCTTCCTGACGGCCCGTTACGCGGCCGACCACGCCGAGATCCGCTACTGGGAGCAGGCCCGCGACCTGCACGACGCCGCGGCGATCGCGCTGCGGCTGTGGGGCGAGCACAAGGTGAGCGCGAAGCTGCCGGCCTGGGAGATCGTCGGCCTCGAGGTGGTGGACCGGCCGACCTACCACAAGCGGGTCGCGGAGGGCTTCGGCGATCCGCCGCCGCAGCTCGGCGGCGTGCACCCGTACTGACCTCCGGCGGTACGTCTCAGCGGGCGAAATGTGCGGCGGGACGGGACCGGCTTCTCGCTAGGCTGGGCGCATGAGCGACCTCACCGCCACCGCCGACAGCCCCGTCCTCGCCGCCGCGCGCCGTGCCCGGGAGGCGGCCGCCGTCCTGGCGCCAGTGCCGCGGTCGGTGAAGGACGCCGCGCTGCTGGCGATCGCGGAGGCGCTGGTCGCCCGCGCCGGGGAGATCACCGCGGCCAACGCGCAGGACGTCGCCCGGGCCCGCGAGGCGGGCACCGCGGAGTCGGTGATCGACCGGCTGACGCTCACTCAGGACCGGATCGCCGCGATCGCCGCCGACGTGCGCAGCGTGGTCGGCCTGCCCGACCCGGTCGGCGAGGTGGTGCGCGGCTACACCCTGCCGAACGGTCTGGACGTCCGCCAGGTGCGGGTCCCGCTCGGCGTGGTCGGCATCATCTACGAGGCCCGGCCGAACGTGACGGTGGACGCCGCGGCGCTCTGCCTGAAGTCCGGCAACGCGGTGCTGCTGCGCGGCTCCGCCTCCGCGTACCGCTCCAACACCGCGCTGGTCGAGGTGCTGCGCGCGGCGGTCGCCGGGGCCGGCCTGCCGGCCGACGTGATCCAGCTGGTGCCGGGCGAGAGCCGCGAGTCGGTGCAGGAGCTGATGCGCGCCCGCGGCCTGGTGGACGTGCTGATCCCGCGAGGCGGCGCCGCGCTGATCCGCACCGTGGTGGAGGGATCGACCGTCCCGGTGATCGAGACCGGCACCGGCAACTGCCACGTGTACGTGGATGCGCAGACCGACCTGGCGATGGCCGTCGGCGTGCTGCTGAACTCCAAGGCGCAGCGGGTCAGCGTCTGCAACGCCGCGGAGACCCTGCTGGTGCACCAGGACGTCGCCGACGCCTTCCTGCCGCTCGCGCTGGCCGCGCTGGCCGAGGCCGGGGTGACGGTGCACGGCGACGAGGCGGTGCTGAAGGCCGCCGAGGGCAGCGCGGTGACGGCCGTGCCGGCCACCGAGGAGGACTGGGAGACCGAGTACCTCTCGCTGGACCTGGCGGCCGCGGTGGTGCCCTCGCTGGAGGCGGCGGTGGACCACATCCGGCGCTACTCCTCCGGTCACACCGAGGCGATCGTCACCACCTCGCAGGCCGCCGCCCGCCGCTTCACGCAGCTGGTGGACTCCACCACGGTGGCCGTCAACGCCTCGACCCGGTTCACCGACGGGGGTGAGTTCGGCTTCGGCGCGGAGATCGGCATCTCCACCCAGAAGCTGCACGCCCGCGGCCCGATGGGCCTGCCCGAGCTGACCAGCACCAAGTACATCGTCACCGGTGACGGCCACGTCCGCGGCGAGGCCCGGCAGACGGTCGGCGGCTGACCGGCCGACACCCCGTCGGACGCTTCCGCGGTCCGATCGGCGCGACCCACAGACAAAAGCCCGGGCCGGTAATACATTGAATCCGTGGCTGAGGAAGTGGGGGGCTCGCCGTACTCCGACGGCGCCGACCACGGTGGTGCGAACGACGAGTTCGCCGCCGTGGTCTTCGACGAGAGCTTCGTCCGTTCCGCCGCCGTGCGCGAGCCGAGTGCCAGGGAGCGGCAGCTCGCCGCGGCCGAGGCCAGGCTCGAGCCCGAGCAGGGCGGGTCGGTCCGGGGCCATGAGCTCGTGTCCGGGAGCGACGGCCTGCCGCTGGAGCTGCGGCCGCTGCCCGGCGGGCTGGACGAGGACTGCTTCTACCCGGACCCGTGGTCCGGCCGCGAGCGGGTGCGACGCCGCTCCCGGTGGGGCCGGATGCGCGGCTTCGACCCGCTGCGCGGCGGGCAGGTCGCCCAGCAGCGCTGGCACCGGCCGGTGGCCTGGGTGCTGGCCGTGGTGATGGGCGTCGGTGTGGTCGCGCTGGCGGTCGCCGCGGTCTACCGGGGCGTCGGCGGGGCGGCCGGTTCGCCGGCGCGGCCGCAGTCCGGCAGCAGCAGCCCGGGCGCGGCGCCCACTCACGTGGAGCCGTCGATGGTCCCGTTGCCGGTGGGCTGAGCCGCGCTGCTGGGCGCTGTCGTGCAGCCGTTACGCGCGGCCCCTCGTACCGGACGGCAGGCGCGTCTACCCTGGTGCTATGGGTGACCCGCGCGAGCCTCCCGAGGGCGGGCCCGAGGGCGGTTCCAACGAGGACGAGTTCCGGTCCGTCGTCTTCGACGAATCGTTCGTAAAGGCTGCCCGGATCCAGGAGCTGTCGGCGCGCGAGCGGCTCAGCGGCGCGTTCGGCCGTGCCACCCGGCCGCGCGGCTGGGGCTGGTTCGGCTCGCTGCCGCGCCAGGCGGTGGCCCTGCTGCTCCTGGTCGTGGTGGCGTTCGGCGCGGCCGTGTACTTCGGCATCAGCTCCCCGCACCGGCAGGTCTCCCCGCCCAGCGGCAACCAGCTCACCGTCAGCCTGACCGCGCTCGCCCCGGCCGGCGTGGTCGCGGCGGTCGCCGACCCGGCCAACCCGTTCGCGGGGCTGCCGCCGGGCTACGCGGACGGCACCGCGGGCCTCGGCGTGCCGGCCGCCGCGGCGACCTCACACTTCACCAAGTCCGAGGTGACCCGCGCGCTCGGCACCGTCGAGCAGTACCTGGCGGTCTCCTCGCTCAGCCCCGCCACGGTCGGGCAGAGCGAGACCGGGCAGGCCCGCCGGCTGGTCACCCCCGGCGAGCAGGCCCAGTACGACGACAGCGTCAACACGCCGCGTGACGATCAGCACCACGCGGCGACCGGCTGGCTGGTCCGGTTCGACCCCGGGCAGATCGCGCTCGCCGGGGACACCGTCAAGGTCGCCGGCAGCGTCCAGGTCGGCGAGGCGGACAGCGGCACCCTGGAGATCGTCGCCGACCACACCTTCGTCTACGCGCTGCGCCCGGCCGGCACCACCAGCGACCCCTCGGTCGGCCTGTACGCGGTGCGCCGGGCGGTGCGCTTCGAGATCGACCGCGCCGACCTGGACACCGGGCGGCTGCGGGTGGTGGACGCCGCGGTGCAGTCCGGGCCGACCAACTGCGGCGTCGCGCAGTCCGACTACCTGCAGCCGGTGCTGGCCACCGCGGCCGGGGTCCGCCCGAGCAGCCCGCCCGCCGTCGACCCGGCCGACCACAGCCGGCCCGCCTGGCAGAGCTGCGGGGTGCTCGGGCCGATCACCGGCTGATCAGCTCTCCGCGGAGCCGTCGGCACCGGTGGAGCCGTGGGACCCGTTCGCGCCGTTCGACGCGGCGCGGGCGGCGCCCGTGAAGGTGTCGCGGAGCTTCCCGCCGACCGTGCCGACCCCGCCCGCCATGTCGCGCAGCAGGCCCATCAGCGGGTCCTTGCTCTCCTTCACCGACTGCGAGTAGGAGTCCGCGGCGGCCTTCCACTGCGCGCCGACCGAGGTGTCCGGGTCGTCGCCGCGGCGCGGGTACGCGCCCGCCAGGATCGACCGGTACTCCTCGCTCTCCGCCCACTTCTTCAGCTTGGCCACCCGCACCACCGCGAACGGGTGGGTCTGCGGCAGCACCTGCAGCAGCTTCAGCACGCCGTCGCGCAGGTCGCCGGCCCGGTCGTACTCCTCGGCCTGCTCCAGGAAGGCGTCGACGTTCATCTCGGCCAGGTTCGCGCCGCCGGCCAGCTTCATCAGCGCCCGCATCGACGCCTGCAGGTCCTGACCCGCCAACAGGCCGGCCCGGTCGCTGGAGAGTTCGGCCTTGCGGAACCACTCCTTGAGCGCGGTGATCACCGCGGTGATCGCCAGGTTGCCCAGCGGCAGCCAACCGAGCCGGGCGGCCAGGTTGGTGAGGATCAGCAGCATGGTGCGGTACACCGCGTGGCCGGACATCGCGTGCCCGACCTCGTGGCCTATCACCGAGCGCAGTTCCTCCTCGTCCAGCAGGTCCACCAGGCCGGTGGTCACCACGATCACCGGGGTGTCCATGCCGATGCACATCGCGTTGACCCGCGGGTCCTGGGTGACGTACAGCTCCGGGACCTTCTCCAGGTCCAGCACGTACGCCGCGTCCCGCACCATGTCGAACAGCTCGGGGAACTGCCGCTCGGAGGCGCGTACCGCGGTGGCCAGGAACATCAGCCGGACGCTGCGCTCGGAGACCAGGCCGGCCAGCTTCTTGAGGATCTCGTCGAACCCGCTGAGCTTGCGCAGCGCGACCAGCGCGGAGCGGTCGGCCGGGTGCTCCCAGGCGCGGGTGGAGATCTCCGGGAACCGCTGCCGGCGGCGGCTCGGTGCGGCGCCCTTGGTCATGTCGGTCATGGTGTGAATGCCCTCCCTGGATCGACGCCGGCACCGGCTCCGTACGGCCGGCCCCCGCTGCTGTCGGATTCAACGTCGCTGTGCCCGAAGTCGTCCCCGCCGCGCGCCGCGCCGACCGGGGGTGCGGGCGGCGCAGGCGGTAAGCGCGACTACCCTGACTGTGACGTACCGAAAAGGAGCCCCGTGATGTCCCCTGCCGACCTGGTCCAGCTCGCCGGACCGATCTCCAACGAATCCGGCCCCGGGCTGTTCCTGCGGATCATCCTGATCGCCTCCTTCGTCGGCGTCGGGCTGCTGGTCTGGGCGCTGGCCCGAGCCTCCCGCGACGGTGCCAAGCGGGACGCCGCGCGCGCGGCCGAGCGCGAGCACGCCGACCAGGGCTGAGCGCCGCGGGCTCACGCGGGGTCAGACGCGGTGGGCCGCCGCGCGGTTGCGTATAGGGCCCCCGTACGATGAGCGCGCGGGCCGCACGGTCCGTGACCGCCTGGTCCTCCAAGCCGAGCCGAGAAGGTCCCGCCGATCATGAGCGCTGCCACCCTGCCCACCCTCGCCCACCTCGCCGAGGGCGGGAACCACGAGAGCCTCAACCCCCTGCTGACGGGCGGCTCGGCGCTGTTCATCCTGCTGCTGCTGCTCTTCATCACCACCCGCTTCAACCGCGACCGCTGACCCCGGCGGCAGTGCAGCGACCGGACCGCCCGGGGCCCGCGAACGGGCGGAACCCCCGGGTCATCCGGGTCGCGTAAGGTGTGGCGCCATGAGAGAGCAGGTCGAGACCACCCGGGCCGGTACCGCGACGGGCGCGCCCGCGTCCGGCGGTGCGCCGCGCCGGCGCCGGCTGGGCGTGATGGGCGGCACCTTCGACCCGATCCACCACGGTCACCTGGTGGCCGCCAGCGAGGTGGCCAGCGCCTTCCACCTCGACGAGGTGATCTTCGTCCCGACCGGGCAGCCGTGGCAGAAGTCCGACCGCACGGTCTCCCCGGCCGAGGACCGCTACCTGATGACGGTGATCGCCACCGCGGAGAACCCGCAGTTCTCGGTCAGCCGGATCGACGTCGACCGCCACGGCCCCACGTTCACCGTGGACACCCTGCGCGAGCTGCGCGCCCTGCACCCCGACGCCGAGCTGTTCTTCATCACCGGCGCCGACGCGCTCGCCCAGATCATCTCCTGGCGCTCCTCCGAGGAGCTCTTCGACCTCGCGCACTTCATCGGCTGCACCCGGCCGGGCCATACTCTCTCCGACACCGGCCTGCCGGTCGGCGGGGTCTCGCTGGTCGAGGTGCCCGCCCTCGCCATCTCCTCCACCGACTGCCGGATCCGGGTCGCCAAGGGCGCACCCATCTGGTACCTGGTGCCGGACGGCGTGGTCCGATACATCCACAAGCGGGCGCTCTACGCGTCGGCCCGGCCGTGATCCTGGGAGGGACGGCGTGACCGGAACGTCGGAGGACGACAGCTGGTTCGAGCAGCGCCAGCCGCGCTACCCGCAGCAGCAGGGGTACCCGCAGGAGCAGCCGCACCAGCAGTACGGCCAGGAGCAGCAGCAGTACGGCGGCGGCCCGTACGAGCAGCTGCCGTACCAGGGCTACCCGCCGCAGGACCCGTACGCCGCGCAGCCCGGCTACCAGCAGCAGGGCTACCAGCAGTCCGGCTACGAGCAGGGCGGCTACGACCAGGGCGGTTACCAGCCCGGCTACGAGCAGCCGTACGGCGGGCAGCAGTACGGGCAGCAGCCGTACGACCCGTACTACGGGCAGCAGCAGCCCGCGCAGGGGTACTACCAGCAGCAGCCGGTGCAGGCGCCGCCCGCGCCGCCGGTCGCCCAGGTCACCCCGGTCGCCCCGGTGGTGCCTCCGCCGCCGCGGCCGCGGCCCGCCCCCGCGGCGGCGCCCGCGCCGGAGCGCGAGGAGCCGTCCGAGATGGTCGGCGGCCGGGCCGCGGCCAAGGCCCGGGACTCCTACGCCACGGGCGAGTTCACCTTCGTCGACGAGAAGACGGAGGAGTCCGAGGACGCCATCGACTGGCTGAAGTTCGCCGAGTCACGCAGCGAGGTGCGGGCCGAGCGCCGGCGCCGGCTGCGCAACCGGCTGATCGCGCTGCTGGTGGTGCTGGCCGTGCTGGCGGCCGGCGCGGCCGGCTACCTGTGGTTCACCGGCAAGCTCGGCGGCGCGGACACCGCGGCCAAGGCGGCCGGCGGGCGCAGCGTCAACGTGGTGCACCTGCGCGACCTGCAGGGCAAGGTCACCACCGCGCTGCTGGTCGACGACGAGGGCGGGCAGAAGGCCACCGTGCTGCTGCTGCCCGACACCCTGCGGCTGCCCAGCAACGGCGACAGCGCCACCACCACGGTCGGCCAGGCGCTGGACGCGGTCGGCGCCTCCGCCACCCGCGACGGCCTGTCCACCGTGCTCGGCGCCCAGGTGGCCGGCACCTGGCGGCTGGACACCCCCTACCTGCAGCTGCTGGTCGCCCAGCTCGGCAGCATCAAGGTCGACACCAACGCCGAGGTGCGCGAGGGCAACAAGCCCGACGGCAAGGTGCTGGCCCCGGCGGGCAAGGGCACCACGCTGACCGGCCATGCCGCCGTCGCCTACGCCACCCTGCAGGCCGCGGGGGAGGGCCGGGACGCGCAACTGGCGCGGTTCGGCCAGGTGCTGGAGGCCGTGGTGCGGTCGATGCCGACCACGCTGGCCGACGCCACCGACGACGTGCACCGGATGAACGCGGTCGCCGACCCCTCGCTGCCGGAGACCGCGCTGGCCGGGGTGCTGGTGAAGCTCTCCGAGCAGGCCAAGGCCGGACACCTGACCACCGCCGTGCTGAAGGCCAAGCCGGACGGCACCCTGGACGACGCCACCGCCGGCCAGCAGGTGAAGGAGATCCTCGGCGGCACCGTCAACAACGCCAAGGGCACCGGCGGCAGCACCCGGGTCACCGTGGTCAACGCCTCCGGCAACAACGACGCGGTGACCGCCGCGCAGGTCGGCGTCTCCAACGCGGGCATGGACGCGCTGCCGTCCACCGCCAAGGCGGCGGTGCAGGCGAACTCGGAGATCCGCTACACCGACGACGCGAAGCAGCCCGCCGCGCTGACCCTGGCCACCAGCCTGGGCCTGCCGGACACCGCCGTGAAGAAGGTCACGGAGGCGCAGAACGCCGACCTGGTGCTGGTCCTCGGCAAGGACTACCAGCCCAAGTCGCAGTAGCCGGACGCGTCCCGCCGCCGTGGCGGGGCACGCATCGGGGCCCTCGGCGGGAAACCGCTCGGGGGCCTCGGCGCGTTCGTGAGATCCTGGGTGGGTATCTCTACAGCCGATCCGGAAGAGCATCGTGACCGTCACTGACCGCAGCCAGGAACTCATCAACGTCGCCGCCCAGGCGGCGGCCGACAAGTTGGCCCACGACATCATCGCCTTCGACGTCAGCGAGGTGCTGTCGATCACCGACGCCTTCGTGATCGCCTCCGCCGCCAACGACCGCCAGGTCCGCGCCATCGCCGAGGAGATCGAGGACCAGCTCCGCGAGAAGCTGGACGTCAAGCCGGTCCGCCGGGAGGGCGAGCGCGAGGGCCGCTGGATCCTGCTGGACTACCTCGACATCGTCGTGCACGTCCAGCACTCCGAGGAGCGCTCCTTCTACTCGCTGGACCGCCTCTGGAAGGACTGCCCCGAACTGCCGATCCCCGCGGACGCGCTGGCCACCCGCAACCGGCCCGAGAACGCCGTCACCGACGCGGCCGGCAACGCCGTCTCCGGGGGCGAGCTCTGAGCGGCTCCGCGGCCGGTCCGCGGATCGTCTTCTGGCGGCACGGTCAGACCTCCTGGAACCTCGAGTCGCGGTTCCAGGGCACCACCGACATCGAGCTGACCGACCAGGGCCTCTTCCAGGCCCAGCGGTCCGCCCGGCTGCTCGCCGCGCTGCGGCCCGACCTGCTGGTCTCCTCCGACCTGCAGCGGGCCCGGCGCACCGCGGTCGAGCTGGCCCGGCTCACCGGCCTGGAGGTGCACCACCACGAGGGCCTGCGGGAGACCTACGCGGGGGAGTGGCAGGGCCTGACCAACGCCGAGATCCGGGCCCGCTACCCGGAGCAGTACGAGGCGTGGGCGAACGGCGAGCCGGTCCGCCGCGGCGGCGGCGAGCTGGCCACCGAGGTGGCCGACCGGTCCGTCCCGGTGGTGCTGGACGCGGTCGGCAAGCTGCCCGAGAACGGCACCGTGGTGGTGGTCAGCCACGGCGGCACCATCCGCACCATGATCGGCCGGTTGCTGGACATGGAGCCGCAGTCGTGGGAGCGCTTCGGCGGCCTGTCGAACTGCTGCTGGTCGGTGCTCGGCCGCGGCTCGCGCGGCTGGCGGCTGCTGGAGCACAACGCGGGGACGCTGCCGCAGCCGGTCATCGGCGACGAGACCTGAGGCCGGGCCGCGACCGGATTTCACAGTTCCGCCTCTGACCAGCTAGAGTCTTCCTCGTTCGCAGCGAGGAACGCAGACCGGAGACGGGGGCGGAAGTCGCGGGACCGTGGGGCTATAGCTCAGTTGGTAGAGCGATTGCATGGCATGCAATAGGTCCGGAGTTCGATTCTCCGTAGCTCCACTCCGCACCGGCGGTCCGTCATTGACGGGTCGTCAGTGTTGCGGGGCTATAGCTCAGTTGGTAGAGCGATTGCATGGCATGCAATAGGTCCGGAGTTCGATTCTCCGTAGCTCCACAGCAGTTCCGCGAGGCCGCGACCCGAGACCGGGTGGCGGCCTTCGGTGTTTCCGGGGCGCGGTGCGCGGGGTCCGGAACGGATTAGGGGACTCCCCGCCGAGCGTGTACAGTTGTCGATGTCGCCGAGGGAAACCGCAGGTGACAAGAGTATGGGGCTATAGCTCAGTTGGTAGAGCGATTGCATGGCATGCAATAGGTCCGGAGTTCGATTCTCCGTAGCTCCACAGCAGTTCGAAGGCCGTCCCGGCAGGGGCGGCCTTCGGTCGTTCACCGGACTTCCCTACCGAGCGGGCCGCCGAGGCCGCTACCGTCGTGCCATGGCCGATCTGGCGCGGAAACGGAACGAGGAGCTGGCCCGGATACTCCACCAGCTCGGCTGGAGCCCCGAGCGGCTGGCTCGCGAGGTCAACGCGGCGCTGCCGACCGGGCTCGCGATCAGCTCCACCGCCCCGTACAAGTGGCGGGACCGGGGCATGGTGCCGCGTTCGCCGCACGACCAGACGGTCTGCGAGGTGCTCGGCCGCAGCGTCGGCATCGCCGTCACGTACGAGCAGCTCTGGGGCCAGATGGGCACCAACCGGGGCGCCAAGATGCTCTCCCCGCGGCTGCTCACCGACCCGTGGACCGCCGACACCGCGCAGACCGCGCTGCGCGAGGCGGGGGCGGACGCCGGTCCGGTCCGGCTCACCGACCTGTTCCGCGGCGACGAACTCGAACAGGCCGCCCGGCACTGGGCCTCGCCACCGCCCCCGGTGGTCGGCGGCGAAGGGGCCCTGCGCATCGCCCCCGAGCAGCTCGCCGACCTGCGGCTGTCCCACGACTCCAAGCAGCGGCTGGAACGCACCTACGGCGGCGGCCTGATCCTCGACCTCGCCAAGGCCGAACTCGCCATGGTGGGAAAGCTGTTGGAGCTCGGCAGCTACGACGAGCCGCTCGGCCGCGAACTCTACGGGGCGGCCAGCCGGCTGGCCCGGCTGGTCGGCTGGGCCAACTACGACATGGGCAACGACGCCGCCGCGCAGCGCGCCTTCGTCGCCGCGCTGCGGGCCGCGCACGTCTCCGGCGACCCGCGGCTCGGCGTCGGCGTGGTCGGCTGCCTGGCCGTCCAGGCCACCTACAACTCCGGCGGGCGGGGCCTCGACCCGGTCGCCATGCTCTCCACCGCGCTGCGCGCCGCCGACGGGGTGCTGACACCCCGTGAGCGGGCGCTGCAGCTCGGCCGGATCGCCCGCGCGCACGGCCGCAAGGGCGAGCAGATCAGCGCCGAGGCGGTCGCCGAGCGGGCCTTCCGGGAGCTGGACGGCTTCGACGGGCACGGGCAGGAACGCGCCGACCTGGAAGGCATGGTGGGGGAGGGCTACCTGCTGCTCGGCGAGCACGAGCGCGCCCGCGGGCTGCTGGCCGGCGCGATCGAGGCGCTGACCGCGGAGCGCGCCCGCGCCAAGGCGCTGCTGATGGTCCGGCTGGCCGACTCCTACCGGCGCACCGGCGAGGGCGCCGAGGCCGAACGCACCGCCGACCGGGCCCGGCAGTTGGCGGCGGGCATGCAGTCCGCGCGGGTGGCCCGGGCGCTGCGGGAGTTCGACACCGCGATGCGCGCGGAGACGCCGGGGGACTGACGGGCGGGGTCGGGGGCCAGGACCGGCGGGCTGGCGGGCTGGTGGCGTCGGTGGCATCGGCGGCGTCGGCGGCGCGAATCCGCCTTGTGACGGTGCGGTACCCTGAGCCCATGCGAACGGTGCGCCTGCTTCTTAGCCGGCCGCGCTGACCAGGACCGGCCGGGTGGCCGGAGTCAGCGTGGCATCCCCTCCTGCGTGAGGGGTTTTCTGCTTTCCACGGCCTGTTCGCGACTGATGACGATGGAGCCCGAAGGACCATGAGCGAGACGACCCCCGCTTCCGGCGCGGCCGAAGCCGCCACCGAGCCTTTCCGCTACGGCGCCGCGCTGGCCGCCGAGATCGAGTCCCGCTGGCAGGACCTGTGGGAGAAGGAGGGGACGTTCAACGCCCCCAACCCGGTCGGCCCGCTGGCGGACGGGACGTCCGTCGCCGCGAAGCCGCACAGCTTCATCATGGACATGTTCCCGTACCCGTCGGGCGCCGGTCTGCACGTCGGTCACCCGCTGGGCTACATCGCGACCGACGTGTACGCCCGCTACCAGCGGATGAACGGGCACAACGTCCTGCACACCCTGGGCTACGACGCGTTCGGCCTGCCCGCCGAGCAGTACGCCGTCCAGCACGGCGTGCACCCGCGGGTGTCCACCGAGGACAACATCGCCAACATGCGCCGCCAGCTGCGCCGGCTGGGCCTGGGCCACGACTCGCGCCGCTCGATCTCCACGATCGACCCCGAGTACTACCGCTGGACCCAGTGGATCTTCCTGCAGATCTTCAACTCCTGGTACGACGAGGAGGCGGGCAAGGCCCGCCCGATCGCCGAGCTGGTGGCGCGGTTCGAGTCCGGCGAGCGTGAGGTGCCGGGCGGCCGTGCCTGGGCCGAGCTGTCCGGCGTCGAGCGCGACGAGGTGCTGGGCGAGTACCGGCTGGCGTACTCCAAGGAGGTGCCGGTCAACTGGTGCCCCGGTCTGGGCACCGTGCTGGCCAACGAGGAGGTCACCGCGGACGGCCGCTCCGAGCGCGGCAACTTCCCGGTGTTCAAGTCCAACCTGCGCCAGTGGATGATGCGGATCACCGCCTACGCGGACCGGCTGATCTCCGACCTGGACCTGCTGGACTGGCCCGAGGCGATCAAGCTGCAGCAGCGCAACTGGATCGGCCGCTCCGAGGGCGCCCGGGTCGACTTCGGCGTCGGCGGCGACACCGTCACCGTCTTCACCACCCGCCCCGACACGCTGTTCGGCGCCACCTACATGGTGCTGGCCCCCGAGCACGCCCTGGTCGACACGATCGTGCCCGCCGCCTGGCCGGCCGGCACCCGTGACGAGTGGACCGGCGGCGCCGCGAGCCCGGCCGAGGCCGTCGCCGCGTACCGGGCGGCCGCCGCCGCCAAGTCCGACGTCGAGCGGCAGGCCGACGCCAAGGTGAAGACCGGCGTCTTCACCGGCGCCCACGCGACCAACCCGGTCAGCGGCGAGCAGATCCCGGTGTTCATCGCCGACTACGTGCTGATGGGCTACGGCACCGGCGCGATCATGGCCGTCCCGGCGCACGACGGCCGCGACTTCGCCTTCGCGCAGGCGTTCAACCTGCCGATGCGCTGCGTGGTCCAGCCCACCGACGGCCGCGGCGAGGACCCGCACGCCTGGGACGACGCCTTCGACACCTACGACTCGGTGCTGATCAACTCCGAGCGCGACGGCATCTCGCTGAACGGCCTGTCCGTGGTCGACGCCAAGGCCCGGATCACCGCCTGGCTGGCCGAGCAGGGCATCGGCGAAGGCACCGTCAACTTCCGCCTGCGCGACTGGCTGTTCAGCCGTCAGCGCTACTGGGGCGAGCCCTTCCCGATCGTCTACGACGAGACCGGCGCGATGCACGCGCTGCCCGAGTCGATGCTGCCGGTCGAGGTCCCCGAGGTCGACGACTACTCGCCGCACACCTACGACCCGGACGACGCCGCCTCCTCGCCGAAGACCCCGCTGTCGCGCAACGAGGCCTGGGTCAACGTCGAACTGGACCTGGGCGACGGCCCGAAGACCTACCGCCGCGAGACCAACACCATGCCCAACTGGGCGGGTTCCTGCTGGTACGAGCTGCGCTACGTCGACCCGATCAACTCGGCCACCGTCGTCGACCCCGCCAACGAGGCCTACTGGATGGGCCCGACCGCCGAGAAGCCGGCCGGCGGCGTCGACCTGTACGTCGGCGGAGCCGAGCACGCCGTGCTGCACCTGCTGTACGCGCGCTTCTGGCACAAGGTGCTGCACGACCTGGGCCACGTCTCATCGGTCGAGCCGTTCCACAAGCTGTTCAACCAGGGCATGATCACCGCCGATGTCTACCGCGACGCCCGCGGCTTCCCGGTGCCCGCGGCCGAGGTCGAGGAGCGCGACGGCCAGTACTACTGGGACGACGAGCCGGTCCGCCGCGAGGCGGGCAAGATGGGCAAGTCGCTGAAGAACGCCGTCGCCCCCGACGAGATCGCCGACGAGTACGGCGCGGACACGCTGCGCCTGTACGAGATGGCGATGGGCCCGCTGGACGTCTCCCGCCCCTGGGACACCCGCGCCGTGGTCGGCTCCTACCGCTTCCTGCAGCGGCTGTGGCGCAACATCGTCTCCGAGGTCACCGGCGAGCTGGTGGTCACCGACGAGGAGCCGGACGAGGCCACGCTGCGCGCGCTGCACAAGGCGATCGACGGCATCCGCGGCGACATGGCCGCCATGCGGTTCAACACCGCCGTGGCCAAGGCCATCGAGCTGAACAACTTCCTGGTGAAGCGCGGTTCCACGCCGCGCTCGGTCGCCGAGCGGATCGTCCTGCTGGTCGCCCCGCTGGCCCCGCACATCGCCGAGGAGCTGTGGCGCCGCCTGGGCCACGAGGAGTCGCTGGCGTTCGCCGACTACCCGGTCGCGGACCCGGCGTACGTGGTCGACGAGACCGTGACCTGCGTCGTGCAGATCAAGGGCAAGGTCAAGGCCCGCCTGGAGGTCCCGCCGAGCATCTCGGACGCCGAGCTGGAGGCGCTGGCGCTGGCCGACCCGACCGTGGTCGCCGCCATCGGCGGTGCGCAGGTCCGCAAGGTCATCGCGCGCGCGCCGAAGCTGGTCAACATCGTCACCGGCTGACGTCCCGTCAGTTGCCGTGGGCCGGCCGCCTTCCCGTTCCGGGGAGGTGGCCGGCCCGTCGGGGTTCTGGGCCGGTGGGTTCTGGGCCGGTGGGTGTTCCGGGCCCCGTAGCGGGCCGTTCCCGCTTCCGGGGGAGCGCTCGGGGGAACCCCTGAGCTGTCCCTGATCTCTCCTGGGACAGCCGGTTCCGGCCTGCTGCGGGGGCCCCGGCCGGGCTACGGTGGAAGTCGGCGGGCAGCGCGGGCCGTACCAGGCGGCCCCGGGGCCGTCACGGGCGGAAGGTGGGCTCCCGATGGATGCGCTCGGTGTGGTGGTCGCGCTGGTCGCGCTGTTCGGGGTGACGGCGCTGGTGCTGGCGGTGGTGGCGACGGTCAAGGCCGCGAAGGCGGTGGCCGCGAAGGTCGAGCGGCACAGCGTCAACGCCGGCCGGGCCGTGGAGAACGCCGCCCTCAAGGCGAAGAGCTTCGCCAAGCCCGGCGAGCAGGGCCGGATCGCCGCCCTGCGGCTGTCCCTGCGCACTGCCCTCGACTCCACCCGCCAGGTCCTGCAGACCGGCCTCCCGGCGGACGCCCAACTCGGCGACTCCCTCCAGCTGCTCGCCCGTCTCGACGCCCACGCCGCCGAACTCGACGCCGAACTGCGGATGCTGGAACGCGAACCGCAGACCGCCCGGGTCGCCGCCAAGCTGCCCGAACTGCGCGAACGCGCCGAGCGGATCACCCACTCCGCGGACTCGCTGCGCTGGGCCGCGCAGGACCGGATGCGGCACTTCGCCGACGACGAACTGGCCCGGCTCAGCAAGGAGTGCCAGGACGAGGCGGGCGCGCTGCGGCACTGGACGCCTGCCGCTGACGCTGCCGAACCGGTGGGCGGTGGCGTGGCGGGTGACGGGGCGGCTGCTCCCTCCGGAGCGGCTGCTGCCTCCGGGGTGGCCTCGGGCACGGCGGCGCGACCGAAGGGCGTCGGCACGGGACGCCAGAGCAGCGCCGAGGAGCTGCTCGGCCTCGCCGCCGAACCGCTCTCCCGCCTCGCCGACCGCCTGCGCAAGCCGAACCCGGCGCGCCCCAACCGCCCCTGACCCCGCGTCACCGGCGGTTGCGCTCCGTGCCCGGGGTGGTTACCCGCTGTGGCGGAGGCGAAACCCGCGAGTGGCCGGGTCGGAACGGCAAGGGGCCCGGTCGGACCGGCAGGTGGCCAGGGCGCACCACCGCGAGCCCGGCGCTGTCATCCGGGCCCGGCGGGCGGTAACCTCCGCCTCATGCCCGGCCACCTCGCACTTGTCACCGATTCCACGGCGTACCTGCCCCAGGAAGCCGTCGACCGGCACCGGATCCGGGTGGTCCCGCTCAGCGTCGCGGTGGGTGACGAGGTCTTCGCGGAAGGCGTCGAGATCTCCCCGAAGGACGTCGCCGAAGCACTCCGTTCCAAGCAGCGCGTCACCACCTCCCGGCCCAGCCCGGAGACCTTCGCCGCGGCCTACCGCGCCGCAGCCGACGCCGGTGCCCGCGGCGTCGTCTCGATCCACCTCTCCGCCGAACTCTCCGGCACCGCCGAGGCCGCCCGACTCGCCGCCGCCGACGCCCCGATCCCGGTCCGGGTGGTCGACAGCCGCCTGGTCGGCATGGCCCTCGGCGGCTGCGTCCTGGCCGCGGCGGAACTGGCCGCCATGCTGGACGCCGCAGCCTCTGCCACCTCTGGCGCCTCTGCCGCGTCCGGGGACCGCTCCGCCGAGCTCTCCGGTACGACGGAGGCCGACCTGGCCGCAGTGGTCGCGGCGGCCGAAGGGCGGGCTGCCGCCACCAGCAGCTTCTTCTACGTCGACACGCTCGAACACCTGCGTCGCGGCGGCCGGATCGGCACCGCCCGCGCGCTGGTCGGCTCCGCGCTGGCCGTGAAGCCGCTGCTGCACCTCGCCGGCGGCCGAATCGAACCGCTGGAGAAGGTCCGCACCGCCTCCCGCGCCATCGCCCGGCTGGAGGAGATCGCCGTCGACCAGGCCGCGGCCGCCGACCGGCCCGTCGACATCACCGTCCACCACCTCGCCGCCGCCGACCGCGCCGAACCGCTGGCCGAACGACTCCGCGAGCGCGTGCCCGCCCTGCGCACCCTCTACGTCAGCGAAGTCGGCGCGGTCATCGGTGCCCACGTCGGCCCGGGGCTGCTCGCCGTCGTGGTGTCCCCGGTGCTCGACGCCCCGCGGTAGCCCGCACCCGCGCGCCGAACCGCGCGGGACTCACCCTTACGAGGGACCTGAGTTATCCACACCCCCGGGTTGTCCACAGGCCCACTCGGATTCGCCGACGGTCTCCCGGTTTCCTCCTACTGTCCTCGCCATGAGGACCATCACCGGCCCCCGGGCCCGCCGCCGCCAGACCCTCGACGCCACCCTCGACCGCCTCGCCCAACTCTTCCCGCCGCCCGTCCCCGACTCCGCGCCTGACTCAACGTCAGATGCGCTGGCTGTGGCGTTGATCGACGGACCCGACCCTCCGCTCCTGCGCGATCGCGCTGCCGTCACCGAGTCGGTCCCGGGTGCGTCCGGCGTGAGCGGCGCGGCAGCGGACCGGCCCGAGCAGTCTCGGGTATCGGGTACCTCTGGCGTGAGCGGCGCGGCGGCCGACTGGACCGAGCAGGCTCGGGTTTCGGGTGCCTCTGGCGTGAGCGGCGCGGCGGCTGGCCGGCCCGAGCAGTTTCGGGCTTCGGGTAGCTCCGGTATGAGCGGTGCGGCAGCGGACTGGCCCGAGCAGGCTCGGGTATCGGGTAGCTCCGACGTGAGCGGCGCGGCAGCCGACTGGACCGAGCAGGCTCGGGTTTCGGGTGCGTCCGGCGCGAGTCGCGCGGCATCGGACCGGCCCGAGCAGGTTCTCGCGCCACCCGCGCTCGACACCGTCGGCCGGACGGCCCTCGCGGCGGTGGCCGCCACCTGCGGCGAAGGCGTGCCCGGAGATGCCCCAGCCGCGTTACCGGCGTCGCCGCTGCCGCTCGCCGAGCTACCCATTCGCCTTTCCCCCGCTACCGGCGAACGGCCGACTCCCGCATCGGCCACCGGTCGGCGGATCCGTCCCGATGCTCCGTTCACTCCCGCTCCCGTTCCAGGCGCCGTTCCTGCTCCCGTTCCCGCTGCCGTTCCCGTTCCCGGTGCCGCTCCCGTTCATGCTGCCGTTCCCGGTGCCCCTCCCACTCCCGCTGCCATCTCCGGTGCCGCTCCCGCTCCCACTCCCGTTCCTGCTCCGGCTGCCGTTCCCGCTCCCGTTCCCACTCCCGCACCTGAAAACGACTCGTCGGCGTTTCCTGATGGATCGTCAGGTCCCGGGTCCGCCGCCTCCGACAAGTTCGCCGCCGCCATGTCCACCGACTCGCCCGATGCTGCCCCGCCGCTGCCGCTGCGGTTCCGTCTCCCCGCCGCGTTCGCCCTCGACCGCCGCGCCGTGCTCGGCCTCGCCGTGCTGTTGCTCCTCGCCGTCGCCTACTCCGTCCAGCACTTCTGGCTCGCCCGCCCGTACCCGGTCGCCATCCCCGCCGCGGGCATCGAATCCACCCTCGCCCCGACCACCGAAGGAGGTTCGAACCCCGCCGCCGGACCGGCACTCGTCGTGGACGTCGCGGGCAAGGTCCACCACCCGGGCCTGCGCACCCTCCCCACCGGCTCGCGCGTTGCCGACGCCGTCACGGCCGCCGGCGGCCCACTCCCCGGGACGGACACCAGTTCCCTCAACCTCGCCCGCCCGCTCGCCGACGGCGAGCAGATCCTGGTCGGCGGCGACGCCCCCGCCGTCGCACCGGGCGCGGCGCCGGCCGGCCCCGTCAGCCTCAACCGGGCGACCGCCGACCAGCTCGACACCCTCCCTGGCGTGGGGCCCGCCCTGGCCCAACGCATCCTCCAGTACCGCCTCGCCCACGGCCCGTTCCACTCCGTCGACCAACTCCGCCACGTCCCGGGCATCGGTGAGCGGAAGTACGAGGACCTCAAGCCTCTCCTGACTCTGTGACCGCACCGCGCCCGCTCCTACCGGCGGCTCGGCCCACCCTCGCGGACCGCCCGAACGCCTCGTCAACCCACCCTCCCAGCCCCTCCGTTCGAGAGGAGGTGTCCGTGTCCGTCGCCCAGCCCACCCCGCAGAGCCGTACCGACCACCGGCTCCTCCTCCCCGCCGTCACCGCCTGGGCCGTGGCCGCCGCCGTGCTCGGCCTGGAGCCCCGCCACCACCCGTCCCTGCTGCTCGCCGCACTCCTCGCCACCGTCACCGCCGGCACCCTCCTCACCGCGAAGGGCCCGCACCGTTCCTCGTACCGCCTGGTCGCCGCCGTCCTGCTCACCGCCGCCGCTGCCGTCACCACGACCGTCCTGCACACCGCGGACCTGCACCGCGGACCCCTCCCCGCCCTCGCCCACCCACCGCCTCCCACCACCGAGCCGGGCTCCGGCTCCGGCGCCGACGGCGACGCCGACGGCGACGGCGAACCCGAGCCGCCGCCCCACCCCCGCATCACCGTCGAACTGACCGTCACCGGCGACCCCAGGTCCCACGGCCCGCAAGCCCGGGGCAGCACCCTCTCCGCGCCGAACCTGACCATCCCCGCCCTCGTCACCCGCGTCCGTCCCGCCGACGACGACCGCACCCCGCCCACCGCCACCCGGACGCCCGTCACCGTGCTCGTCCGCGCCCAGGACGCCGCCCGGTGGCGGGAGTTGATCCCCTCCACCCGCCTCGCCGTCGACGTCGAGGTCCTCCCCGAACCCACGCCCGCCGCCACCCCGACTCCGGCCTCGACCCCGGCGCGCAGCCACCGCACCGACATCGCGGCCCTGCTCACCCCGCAGACCCCACCCCGTCTGCTCGCGCCGCCGGACCTGCCGCAGCGCACCGCCGCCCGCCTCCGCACGGGTCTGCGCGACGCCTGCGACCACCTCTCGCCGGACGTCCGCGGCCTGCTGCCGGGCCTGGTGGTCGGCGACACCTCCCGACTGCCCGACGACCTGTCAGACGCTTTCAGGGCCACCGACCTCGGCCACCTGGTGGCCGTGAGCGGGGCCAACCTGGCGATCATCCTGGCGGTGCTGGTCGGCGGGACACCCGCCGACCCCGACGCGCCCTCGCGGGGCGGCCTGGCGGGCATCCTCGGGCTGTCGCTGCGCACCACGGCGCTGCTCGGCACCGGCCTCACCCTGGCGTTCGTCACCATCTGCCGCCCGGAACCCAGCGTGCTCCGCGCCGCGGCGACCGGGCTGATCGGACTGCTGGCGCTCGCCACCGGCCGTCCACGGCAAGGCGTTCCGACGCTGGCGGGCGCCGTGCTGGTCCTGGTCCTGGTGGATCCGTACCTCGCCCGCTCCTACGGCTTCCTGCTCTCCGCCCTGGCCACCGGCGGCCTGCTGATCCTCGGGCCCAGGTGGACGGCCGCCCTGCGCGCCCGCCGCTGGCCGCACCACCTCGCCGCGGCGGTCGGCGCCACGGCCGCCGCGCAGGCCTTCTGCTCACCCGTCACCGTGCTGCTCGCGCCGCGGATCAGTCTGGTCGGAATCCCCTGCAACCTGCTCGCCGAGGCGGCCGTCGCGCCCGCCACACTGCTTGGCTTCGCCGCTCTGACGGCGGCGCCGTTCTCGGCCCGCGCGGCGGAACTACTCGCAGACCTCGCGGCCGTGCCGGTCGGCTGGCTGGCCACCGTCGCCCGGTACGGCGCGGAGCTGCCCGGCGCCGAACTCGCCTGGCCCGCCGGCCTGCCGGGCGCGGCGCTGCTGGTCGTCGTGCTCACCGCGCTGGCCTGGTCACTGCCGGCGCTGCTCGCCACCCACCGGGCCCGCGGCCGACCGGCCAGGGCCGTCACCGGGCTCGCGGTCGCCGTGCTGCTGCCCCTGGTGCTGCTCCGGCCCGCGTCCGTCACCCGCCTCGCCACGGGCTGGCCCGCGGCGGGCTGGCGGCTGGCGCTCTGCGACATCGGACAGGGCGACATGACGGTGCTTCAGGTCGCGCCGGGGACGGCCGTGGTGGTGGACGCCGGGCCGGACCCCAAGACGGCCGACGGCTGTCTGCGGACCCTCGGCGTCACCCGGGTGCCGGTGCTGATCGTCACCCACTTCCACGCCGACCACGCGGAGGGCGTCCCCGGCGTGCTGCGCGGCCGAGCGGTCGGCGCGATCGAGGTGACCACCCTGGACGAGCCCGCGGGCGAACGGGACCGGGTGGTGCGCTGGGCGGCCGACGACCGCGTGCCCGTCCTGCGCGCGCACCGCGGGGAGCGCCGTAGCGCCGGCCCCGAACTGTCCTGGCAGGTGCTGTGGCCGGGCCCCGACCCGGCCCCCGACGCGCCGGGTCCCAACAACGCCAGCATCGCGATCCTCGCCACCCTCGGCCCGGCCGCCGACCCGCTCCGGGTGGTCCTGCTCGGCGACCTCGAACCGCCCGCCCAGTCCACGCTGCTCACCCCGGGCCAACCGCTCGCGCAGGCGTCTCCCGGCCGGGTCGACGTCCTCAAGGTCGCCCACCACGGCTCGGCCAACCAGGACTGGTCCCTGCTGGCCGCACTCCACCCGCGGCTCGCGCTGATCTCCTGCGGCACCGGCAACCCGTACGGCCACCCCGCCCCGCAGACGGTGACCGCGCTCCGGGCGCTCGGCGCCACCGTCCTGCGCACCGACCGCTCCGGAGACATCGCCGTCCTCGGTGGCCACGGCGACCTCGCCGTGGCCACCCACCCCCACCCGTCCACGCCCTGACCCGGCGGCCACCCCACGCCCGGGTCCCACCCGGACTGCTGCCCCGCCCGCCAGTCCTGTCCTGCCCGCCGGCCTATTCCTGTCCGTCAGTCCTGCCCCACCCGCCAGTCCTGCTCTACCCCGCCCGTCAGTCCTGCTCGCGCCAGCCGTCCTGCTCGCCGGTGAGGCGGTCGAGTTCGGCGAGCAGGCGGGCGGTCCAGCCGTCCTCGGGGGCCTCGACCACGACGATCCACTGGGCGTCCTCGGCGTCGTCCTCGCCGGCCAGCGCGTCCCGGACGACCTCCACCTCGCCCAGGTCGGGCCAGCGGGCGGTCAGCTCCTCGGCGACCTCCTCCGCCGCGTCGCGGTCGGGAAGGACGAGCAATTGACGGTCATTGTTCTCGATCACGTCACCCATTCTGCCCAAGCCCGGCAGACGCCCCGCGCCGCCCCCGCGTGCATGCCGCCCGGCCCGGACAGGCCTGTCGTCGGGCCGTGCGATCCTGGTACGCGATGGCCAGGAAGAGTGCACCCGACGACCTGCTCGCCCCGCTGACCGCTGCGGTCGGCCAGGAGGAGCTGCTGCTCGACCGCGCGGTCGCCGAGGTGGTGGCGGCGGCGCGGGCGGCCGACCCGGACACCGACGTGCGCGACCTCGCGCCGGGCGCCCTCCAGCCCGGTCAGCTGGCCGAACTCACCACGCCCTCGCTGTTCGCGGAGCGCAAGGTGATCGTGGTCCGCGCCGCGCAGGACCTCTCGGCCGACGCGGTCAAGGAGGTCAAGGCGTACATCGACGCCCCCGCCGACGAAGTGATCATGGTGCTGGTGCACGCGGGCGGGGCCAAGGGCAAGGGGCTTCTGGACGCGGCGAAGAAGGCCGGCGCGCGCGAGGTGCAGTGCGCCAAGCTGACCAAGGCGAGCGACAAACTGGCGTTCATCCGGGGCGAGTTCCGCACCCTGGGCCGGGCCGCCACCGCGGAGGCCTGCCAGGCGCTGTTCGACGCGCTCGGCAGCGACCTGCGGGAACTCGCGGCCGCCTGCAGCCAGTTGACCGCCGACGTCGAGGGGCCGATCGACGAGACCGCGGTCGCCAGGTACTACAGCGGCCGAGCCGAGGCGACCGGCTTCGAGGTGGCCGACCTCGCCGTCACCGGCCGGGCCGCCGAGGCGCTGGAGCGCCTGCGCTGGGCCCTGGCGGTCGGCCAGCCGCCGACCGGCATCACCTACGCCCTGGCCTCCGGCGTCCGCAGCATCGGCCGCCTGGCCACCGCCGGCCGCAACCTGCGTCCCGCCGACCTGGCCCGCGAACTCGGCATGCCGCCGTGGAAGGTGGACCGGGTCCGCCAGCAGATGCGCGGCTGGACCGGCGACGGCGTCGCCGCGGCCCTCACCGCCATCGCCGAGGCCGACGCCGCCGTCAAGGGCGGCTCCGACGACCCGGCCTACGCACTGGAGCGCGCCGTGGTCGCCGTCGCCCGCGCCTCCCGCGCCGGCTCCCGCCCGTACTGACCGCGGACCTGACGCCCGTTCACCAACCCGCTCACCTCCGGCCTGGCCGGACAACCCCGCGCAGAGCGCCCGTCAGACCGTCCCGCCGAGCGCCCGCAGCAGTTCCCGGGTGTCCGACATCAGGGCGAGCCGCACCTGCTCGCGGTCCGGCGCGGCGCCCTTGCCCTCCTGGTACGAGCCGGACCAGCTGGTGTAGCAGGTCATCCCGCCCTGCCGGACGTACAGCACGTGGGTCAGGTAGTGCCAGGTCTTGTCACCGGCACCCGGGTCGTCCAGGTAGCCGAGGTACGCCTCGTCACCGAGGCCCGGCACCGGGGTGATCTGGTAGCGCCGCTGGTCCAGCCCGTCGCGCTGGGCCTCGAACTCCGGGCGCGGGTCGGTGACCTTGTGCAGCTGCACCTGGAGGTAGATCGAGTAGTACGCGGAGTCGCTGCCGACCTTCTTGCGGTACTGGCTGCAGTACATGTCGTCGAGCGCCCGGGTCCGCGTCGTGTAGTGGTACGGGGTGCCGGACGGCGACGGGTAGAGCTGGCCGAACGAGGTGAGCCGGGCGGTCCCGCACAGGTCGTCCACCAGCCGGTACCCGGCGGTCTGCGGCGCGGCCGGCGTCACGGTGTCGCGGTGCACCAGCGACGGCACGGTCAGCACCGTCACCGCCCACACCGCGGAGGCCACCAGCGCTCCGCCGACGCCCCACCACACCCCGCGCCCGCGCCGCCGCCCCGGACCGCCGGGCTCCGTGACCACGGTCGGAAGGCCGGTCGGCGCCGGAAACCCGGACGTCCCCGCCGCAGCGGTCGGACCGGTGTGCGCGGTGGCCCCGTCCGCGGGCCGGTACCCCGGGAACGACGGCGGTGGCGGAGTCGACATCGTTCCCCCGGGTGCTAGGTCGCGAGCGAGCGGTGGCACGCACCCTACCTGGTCCCGAAACGCCGACTGCCCGCCCGGTGGGGACCGGACGGGCAGTCGGGGAGGCGCCGGATGGTCAGGCGCCCCGATGTCCTGGGTGTACCGCACCCGCGTGGCGAACGCAGGCCGCGTGCGGTACGGGTCGTGCTACTCCCTGGTGTCCGGGTAGAGGGCCGGGCGCTTCGGGAGGGGTCGGTCGGCGGGCGCGGGTAGAGGGCCGCGGTTCACGCCGTCCGGATGGTGCCGGGTGGTGCGGGTGGCCGGAGCTGGTGATCAGGCGGCGACGTTGACGCGCTTGGTGATCGCCGACTTCTTGTTGGCGGCCTGGTTCTTGTGGATGACGCCCTTGCTCACGGCCTTGTCGAGGGCCTTGGAGGCGGCACGCGCGAGCTCGGTGGCCTTCTCGGTCTCACCGGCGGCAGCGGCCTCGCGGGCCTTGCGCAGGGCGGTCTTCAGCGAGGACTTGACGGCCTTGTTGCGCAGGCGCGCCTTCTCGTTGGTCTTGTTGCGCTTGATCTGGGACTTGATGTTCGCCACGAAAGAGCCTCAGTCTGTGTGAATCGTTGCTACGGGACGCACCCCGCGCCGCCTCCGGACCTGCTGAGAGGGCATGCCGAAGGCTAGGGTGCAGCCGCCCACGGTAGCAGGGGAGCACGTGCCCGCCCAAACCGGCGCGGCGGGCCCGGGGTTCAGACGGTGAGCAGCGGCTCGCCGTAGTGCTCCACCACCGGGAACGGGTCGTAGTAGTGGTGCAGCAGCTCGCGCCAGCGCTGGTACTCGGGGGAGCGCCGGAAGCCCTCGGTGTGGTCCTCCAGGGTCTCCCAGCCGACCTGCAGCAGGAAGCGCGAGGCGGCGCCCTCGTCCAGGCAGCGGCGCAGCTCGAGGGAGCGGAACCCGCGCTGCACCGCGATCAGCGGCCGGGCCTCGGCGAAGGCGGCCAGGAATGCTTCCTCCTGACCCGGGCGGACGTCGAGCAGCGCGCTTTCCAAGATCATGAGGGCATCCTCTCGCACGCCCACTCGGGACGGAAGGCCCGCCCGTGCTCCGGCATGGGAGGATGGACCGAAACCCAATCGACCGGATCAGAAATCGGACCAAGGTGCCCGCGACCCCCAGCAACGTGCCAGAGCCCAGCCGGACTGACCCGGCGGTGATCCGCAACTTCTGCATCATCGCCCACATCGACCACGGCAAGTCGACGCTCGCCGACCGGATGCTGCAGATCACCGGCGTGGTGGACCCCCGCCAGATGCGCGCCCAGTACCTCGACCGGATGGACATCGAGCGTGAGCGCGGCATCACCATCAAGTCGCAGGCCGTCCGCCTGCCGTGGGCGCCGCGGACCGGTGAGAACGCGGGCACGACGCACATCCTGAACATGATCGACACCCCGGGCCACGTCGACTTCACGTACGAGGTGTCCCGGTCCCTCGCCGCCTGCGAGGGCACCATCCTGGTGGTGGACGCCGCGCAGGGCATCGAGGCGCAGACCCTCGCCAATCTGTACCTGGCGCTGGAGAACGACCTCACCATCATCCCGGTGCTGAACAAGATCGACCTGCCGGCCGCCCAGCCGGAGAAGTACGCCGCCGAGATCGCGCACATCATCGGCTGCGACCCGGCCGACGTGCTGAAGGTCTCGGCCAAGACCGGCCTCGGTGTGGAGGACCTGCTCGACCACGTGGTCGAGAAGATCCCCGCCCCGGTCGGCGTCAAGGACGCCCCGGCCCGCGCGATGATCTTCGACTCGGTGTACGACGCCTACCGCGGCGTGGTCACCTACGTGCGTGTGGTGGACGGCCAGCTCACCAAGCGCGAGCGGATCGCGATGATGTCCACCGGCGCGACCCACGAGCTGCTGGAGATCGGCGTCATCTCGCCCGAGCCGAAGGTCGCCGACGGCCTCGGCGTCGGCGAGGTGGGCTACATCATCACCGGTGTGAAGGACGTCCGGCAGTCCAAGGTCGGTGACACCATCACCTCGCAGACCAAGGGCGCCACCGTGCCGCTCGGCGGCTACAAGGACCCGCGCCCGATGGTGTTCTCCGGCCTGTACCCGTTGGACGGCTCGGACTACCCGCTGCTGCGCGACGCCCTCGACAAGCTGCGCCTGAACGACGCCGCGCTGGTCTATGAGCCGGAGACCTCGGTCGCCCTCGGCTTCGGCTACCGCTGCGGCTTCCTCGGCCTGCTGCACCTGGAGATCATCCGGGAGCGCCTGGAGCGCGAGTTCAACCTCGACCTGATCTCCACCGCCCCGAACGTGGTCTACCGGGTGATCATGGAGGACGGCACCGAGCACACCGTCACCAACCCGAGCGAGTTCCCCACCGGCAAGATCGCCGAGGTGTACGAGCCGGTCGTGCGCGGCACCATCCTGGCGCCCAACGAGTTCGTCGGCGCGATCATGGAGCTCTGCCAGTCCCGCCGCGGCAACCTGCAGGGCATGGACTACCTCTCCGAGGACCGGGTGGAGCTGCGCTACACCCTGCCGCTGGCCGAGATCGTCTTCGACTTCTTCGACCAGCTGAAGTCCAAGACCCGCGGCTACGCCTCGCTCGACTACGAGCCCATCGGCGAGCAGACCGCCAGCCTGGTCAAGGTCGACATCCTGCTGCACGGCGACGCGGTGGACGCGTTCTCCGCGATCGTGCACAAGGACAAGGCCTACAACTACGGCGTGATGATGGCGGGCAAGCTGCAGAAGCTGATCCCCCGTCAGCAGTTCGAGGTGCCGATCCAGGCCGCGATCGGCTCCCGGGTGATCGCCCGTGAGACGGTCCGCGCGATCCGCAAGGACGTCCTCGCCAAGTGCTACGGCGGTGACATCTCGCGTAAGCGCAAGCTGCTGGAGAAGCAGAAGGAAGGCAAGAAGCGGATGAAGATGGTCGGCCGCGTGGAGGTCCCGCAGGAGGCCTTCATCGCCGCGCTGTCCACCGACGCCGAAGCGCCGAAGGAAAAGAAGTAGCGGTCGCACGGCCGCGCCGAGCCGGAGTCCCCGTTCGTCGGGGGCTCCGGCTCGGTGCTTTGCGAGGCTCGGTGCTCTCCTGACCGGCCGTCAGCGCAGGCCGAGCGGGACGCCCTGGACGATCAGCGCCTTGATGAGGCGGCCGAGCGCGCCGGTCAGCACCCGATCGCGCATCGAGTCGTCGCCGTGGATCAGCTGCACCAGCGCCTCGCCGCGGCCCAGGCTGATGCACTGGGTGGCGTAGCGGTAGGCGAACGCCTCGTCGGTCCGCCCGCTGAGCAGCTTGCCGAGGTAGCGGCCCTGCGGGAAGGCGGTCGCGCAGGCCATCCGCAGCCGGCCGATGCCGGGCACGTCGACGGCGGCGGCGTCGCCGATCACGTGGACGTCGGGGTGCGAGACCGAGCGCAGCCGGTCGTCGACCAGCGCCTGGCCGCGGTCGGTGACGGCCAGTCCGGAGGCCGCGGCCAGCGGGTGCGGCTCCATCGACGCGGCCCACACCACCACGTCGGAGGGGAGCGGCCCGGCGTCTGTCTCCAGCGCGTCCGGGCCGACTGCGGTGACCCGCCGGTCCTCCTCGACCTGAACGCCGAGCCGCGCGAGCACCGCCAGGACGTGCGCGCGTCCACGGGCCGACAGCCAGCCGCCGACCCGTCCGGACGCCACCAGCCGGACCTGCCAGCGCGGGTAGGCCTCGGCGAGTTCGGTGGCCAGTTCGATGCCGGTCGCGCCGCCGCCGACCACCGCGAGCGTGCCGGGCTCCGGGGCCCCGACCAGCCGGGCGCGCAGCCGCTCGGCGTGCTCGGGCGCGTACGCGTGCTCGGCGGCGCCGGGCACCGCGTCCAGGGCGGTGCGGCTGCCGAGCGCGTACACCAGGGTGTCGTAGCCGAGCGGTTCGCCGTCTGCGGTGAACACCTTCCGCCCGGCCAGGTCGAGTTCGGTGACGGTGGTGCGCAGGTGGGTGACGTTGCGGCCGCGCAGGACGCGGGCGATCTCGGGCCGGGAGACGCGGCGGCCGG
This sequence comes from Kitasatospora sp. NPDC049285, assembly GCF_040678815.1. NCBI lineage: Bacteria > Bacillati > Actinomycetota > Actinomycetes > Kitasatosporales > Streptomycetaceae > Kitasatospora > Kitasatospora sp. NPDC049285. The sequence goes on along the minus strand of NZ_JBFAQR010000010.1, from coordinate 42,971 downwards.
CCGCGTCCTCGTGCTGGCGGATCCGGTGGCGCAGGTGCTGCTCCGGAGCGATCAGGGTCACCCGGTCCTTGCCGCGGCCGATCCCGGCCGCGGCGGACAGCCCCGCGTAGCCCGCGCCGATCACCACGATGTGCTTGCCGGTCATCTCGTTCTCCTTCGCGCCGTCCCCGCTCGCGGCGGGTTCGGAAGGGGGACGGAGTGGCCGTGCGGAGTGTGACGGTGAGCCGGGTCACACCGCGGTCAGGACAGGTGGGCGAGCTTCTCCGGGTTCACCATCACGTACGCGGCGGTGATCCGGCCGTCCTGCACGTCGAACGCCAGCACGCCGGCGACCACGCCCGGCTCGGCGTACCAGAGCGCGCCCGTCTCGCCGTTGACGACGGCCGGCACCAGCGGGTTGGCCGGGGTGACCCAGCGGGTGGTGATGTTGCGCAGCAGGCGGCCGACCGAGAGCGCGCCGAACACCGGGCGGCGGACCGCCTGGACGATCCCGCCGCCGTCGGCGTGCCAGACCACGTCGGGGTCGAGCAGGGAGAGCAGCGCGTTCAGGTCGCCGCCGGCCACCGCGGTGGTGAACGCGGAGACCACCCGGTGGTGCTCGGCCGGGTCGACGGTGGCGCGGCGGGTGCCGTCCTTGACCCGGCGGCGGGCCCGGGAGGCGAGCTGCCGGGTGGCCTGCGGGGAGCGGTCCAGCGCCTCGGCGATCTCCTCGAAGCCGACCGCGAACACGTCGTGCAGCACGAACGCCGCCCGCTCGGCCGGGGTCAGCTGCTCCATCACCGCCAGCATCGCCACCGACACCGCCTCGCCGAGCTCGGCCTGCTCGGCGGGGGAGTCCTCGACGGCGACCTGCGGCTCCGGCAGCCACTCGCCGACGTACGCCTCGCGGCGGACCCGGGCCGAGCCCAGCAGGTCGTAGCAGAGCCGGGTGACCACGGTGGTGAGGAAGGCCCGCGGGTCGAGGACGGCGCCGTGGTCCGCGGACTGCCAGCGCAGCCACGCCTCCTGCAGCACGTCCTCGGCGTCGGCGAGCGAGCCCAGCAGCCGGTAGGCGACCGCGCCGAGGTAGCGGCGCTCGGCCTGGAAGACGTCCTCGGGGCGGGCGGCGGTGTGCAGCGCGGTCGGTTCGGGCACCCGCCCACCGTAGCGCAGGCCCTGACGGGCGGTCAGCGGGGACGGCGGAGGGGAGGCCCGCGGCGGACCTCCCCTCGTGTTTCACCTGATGCGCCGTCAGTCGACCTCGGCGATCGCCTGGGCGAACTGCGCCTGGTAGAGCCGGGCGTAGGCACCGCCGGCGGCGATCAGCTCGTCGTGGCCGCCCTGCTCGACGATCGCGCCGTTCTCCATCACCAGGATCACGTCGGCGTCCCGGATGGTGGAGAGGCGGTGGGCGATGACGAAGCTGGTGCGGCCGGTGCGCAGCTCGGCCATCGCCCGCTGGATTAGCACCTCGGTGCGGGTGTCGACCGAGCTGGTGGCCTCGTCCAGCACCAGGATCGACGGCTGGGCGAGGAACGCCCGGGCGATGGTGATCAGCTGCTTCTCGCCCGCGCTGACGCCGGTGCCCTCGTCGTCGAGGACGGTGTCGTAGCCCTCCGGCAGGGTGCGCACGAAGCGGTCCACGTGCGCGGCCCGGGCGGCGGCGATCACCTGCTCGCGGGTGGCGGACTCGGCGCCGTACGCGATGTTCTCGGCGATGGTGCCGCCGAACAGCCAGGTGTCCTGGAGCACCATGCCGATGCCGGAGCGCAGGTCCTCGCGGGACATCGCGGCGATGTCCACGCCGTCCAGGGTGATCCGGCCGCCGCTGACCTCGTAGAACCGCATCAGCAGGTTGACCAGGGTGGTCTTGCCGGCGCCGGTGGGGCCGACGATGGCGACCGTGTGGCCCGGTTCGACCTTCAGCGACAGGTCCTCGATCAGCGGCTTGTCCGGGTCGTAGCGGAACGAGACGTCCTCGAAGGCGACCCGGCCGTGCACCTCGTCCGGGCGCTCGGGGGAGAGCGGCTCGGGCGACTGCTCCGGCGCGTCGAGCAGTTCGAAGACCCGCTCGGCGGAGGCGACGCCGGACTGCACCAGGTTGGCCATCGAGGCGACCTGGCTGAGCGGCTGGCTGAACTGCCGGGAGTACTGGATGAACGCCTGCACGTCGCCGATGGACAGCGCGCCGCCGGCCACCCGCAGACCGCCGACCACCGCGACCAGCACGTAGTTGATGTTGCCGACCAGCATCATCGCGGGCTGGATGATGCCGGAGATGAACTGCGCCCGGAACGAGGCCTCGTAGAGCGCCTGGTTCTCGGTGGCGAAGAGCGCGGCGGCCTCCTTCTGCCGACCGAACACCTTCACCAGGCTGTGGCCGGTGTACATCTCCTCGATGTGCGCGTTCAGCTTGCCGGTGGAGCCCCACTGCTTGATGAACTGCGGCTGGGCGCGCTTGCCGACCTTGGTGGCGACCACCACCGAGACCGGGACCGAGACCAGCGCGATCACCGCCAGCAGCGGGGAGATCCAGAACATCATCGCCAGCACGCCGACGATGGTGAGCAGCGAGTTCACCACCTGGCCCATGGTCTGCTGCATGGACTGGTTGATGTTGTCGATGTCGTTGGTGACCCGGCTGAGCACCTCGCCGCGCGGCTGGCGGTCGAAGTAGCTGAGCGGCAGTCGGGCGAGCTTCGCCTCGACCTCCTCGCGCAGCCGGAAGACCGTCCGGTTGATCGCCAGCGCGGCCAGCCGGCCCTGGAAGACGCCGAAGACGACGGCGGCCAGGTAGATGCAGAGCACCCAGAGCAGGACGGTGCCGATCTTGTCGAAGTCCATGCCCTGGCCGGGCGTGAAGTCGATGGTCTGCAGCAGGTCGGCGATGCTGCCGTCACCCCTGGCACGCAGCGCGTCGAGCGCGGCCTGCTTGCTCGGGGCCCCGGCGAACTTCGGGCCGGTGGCGCCGGCCACGATCAGGTCGGTCGCCTTGCCGAGCACCCGCGGTCCGACCACCGAGCAGCCGATGGACAGCACGCCGAGGGTGAGCACCGCGTACAGCAGCTTGCGCTCGGGGCCGAGCAGGGTGAGCAGGCGCCGGGCGGAGCCCTTGAAGTCCTTGGACTTCTCGGTGCCCGAGGCGCCCATGAACCGACCCGGCCCGGGACCGCCGCGGCGGGCGGCCGCCTCCTGGGAGTTGGAGGTGGCGGGCGCGTCCTTCTTGTCGAGGACGGGTTTCTCCGGGGTGGTCACGCCGCCTCCTGCTCGGTGAGCTGGGAGAGCACGATCTCCCGGTACGTCGGGTTGTCGGCCATCAGCTCGTGGTGGGTGCCGGCGCCGACCACGGAGCCCTCGTCGAGCACGATGATCCGGTCGGCGTCGCGGATGGTGGAGACCCGCTGGGCGACGATCACCACGGTCGCGTTCTCGGTCTCCCGGCCGAGCGCGGCGCGCAGCCGGGCGTCGGTGGCGTAGTCGAGCGCGGAGAAGGAGTCGTCGAACAGGTAGATCTCGGGGCGGCGGACCAGGGCCCGGGCGATCGCCAGGCGCTGGCGCTGGCCGCCGGAGACGTTGGTGCCGCCCTGCGCGATCGGCGCCTCCAGACCCTCCGGGAACTTCTCCACGAAGTCCTTGGCCTGGGCGATCTCCAGGGCCTGCCAGAGCTCCTCGTCGGAGGCGTCCGGCTTGCCGTAGCGCAGGTTGGAGGCGACCGTGCCGGAGAACAGGTACGGCTTCTGCGGGACCAGGCCGATCACCTCGGCGAGCTTCTCCGGGGCGATGTCGCGCACGTCCACGCCGTTGACCAGCACCTCGCCGCCGGTGGCGTCGAACAGCCGGGGGACCAGGCCGAGCAGGGTGGTCTTGCCGGAGCCGGTGGAGCCGATCACCGCGGTGGTCTCGCCGGGCCGGGCGGTCAGGTCGATCCCGCGCAGCACCGAGGCCTCGGCGCCCGGGTAGCGGAAGTCCACCTCGCGCAGCTCCAGGCTGCCGTTGCCGCGCAGCTCGGAGACCGGGGAGAGCGGCGGGACGACGCTGGAGTCGGTGTCCAGCACCTCCTGGATGCGCTCGGCGCAGACCTCGGCGCGCGGCACCATCATGAACATGAAGGTGGCCATCATGACGCTCATCAGGATCTGCATCAGGTAGGAGAGGAACGCGGTCAGCGCGCCGACCTGCATCTGGCCGCTGTCGATGCGGTGCGCACCGAACCAGAAGACCGCGACGCTGGAGATGTTCACCACGCCCATGACGATCGGGAACATCAGCGCCATCAGCCGGCCGACCCGCAGCGCGTAGTCGGCGAGCTCGCCGTTGGCGCCGCTGAACCGCTTGGCCTCGTGGTCGTCCTTGACGAAGGCGCGGATCACCCGGATGCCGGTGATCTGCTCGCGCATGATCCGGTTGACCGAGTCGATCCGGGTCTGCATGCCGCGGAACTGCGGCCGCATCCGGCTGACCAGCACCACCACGACCGCGCCCAGTGCCGGCACCACGGCCAGCAGCAGGCCGGACAGCGGTACGTCCTGGTTGAGCGCCATCACGACGCCGCCGACGCACATGATCGGCGCCGCGACCATCAGCGTGAAGGTCATCAGCGCCAGCATCTGCACCTGCTGGACGTCGTTGGTGGTCCGGGTGATCAGCGAGGGCGCGCCGAACTGGTTCAGCTCGCGGGCGGAGAACGCCTGGACCCGGTCGAAGACCGCGGCCCGGATGTCCCGGCCGACCGACATCGCGGTGCGCGCGCCGTAGTAGACCGCACCGATCGAACAGACGGCCTGGGCCAGCGACACGCCGATCATCACCGCGCCGACGCGCAGGATGTAGTCGGTGTCGCCCTTGAGCACGCCGTCGTCGATGATGTCGGCGTTCAGCGTCGGCAGGTAGAGCATGCCGATGGTGGAGATCAGCTGGAGGAGGACCAGCAGCGTGATATCGCGGGAATAGGGCCCCATTTGAGCCCGTAGCAGTCTGAAGAGCACCTCGACACTCTCGTCTTCGTCGGGGACGCGCGCATCCCAAATTCAGGTACTTGTGGAAAACCTTCGCCTGTGGACGACCAGTGCACTGCCGACCTGCGGGTGTGCCAGCTCACCACACCCCCTTACGGAACGGCCCCCCACCCCCTAGGCTGCAGATTGCCCTCTTGTTACTCACCGGTTAAGTCGGTCGGCGGGCCGCCCCCACGGCCGCCGTCTCCCACACTCGGTCCACCCGCCCCCGGAGGTCCTCGTTGAGTTCCGCGCAGTCCATGATCGAGCGGCGGCCGCCCTCCGTGGCGCACCTCTTGCTCAGCAGGGTAAAGGCCACCCCGCACGGTGAGGCGTACCGGTACCCGGTTCCGGTGGACGAGCACGCGGCGAACAGCGCTCCCGGCGCGGAGCAGTGGCGCTCGCTGACCTGGGCGCAGGCCGCCGAGCGGATCAACGCCGTCGCCGCGGGCCTGATGGCCCTCGGCGTGCTGCCCGAGGACCGGGTCGCGATCGCCTCCGCCACCCGGATCGAATGGATCCTCGCCGACCTCGCCAACATGTGCGCCGGCGCGGCCACCACCACGGTCTACCCGAGCACCAACGCCGACGAGACCGCCTTCATCCTGGCCAACTCCGGCAGCCGCGCGCTGTTCGCCGAGAACGCCGTCCAGCTGCGCAAGGCCGTCGAGCAGAAGGCCCAGCTGCCCGCGCTGGAGTACGTCGTCCTGTTCGACGCGGCCCCGGACGAGCCGGCCGCCGACGGGCTGACCGTGCTCACCCTCGCCGAGCTGGAGCAGCGCGGCAAGGACTACCTGGCCGAGCACCCCGACGCCATCGAGAAGGCCGTCGACTCGCTCGACAAGGAGCAGTTGGCCACCCTCATCTACACCTCCGGCACCACCGGCCGCCCCAAGGGCGTGCGCCTGGTGCACGACTGCTGGTCGTACGAGGGCGTGGCCCAGGAGGAGAGCGGGCTGCTGCGCCCGGACGACGTGCAGTTCATGTGGCTGCCGCTGTCGCACGTCTTCGGCAAGACGCTGATCTCGGGTCAGATCGCCACCGGCCACGTGATGGCGGTGGACGGCCGGGTGGACCGGATCATCCACAACCTGCCGGAGATCCGGCCGACCCTGATGGCCTCCGCGCCGCGGATCTTCGAGAAGGTCTACAACGGCATCGCCGGCCGGGCCCGGGCCGAGGGCGGCGCCAAGTACAAGATCTTCATGTGGGCGGCCAAGGTCGCCCGCGACTACGCGCACGCCACCCAGGCCAGCAAGATCGCCACCGGCCGGGAGAGCGCTCCGCTCGGCCTGAAGCTGCAGCACGCGCTGGCCGACAAGCTGGTGTACACCAAGATCCGCGCCGCGTTCGGCGGCCGGCTGCGCGGTGCGGTCTCCGGCAGCGCCGCGCTGGCCCCGGAGATCGGCTACTTCTTCAAGGGCGCGGGCGTCCCGGTCCTGGAGGGCTACGGCCTGACCGAGACCTCGGCCGGCTCCACCGTCAACCGCGCCGAGGACTTCCGGGTCGGCACGGTCGGCCTGCCGCTGCCCGGCACCGAGGTCCGGATCGCCGAGGACGGCGAGATCCTGCTGCGCGGCCCCGGCATCATGCGCGGCTACCACGAGATGCCCGAGCAGACCGCCGAGGTGCTGGAGCCGGACGGCTGGTTCCACACCGGCGACATCGGCGAGCTCGGCGCCGGCGGCTACCTGCGGATCACCGACCGCAAGAAGGACATGTTCAAGACCTCCGGCGGCAAGTACGTCGCGCCCAGCGAGGTCGAGGGCAAGTTCAAGGCGATCTGCCCGTTCGTCAGCAACATCCTGGTGATCGGCAACGGCCGCAACTTCTGCACCGCGCTGATCGCCCTCGACGAGACGGTGATCATGCCGTGGGCCGCCGACCACGAGCTGGCCGGCAAGTCCTACGCCGAGGTGGTCGCCGACCCGCGCACCGTCGAGCTGATCGACGGCTTCGTCAAGCGCCTCAACGGCGAGCTGCAGCGCTGGCAGACGATCAAGAAGTTCACGCTCCTGCCGCGCGACCTGGACATCGAGCACGGCGAGCTCACCCCGAGCCTGAAGATCAAGCGCCCGGTGGTCGAGAAGACCTACGCCGACCAGGTCACCGCGATGTACGCGGGCGCCAACGAGGCCTGATCCGCCCCGTCCGCCGGCCCCGTCCGGTACGGCCTTCGGTCTTTCGCCGGCCGTACCGGACAATGGGCTCATGCCCTCCGCACTCCCCGACGGCGAAGCCGTGCCGTCCGACGGCTCCTTGCCCGCCCGCGCCCTGCACGGACTCGGCGACCGGCCGTTCGGCTTCTACCTGCACGTGCCGTACTGCGCCAGCCGCTGCGGCTACTGCGACTTCAACACCTACACCGCCACCGAGCTGCGCTCCTCCGGCGCGGTCGCCTCGCAGGAGACCTACGCCGACAACGTGATCGCGGAGATCCGGCTGGCCCGCCGGGTGCTGGGGGAGACCGACCTGCCGGTGCAGACCGTCTTCCTCGGCGGCGGCACCCCCACCCTGCTGCCCGCCCGCGACCTGGTCCGGATGCTCGCCGCACTGCGCGAGGAGTTCGGCTTCGCCCCCGGCGCCGAGGTCACCACCGAGGCCAACCCGGAGTCCGTCGACCCCGCGTACCTCGCCGAGCTGCGCGAGGGCGGCTACAACCGGATCTCCTTCGGCATGCAGAGCGCCCGCCCGCACGTGCTCGCGCTGCTGGACCGCCACCACACCCCGGGCCGCCCCGAGGCCTGCGTCGCCGAGGCCCGCGAGGCCGGCTTCGACCACGTCAACCTGGACCTGATCTACGGCACCCCCGGCGAGTCCGACCAGGACTGGCAGGCCTCGCTGGACGCCGCCATCGGCGCCGGCCCCGACCACGTCTCCGCCTACTCGCTGATCGTCGAGGACGGCACCCGGCTGGCCGCCCGGGTCAAGCGCGGCGAACTGTCGATGATCGACGACGACGTGCACGCCGACCGCTACCTGATGGCCGATCAGGCGCTCGCCGCCGCCGGCTACTCCTGGTACGAGGTCTCCAACTGGTCGACCACGCCCGAGGGCCGCTGCCGCCACAACGAGCTGTACTGGACCGGTGCCGACTGGTGGGGCGCCGGACCCGGTGCGCACAGCCACGTCGGCGGGGTGCGCTGGTGGAACGCCAAGCACCCGGCCGCCTACGCGCAGGCCCTCGCCGAGGGCCGCACCCCCGGCCTCGGCCGCGAGGTGCTGGCCGACGAGGACCGCCGGGTCGAGCGCATCCTGCTGGAACTGCGCCTCGCCGAGGGCTGCCCGCTCGACCTGCTCACGCCCGTCGGCCGCGAAGCGGCCGAGAAGGCGCTCGCCGACGGCCTGCTGGAGCCCGCGGCCTTCACCGCCGGACGGGCCGCGCTGACGCTGCGCGGACGGCTGCTGGCCGACGCGGTGGTGCGGGACCTGGTGGACTGAGCCGACGTCACTTCGCCTTGCGATGATCTGACTTCGGGGAATTCCCGGGGCCGGGTGAAACGCATTCCGGCGCTGCGGCCAATTACCTGGTGAAGGAACCGACCAGGGTTCCCCGAACAGGGAGGGCCGCATGCGCGAGCGTGAATCCCGCGGCGGGTGGGGGCGGGTCACCCCGTCACCCGAGCCGGCCATCACGGAACCGGCCGCCACGGACGTCAGCACCACAGTGGAACTCACCACCCCGGAGGGCTTCACCGCGTTCTACCGCGAGCAGATCGACGACATACTCGGCTTCGTCACCCGTCGGGTCAGCGACCCGCACCTCGCCGCCGACCTCACGGCGGACATCTTCCTCGCCGCCCTCGAGGCCGCCGCGAGCTACCGGCCCGACCGCGGCACTCCCGCGGGCTGGCTGTACGGCATCGCGCGGAACGTCATCGCGGGGCACTGCCGCGGCGACACGCGCGAACGCCAGGCCATGGGCCGACTGCAGGGCCGCCGCCTGCTCGGCGAGGAGGACATCCTCGCCCTGGAGGAGCGGATCGACGCCCAGCGCGCCGCCCGCGCCCTCGCCGAGCGGCACGCCGAACTCAGCCCGCCGCTGCGCGCCGTCCTCGACGCGGTGGCCGTCGACGGCCTGACCACCGCCCAGGCCGCCGAACGCCTCGGCATCTCGCAGACCACCGTCCGGGTCCGCCTGCACCGCGCCAGACGCCGGCTCGGCGTCGAACGCACCGGCGTCCCCGAGTCCGCCGCCCCCGAGACCACCAGCTCCGAGTCCACCGGCTCCGGCCGCCTGCTGTCCCGCGTCGCCCGCCCCGCCGACCCGATCATCGAGGTGACCTCGTGACCACGACCGACCGCACCGACCGCACCGACCACTCCGGCCGTCACGCTCCCAGCACCAGCATGTTCGAGCAGCGCCTCGCCGAGGAGCTGGCCGCGCTGGCCACCGAGCGCGCCCGCACCGCCCGAGCGGCCGCCCACGGGCCGCTGTTCCGCTGGCAGGCGGCCGGGCCGCACCGCCGTCCGCTGCTCACCGGTCGGCGGATAGCTGCGGTCTTCGCGGTCGCCGCGGCCGCCACCACCGCCGTGGTGCTCCCGTCCGCCCTCGGCGGAGCCCATGGCGGCGCGGCGGCCTACGCCGTCACCCGCGGGCCCGGCGGAACCATCGCCCTGGAACTGCGTGACCCGGCCGGCCTGCCCGGCATGGTCGCCGAGCTCCAGCGGTACGGCGTCCGGGCGGCGGGCATCGAGGCGGCGGAGAACGAGGCGCAGTGCCCGCTGCCGCAGCCCGCCGGCCCCCCGGCCCGGGCCAACCTGGAGCTGCCCGGCGACACCCGCACCACGGTCCGGATCGACCCCGCCCTGATCCCGCCCGGCGCCACCCTGCTGCTGATCACCACGCCCGCCCGGCCGGGCGCCGGTGCGGCCGTCTCGGCCTTCACCACCCGGGTGGTCGACGCGGTGCCCGCCTGCGTCCCACCGATGGTGCGGGTGGAACGCGTCGGGGCGTCGAGTGGGGAGGTGCCCACGCCGACCGCGAGCTGACGGCGTCAGGCCACCCGTCGGATGTCGGACGGCGGGTCGTCCGTCGGGTGGCCTGCATGACGGCCGGTCAGCTCGCGGCTCCGCCTGACGGTCGGTCCGTCAGCTCGCGGGCCAGCCTCGCGGTCGGTCCGTCAGTTCGGGGCCCCGCCGGGCAGGGTGACGAAGTCGATCAGCTCCTCGACCCGGCCGAGGAGCTCCGGCTCCAGGTCCCGGTAGGTGTGGACGGAGGCCAGGATCCGCTTCCAGGCGGCCGGGGTGTCCACCGGCCAGCCCAGGCGGCGGCAGATGCCCTCCTTCCACACCTCGCCGCGGGGCACCTGCGGCCAGCCGGCGATGCCGAGCCCGCCCGGCTTCACCGCCTGCCAGATGTCGACGTACGGGTGGCCGACGACCAGCACGTGTTCGCCGGTCACCTGCGCGGCGATCCGGTGCTCCTTGGTGCCGGGCAGCAGGTGGTCCACCAGCACGCCCAGCCTGCGGCCCGGCCCCGGGGCGAACTCGGCCACGATGGCGGGCAGGTCGTCCACGCCCTCCAGGTACTCCACCACCACGCCCTCGATCCGCAGGTCGTCACCCCAGACCCGCTCGACCAGCTCCGCGTCGTGCCGGCCCTCGACGTAGATCCGCGACTCCCGGGCCACCCGGGCCCGCGCACCGGGCACCGCCACCGACCCCGAGGCGGTCCTCCCCGGCCCGCGCTCCGGCGCCGGCCCGGTGGGCCGCACCAGCGTCACCACCCGCCCCTCCAGCAGGAACCCGCGCGGCACCAGCGGGAACACCCGGTGCTTGCCGAACCGGTCCTCCAGCGTGACGGTGAACCCCTCCGCCGTCCGCTCGCAGCGCACCACCGCCCCGCAGAAGCCGGTCGCCGCCTCCTCCACCACCAGGTCCCGTTCCGCCGCCACTTCCGGCGCGGGCTGCTGCCGCTTCCACGGAGGTGTCAGGTCCGGTCCGTACTCCCTGCTTCGCATTTGACGGAGTCTACGAAACCCGCCCGCCCGCCGGCCGACGACGCGGACGACGCCGAGGACTCGGACGACGCGGACGACGCGTCCGTCACAGGCCCGGCGCGCCCCAGACCGGGAACCAGCGGGAGAGGTCCTGCTCGACCCGCAGGTCGTTGGCGAGCATCGCCTTGACCTGCAGCTCGACCGGGCTGTTGCGCTTCTCGCCGCCGCCAGGCATCGGGGCGAAGGGGTAGAAACTGCCGCGCTTGTACAGGTAGACCAGCCCGAGCGACTGCCCGGCGGGATTGCGGAAGGCCACGATCGAGCAGAGCAGCTGCGGGCCGAAGCCGTTCGCCTCCAGCTCGCTGTTGACCGCGTGCAGGTCGTTGACCAGGTCGGGGAGTTCCTCGGGCGTGTGCCGGGCGAGCAGCCAGGAGTAGCCGTAGGAGTCTTGCGAGGCCTCCACCGGGACGCCGCCGCCGCTTCCGGCGTCGGCGTCCAGCAGCGCCCGCACCTGGTTCTGCACCTCGCCGAAGGCGCCGCCCTCGACGGCCGCGAAGCAGACCGAGCCGAGGCCGGTCGGGGTGAAGCCGGCCGCCGCCTCCAGGGTGAGCGCGGCGGAGGGGATGCCGAACAGCTGGTCGAGGTCGGGCTTCACCGGCTTGCTCCGGCCGAACAGCGCGTCCAGGAATCCCACGTGAAGGTCCTTTCGGGTGTCGCGAGGAGGTGTCGCCGGGAGCGTCACTGTCCCAGTTCGGCGGAGATCTTCTCCAGCTGGGCCAGCCGCTGCTCCAGCGACGGGTGGGTGGACAGCAGCTGCGAGGCGGCGTCCCGGGCGCTGAGCGCGGGGGCGAAGTAGAAGGCGTTGTAGGGCTGCGCCTGGCGCAGGTCCTTGGTGGGGATGGCGGCGATCTGCCCGGTGACCTTGGTCAGCGCGGAGGCCAGTGCGCTGGGCCGGCCGGTGAGCTGGGCGGCGGCCCGGTCCGCGGCGAGCTCCCGGTAGCGGGAGAGCAGCCGGGTCAGCAGGAAGCTGAGCGCGTACACCACCATCGACACCAGCGGGATGAGGATCAGCGCGATCGCGGTGTTGGGGTCGTTGCTGTTGCGGTTGCCGCCGTTGAGGAACCCGCCCCACAACGCCATCCGGGTGATCACTCCGGCCAGCACGCCGAGGAACCCGGCGATGGTCATCACCGCGACGTCCCGGTGCGCCACGTGCGACAGCTCGTGGGCCAGGACGCCCTCCAGCTCCTCGGGCTCCAGCCGGCGCAGCAGTCCGGTGGTCACGCAGATCACCGAGTTCTGCGGGTTGCGGCCGGTGGCGAAGGCGTTGGGCATGTCGTTGTCGGCGACCGCGACCCGTGGCTTGGGCATGTCGGCCAGTGCGCACAGCCGGTCGATCGCGCCGTGCAGCTGCGGGTACTGCTCGGGGGTGACCTGGTGGGCGCCCATGGCCCGCTCGGTGATCTTGTCGGAGAACCAGAACTGTGCGACGAACAGGCCGCCGGAGATCAGTACGATCAATGGCCAGGCTCCGCGCAGCAGCACGATCAGCAGGCCGGTGAAGCCCACGTACACCAGGCCGATCAGGAACATGGTGGTCACCATCCGACCCGTCAGCCCGCGGTCGGGGGTGAACCGGGAGTGCCGCTGTGACGTCGACATCGCTGCTCCTCCTGTGCTCGCTCGCCTTCGATGCTGCCACCGGGCGGGGCCCGTGGCACCATCCACGCCGGACCAAATCACGCCATCCGCGCCGGACGGGCGGTCGGACCACCGCCGCGCGACCGTCGGGCGAACGCCGGACGACGCACGCCGCCGCGATCGCAATCCGACGAGGATCACGTGGGCGGACCGTTCCTGCCGTCAGGCCCGGGCCTTACACTGGCAGGTACGGTTCTGGCACTCTGCCCAGTTGAGTGCCAGAGCGGTTCGACCACCAGCTCAACGGACGACGACGGAGGTGCGTGCCCCATGCCGGATGACGGCAAGCCCGACGGCCGCCTGATCGACACGCGCCCGTCCGTGCGCCCGCTGGACGAGCGGCGCCTCGCGGTGCTGCGCGCGATCGTCCAGGACTACGTGGGGACCGAGGAGCCGGTCGGCTCCAAGGCCCTGGTGGAGCGGCACAACCTGGGCGTCTCGCCGGCCACGGTGCGCAACGACATGTCGGCGCTCGAGGAGGAGGGGTACATCCACCAGCCGCACACCAGTGCGGGGCGGATCCCCACCGACAAGGGCTACCGGCTGTTCGTGGACCGGCTGGCCGAGGTCAAGCCGATGACCGCTCCGGAGCGCCGGGCGATCCGGCACTTCCTGGAGGGCGCGGTCGACCTGGACGACGTGGTGGCCCGCACGGTGCGGCTGCTGGCGCAGCTGACCCGGCAGGTCGCGGTGGTCCAGTACCCGTCGCTGACCCGTTCCACGGTCCGCCACATCGAACTGGTGGCGCTCACCCCGACCAAGCTGATGCTGGTGCTGATCACCAACACCGGCCGGGTCGAGCAGCGCATGGTGGACTGCCCGGGCGCGGTCGGCGAGGGACTCCTCGCCGAGCTGCGGGCCAGGCTCAACGGCATGGCGGGCGGCTGCCGGCTGCCCGAGGTGCCGGTGATCCTGGAGGACCTGCCGGCCGTCTTCGAGGTTTCCGACCGGGCGGCGGTCAGCGCGGTGCTGGCCACCCTGTTCGAGACCCTGGCCGAGCAGAACGAGGAGCGGATCATGCTGGCGGGCACCGCCAACCTGACCCGTTTCGGCCACGACTTCCCGCTCACCATCCGGCCGGTGCTGGAGGCGCTGGAGGAGCAGGTCGTCCTGCTCCGCCTGCTGGGTGAGACGGCGGACTCGGAGATGACGGTCCGGATCGGCCACGAGATCGCCTACGAGGGGCTCAATTCCACCTCGGTGGTCTCGGTCGGTTACGGTTCGGGCGACCAGAGCGTGGCAAAGCTGGGAGTGATCGGTCCGACCCGGATGGATTACCCGGGCACAATGGGGGCGGTGCGAGCGGTGGCACGGTACGTGGGCCAGATCCTGGCCGAGTCATAGCAGTACAGCGGCCCGTGAGACACTCACGCGTCCATCGCAGGCACTTCTAGAGGCGGAACAAACCGGAGCATTTGGTGGCCACGGACTACTACGCGGTACTCGGCGTCCGACGCGACGCGGGGCAGGACGAGATCAAGAAGGCGTTCCGACGCCTTGCGCGTGAACTGCACCCGGACGTCAACCCGGACCCGAAGACGCAGGAGCGGTTCAAGGAGATCAACGCCGCCTACGAGGTGCTCTCCGATCCGCAGAAGCGTCAGGTCTACGACCTCGGCGGCGACCCGCTGTCGCCGAACGGCGGCGGTGCGGGCGGATTCGGCGCGGGTGCGGCGGGCTTCGGCTTCTCCGACATCATGGACGCCTTCTTCGGCGCCGCCACCGGCCAGCGCGGTCCGCGTTCGCGGACCCGGCGCGGCCAGGACGCGATGATCCGCCTGGAGATCACCCTGGAGGAGGCCGCGTTCGGCACCACCAAGGAACTCCAGGTCGACACCGCCGTCACCTGCACCACCTGCAACGGCGAGGGCGCGGCCCCCGGCACCTCGGCGCAGACCTGTGACATGTGCCGCGGCAAGGGCGAGGTCTCCCAGGTGACCCGGTCCTTCCTGGGCCAGGTCATGACCTCGCGTCCCTGCCCGCAGTGCCAGGGCTTCGGCACCGTGGTCCCGACCCCGTGCCCGGAGTGCGCGGGCGACGGCCGGGTGCGGGCCCGTCGGACGCTGACGGTGAAGATCCCCGCGGGCGTCGACAACGGCACCCGGATCCAGCTGGCCGGCGAGGGCGAGGTCGGCCCCGGCGGCGGCCCGGCCGGCGACCTGTACGTGGAGATCGCCGAGACCAGCCACCCGACCTTCCAACGACGCGGCGACGACCTGCACTGCACGGTCACCATCCCGATGACCGCCGCCTCGCTCGGCACCCAGGTGCCGCTGCAGACGCTGGACGGCGTCGAGGAGGTCGACATCCGGCCCGGCACCCAGTCCGGCCAGTCGATCCCGCTGCACGGCCGCGGCATCACCCACCTGCGCGGCGGCGGCCGGGGCGACCTGATAGTGCACGTCGAGGTGCAGACGCCCACCAAGCTCGACCCCGAGCAGGAGGAGCTGCTGCGCCGGCTCGCCGTGCTGCGCGGCGAGGAGCGCCCGTCCGGCCAGTTCGCGCCCGGCCAGCAGGGCCTGTTCTCCCGGCTGAAGGACGCCTTCAACGGGCGCTGAGGCGCGAGGATTTCCCACCGGGCCGGGGGCGGCGCTGTCCGCCCCCGGCCCGGCTGCCGTTCCGACCTGTCCGCGTAGTTCTGAGAGGGTTCCGTTCGGATGACCGCACCGGTGTTCGTCGTCGATGACCTGGCGGCCGCCGCCCCCGGCGGGACGGTCCGGGTGGACGGCGCGGAGGGCCGCCACGCCGTCGCCGTGAAGCGGCTGGAGCCCGGCGAGGCGGTCACCCTCGCCGACGGCCGGGGCCTGGGCGTGGACGGCACCGTCGCCGCGGTGCACGGCAAGGACGTCCTGGAGGTCGCCGTCACGGCGGTCCGGCACGAGCCCGAGCCCAGCCCGCGGATCACCGTCGTCCAGGCGCTGCCCAAGGGCGACCGCGGTGAACTCGCCGTCGAGACCATGACCGAGGTCGGCGTCGACGCCGTCGTCCCGTGGGCCGCCGCGCGCTGCATCACCCAGTGGAAGGGCGAGCGCGGCGCGAAGGCGCTCGCCAAGTGGCGGGCCACCGCGCGGGAGGCCGGCAAGCAGTCGCGGCGGCTGCGCTTCCCCGAGGTGCACGAGCTGGTGACGACCCGTCAACTACTGCCGCTGCTGGAGCGGGCCGCGTTCGCAGCGGTGCTGCACGAGGAGGGCGCGCGGGCGCTGGCCGCCGCCGAACTGCCCGCGAGCGGTGAGATCGTGCTGATCGTCGGCCCCGAGGGCGGCGTCTCGCCGGACGAGCTCGCCGCCTTCGCCGAGGCCGGCGCCGCCCCGTACCGGCTCGGCCCGTCCGTGCTGCGGACGTCCACCGCGGGCGTCGCCGCGGGCGCGCTGCTGCTGGGCCGTACCGGGCGCTGGGCCTGACGCGTCGTCGGGAGGGCCGCCGCGCCGCCGGTCCGGGGAAACGCTTCGCGGTGACGCATCCCGCTGCCTAGGGTGGCAGGATGACCGATTCGCAGCGCGCCTATCTGCGCCATCCCCACCTGCACGGCGATCTGGTGACCTTCGTCGCCGAGGACGATGTCTGGCTGGCCCCGGTCGACGGCGGGCGGGCCTGGCGGCTGACGGCCGACCAGGTGCCGGTCGGCGCGGTCCGGATCTCGCCCGACGGCCGGCACGTGGCCTGGACCTCCACCCGGGACGGCGCGCCGGAGCTGCACGTCGCACCGGTCGAGGGCGGGCAGTCCCGGCGGCTGACGCACTGGGGGAGCCCGTTCACCGCGCTGGTCGGCTGGAGCGCCGACGGACGGCCGATCGCCATCACCACGGCGGGCCAGGAGACGATCCGGCGGACCTGGGCGTTCGCGGTGCCGCTCGACGGCGGGGAGCCGCAGCGACTGCCGTACGGGCCGATCGGGTCGCTGGCGTTCGAGCCGGTGCCCGCGGGCGCGAGCGGCGGGCGGGTGCTGCTGGGCACGCACAACCGGGAGGCCGCGCACTGGAAGCGGTACCGGGGCGGGCGGGCCGGGAAGCTGTGGGTCGGCGCGGCCGAGTTCGAACGCCTGCACGCCGAGCTGGACGGCCAGTTGGAGTGCCCGCTGTGGGTGGGCGACCGGGTGGCGTTCCTCTCCGACCACGAGGGCGTCGGCCGGCTGTACTCGAGCCTGCCGGACGGCGGCGACCTGCGGGCGCACGGCCCCGCCGACACCGGCTTCTACGCCCGGCAGGCGGCCACCGACGGCGCCCGGGTGATCTGGCAGAGCGCGGGCGACCTGTGGCTGCTGGACGACCTGGACGGCGCCGAGGCGCGCCGGCTGGACATCCGGCTGGCCGGACCGCGCACCCGCCGCCAGCCGCACCCGACGCCGGCCGCCGGGCAGGTGGAGACCGTCGCGGTGGACCGCACCGGCCGGGCCGCCGCCGTGGTGGTGCGCGGCACCGTGCACTGGCTGACGCACCGTGAGGGGCCGGCCCGGGTGCTGGACGAGACGCCGGGAGTGCGCGGCCGCCTGGTGCGGGTCGTCCCCGGCGAGGACGGCGCGCAGGGCGCGGTGTGGGTGACCGACGCGGACGGCGACGACGCGCTGGAGTTCGCGCCCGCGGTGCTCGGCGCGGAGCGCCGCCGGCTGGCCGCCGGGCAGCTCGGCCGGGTGCTCGGGCTGGCGGTCTCGCCGGACGGCCGGCAGCTCGCGGTCGCCTCGCACGACGGCCGGGTGCTGCTGGTGGCGCTCAGCGACGGCGCCGTCCACGAACTGGCCCGCAGCGGCGACGGCGAGGTCCACGGCCTGGTGTTCAGCCCGGACTCGGGCTGGCTGGCCTGGTCGCAGCCGACCCTCGGACCGTGGGCGCTGCGCCAGATCATGCTGGCCGACCTGACCTCACGGACCGTCAGCGAGGCCACCCCGCAGCGCTTCCACGACTACTCGCCGGCCTTCACCGCCGACGGCCGCCACCTGGCGTTCCTCTCGGTGCGTACCTTCGACCCGGTCTACGACCAGCACGTCTTCGACCTGTCCTTCCCCGGCGGCGCCCGCCCGTACCTGCTCACGCTGGCCGCCGACACCCCGTCACCGTTCGGCCCGCAGCGGGCCGGACGGCCGGTCGGCGGGGAGGACGAGGAGGCCAAGGACGGCGAGAAGAAGGACGAGTCCGCCGTGCCCACCACCCGGGTCGACCTGGAGGGCCTGGCCGACCGGATCGTGGCCTTCCCGGTGGAGGCCGGGCGGTTCGGCGCGCTGCGCGCCGCCAAGGACGGCGTGCTGTGGACCCGGCTGCCGTTCACCGGCGAACTCGGCGACACCGCCGCCTCGCTGGACGACGAGCCGGCCCGGGCCGCGCTGGAGCGCTTCGACCTGAAGAAGCGCCGCGCCGAGGAACTCGTCGCCGGGCTGGACGGCTTCGCGGTCAGCGGCGACGGCTCCCGGCTCGCGGTGCTCGACCAGGGCGGCCTGCGGATCGTCCCCGCCGACTCGAAGGCCGGCGACGAGGACGACACCGACGTCGACCTGAGCCGGATCCGGGTCACCGTCGACCCGTCCGCCGAGTGGCGGCAGATGTTCGACGAGAACGGCCGGCTGATGCGCGACAACTTCTGGCGCGCCGACCTCGGCGGCGTCGACTGGGCGGGCGTGCTGGAGCGCTACCGGCCGCTGGTCGACCGGGCCGGCAGCCACTCCGACCTGGCCGACCTGCTGTGGGAGACGGTCGGTGAACTCGGCACCTCGCACGCCTACGTGGTGCCGCCCGGCCGCGGCACCGAGTCCGCCCGGCGGCAGGGCCTGCTAGGCGCGGACCTGGTCCGCGACGGCGAGGTGTGGCGGGTCGCGCGGGTGCTGCCCGGCGAGTCCTCGGACCCGCGGGCCCGCTCCCCGCTGGCCGCGCCCGGCGTGGCGGTCCGTGCCGGCGACGCGATCCTCGCGGTCAACGGCCGCCCCGTCGACCCGGTCACCGGCCCGGCCCCGCTGCTGGCCGGCACCGCCGACCAGCCCGTCGAACTGACCGTCAGCGGCAAGGACGGCGGCGAGCGCCACCCCGTGGTGGTGCCGCTCGACGACGAGGAGGCGCTGCGCTACCACGACTGGGTGGCCGGGCGGCGCGCCGCCGTCCGCGA
This sequence comes from Kitasatospora sp. NPDC049285, assembly GCF_040678815.1. Classification (NCBI taxonomy): domain Bacteria; kingdom Bacillati; phylum Actinomycetota; class Actinomycetes; order Kitasatosporales; family Streptomycetaceae; genus Kitasatospora; species Kitasatospora sp. NPDC049285. The sequence goes on along the minus strand of NZ_JBFAQR010000010.1, from coordinate 24,268 downwards.
GCTGTCCGGCGGACGGCTCGGCTACCTGCACATCCCCGACATGCAGAGCGCCGGCTGGGCGCAGCTCCACCGCGACCTGCGGGTCGAGATGGCCCGCGAGGGCGTCGTCGTCGACCTGCGGGAGAACCGCGGCGGCCACACCTCGCAGCTGATCGTGGAGAAGCTGGCCCGCCGGATCGTCGGCTGGGACGCCGCCCGCGACATCGACAGCCCCGAGCCGTACCCCGCGGACGCCCCGCGCGGCCCGGTGGTGGCGGTGGCCAACGAGTTCTCCGGCTCCGACGGTGACATCGTCAACGCCGCGATCCAGGCGCTCGGCATCGGCCCGGTGGTCGGCACCCGCACCTGGGGCGGCGTGATCGGCATCGACAGCAAGTACGCGCTGGTCGACGGGACGGCGGTGACCCAGCCCAAGTACGCGTTCTGGCTGGAGGGCTACGGCTGGAACGTGGAGAACCACGGCGTCACCCCGGACGTCGAGGTGCCGATCGCCCCGCACGACTGGGCGGCGGGCCGCGACCCGCAGCTGGAGACGGCGGTCCGGCTGGCGCTGGAGGCACTGGAGCGGACCCCGGCGAAGCAGCCTCCGGCGCTGGAAGGGTGACCCCGACAGGGGCTCGGGGAACTGCGAGCAGCGGAAGGCACCCCACAGCAGGATCGCGACGCAGGGCAGTGACCTGCACGCGCGGGCGATCCGGCTGTCGGGGAATGGTTCCTCGCGCAGTTCCCCGCGCCCCTGGCGGTGCACGGTAAGGTCGTCGCGCCAGTGACGGGTGATCAGAAGGGTTCGGACGATGGCCGGGGAACCGCAGGCGGACTGCCTGTTCTGCAAGATCGCGGCGGGGGAGATCCCGGCGAAGGTGGTCCGCGAGACCGAGCGGACGCTGGCCTTCCGGGACATCAACCCGCAGGCGCCGACGCACGTGCTGGTGATCCCGCGGGTGCACTACCCGAACGCGGCGGAGCTGGCCGCGGCGGAGCCGCTGATCGCCGCGGAGCTGCTCACCGAGGCGGCGGAGGTCGCCGCGCTGGAGGGCATCGACGCGTACCGGCTGATCTTCAACACCGGGTCGGACGCGGGGCAGACCATCTTCCACGCGCACGTGCACGTGATCGGCGGCCGGAAGCTGCCCGAGGGAATGGTCTGAACCGTTGTCGCAGCGTGAACTCGTCGTCCTGGGCACGGCCAGCCAGGTGCCGACCAGGCACCGCAACCACAACGGGTACCTGTTGCGCTGGGACGGCGAGGGGCTGCTGTTCGACCCGGGGGAGGGCACCCAGCGGCAGATGCTGCACGCCGGGGTGACCGCCACCGGGATCACCCGGATCGCGGTCTCGCACTTCCACGGCGACCACTGCCTGGGCCTGCCCGGCGTGGTGCAGCGGATCAACCTGGACCAGGTGCCGCACCCGGTCGACGCGTACTACCCGGCCTCCGGGCAGGTGTACTTCGACCGGCTGCGGCAGGCCAGCGTCTTCCACGAGACCGCCGAGCTGCGGCCGCGGCCGGTGGCGGAGGCCGGGCCGCTGGCGGCGCCGGGAGCGCCGTTCGAGCTGTCGGCGGTGCGGCTGTCGCATCCGGTGGAGTCGTTCGGCTACCGGCTGGCCGAGCCCGACGGCCGGCGGCTGCGGCCCGAGCGGCTGCGCGAACTGGGCGTGCACGGGCCACTGGTGGGGCAGCTCCAGCGGGCCGGCCGGGTCGAGGTGGCCGGTCGCACGGTCACCCTGGACGAGGTCAGCGAGGTCCGCCGCGGCCAGCGCTTCGCCTTCGTGATGGACACCCGGCTCTGCCCGGGGGTGGCCGAACTCGCGGACGGCGCCGACCTGCTGGTGATCGAGGCGACCTTCCTGGAGGCGGACGCGCAGCTGGCCGAGGACCACGGCCACCTGACCGCCGCGCAGGCCGCCCGGGTGGCCGCCGAGGCGGGCGTGCGGCGGCTGGTGCTGACCCACTTCTCGCAGCGCTACCCGGACCTGTCCGGCCATCTCGCCGAGGCCCGGCGGCACTTCGACGGCGAGATCGTGGTCGCCGAGGACCTCGCCAGGATCGCCGTCCCGCCCCGCCGCTGAGCGGCCGCCCGCCGAAAACCGTTCGCACATCGGGGCCGGAGCCCCCACCATCGAACCCGCCGCGCCGCTCCGGCGAACATCCACGCGGCGTACCCTGGTGACCCGGAGAGCCCGAGCCACACGACAGACGGATTGGGATGAGGCAGGCCGCAGCGCCGACCCATGACTGACACACCGCAGACCCGACCCAACGGACAGCAGCGCCCCGACGCGGCGGCTACCAGCACCCGGATCGTCATTCCGGAGAAGCACCCGATGGTCACCCTGCTGGGCGCGGCCGACTCGCTCCTGAGAGTGATCGAGAACGGCTTCCCGGACGCCGACATCCACGTCCGCGGAAACGAGGTGACGGCCACCGGCTCGCCCGCCGACGTCGCCCTCGTCAAGCAGCTCTTCAACGAGATGATGCTGGTGCTGCGCACCGGCCAACCCCTGACGGAGGACGCCGTGGAGCGCTCCATCACCATGCTCAGGAGCGCCGCCGAGGACCCGGACCACCCGGTGCCGTCCGAGGTGTTCACGGCGAACATCCTGTCCAACCGGGGCCGCACCATCCGCCCCAAGACCCTGAACCAGCAGCGCTACGTCGACGCGATCGACAAGCACACCATCGTCTTCGGCCTCGGCCCGGCGGGCACCGGCAAGACCTACCTGGCGATGGCCAAGGCCGTGCAGGCGCTGCAGGCCAAGGAGGTCAACCGGATCATCCTGACCCGGCCGGCGGTCGAGGCGGGCGAGCGGCTGGGCTTCCTGCCCGGCACGCTCTACGAGAAGATCGACCCCTACCTGCGCCCGCTGTACGACGCGCTGCACGACATGATGGACCCGGAGTCGATCCCCCGGCTGATGGCGGCGGGCACCATCGAGGTCGCGCCGCTGGCGTACATGCGCGGTCGCACCCTGAACGACGCGTTCATCATCCTCGACGAGGCGCAGAACACCTCGCCGGAGCAGATGAAGATGTTCCTCACCCGCCTCGGCTTCAACTCCCGCGTGGTGGTCACCGGCGACACCAGCCAGATCGACCTGCCGAACGGCACCCGGTCCGGCCTGAAGGTCGTCCAGGAGATCCTGGTCGACGTGCCCGACATCCACTTCTCGGTGCTGACCAGCACCGACGTGGTGCGGCACAAGCTGGTCGGCCGCATCGTTGACGCATACGAGCGCTGGGACGCCCGGCAGGAGGCCGAGGAGTCCAGTGACCGCAAACCCGTCCAGCGCCGGGGCGCCCGGGCGCCCCGACAGTCCCATCGCACCGAAAGCTGAGTACTGAGCCCTCCATGTCGATCGACATCGCCAACGAGTCCGGGTGGGACGTCGACGAGGAGTCCATCCTCGACGTCGCCCGCTACGCCCTCGACAAGATGCGGATTCACCCGCAGTCCGAGCTCTCCGTGATCCTCTACGACAGCGAGTCGATGGCGGAGCTGCACGTCCAGTGGATGGACCTGCCCGGTCCGACCGACGTGATGTCCTTCCCGATGGACGAACTGCGGCCCGGCAAGGAGGGCGAGGACCTGCCGGAGGGCCTGCTCGGCGACATCGTGCTCTGCCCCGAGGTGGCGAAGCAGCAGGGGCTGGCCGCCCCGACCAAGCACTCCATGGACGAGGAGCTGCAGCTGCTCACCGTCCACGGGGTGCTGCACGTGCTCGGCTACGACCACGAGGAGCCCGACGAGGAGCGCGAGATGTTCGCGCTGCAGAAGCGGATCCTGGACGACTGGCGGGCCGGACGCGGGCTGAGCGGGCTGTCGCCGGCGCCGACCGTCCACTGAGGGCCGGCCGTCTGTGAGTGGTGAGAGTACGAGCTTCCTGATCGGGGCTCTGCTGCTGGTGGTGCTGGGCTGGCTGGCGGCGTGCGCGGAGGCGGGGATCTCCCGGATCTCGCGGTTCCGCGCCGAGGAGGCGGTCCGCTCCGGGCGGCGGGGCTCCGACCGGCTGCTGACGCTGGCCTCGGACAGCATCCGCTACTTGAACCTGGCCACCCTGATCCGGGTGGCCAGCGAGATGGCCGCGGCGGTGCTGGTCACCGTGGTGTGCGTGCGCAGCTTCGACCAGACCTGGCAGGCGGTGCTGGTCGCGTTCGGCGTGATGGTGCTGGTGTCCTTCGTGGCGGTCGGGGTCTCCCCGCGCACGATCGGCCGCCAGCACCCGCTGACCACGGTCACCGCGGCGTCCTACGTGCTGCTGCCGCTGGCCCGGATCCTCGGGCCGATCCCGCGGCTGCTGATCCTGCTGGGCAACGCGCTGACGCCGGGCAAGGGCTACAAGGAGGGGCCGTTCGCCTCCGAGGCCGAGCTGCGGGCGCTGGTCGACCTGGCGGAGAAGGACGACCTGATCGAGGACGAGGAGCGCCGGATGGTGCACTCGGTCTTCGAGCTGGGCGACACCATCGTGCGCGAGGTGATGGTGCCGCGCACCGACCTGGTGATGATCGAGCGTCACAAGACGGTCCGTCAGGCGCTCACGCTGGCGCTGCGCTCCGGGTTCTCGCGGATCCCGGTGGTCGGCGACAACGAGGACGACGTGGTCGGCATCGTCTACCTCAAGGACCTGGTGCGGCGCACCCACATCAACCGGGACGCCGAGTCCGAGCAGGTGGCCTCGGCGATGCGGCCGGCGGTCTTCGTGCCGGACTCCAAGCCGGCCGCGGACCTGCTGCGGGAGATGCAGCAGATGCGCTCGCACGTGGCGATCGTGATCGACGAGTACGGCGGCACCGCCGGCCTGGTCACCATCGAGGACATCCTGGAGGAGATCGTCGGCGAGATCACCGACGAGTACGACCGGGAGATCGCGCCGGTCGAGGACCTCGGGGACGGCTCCTACCGGATCACCGCGCGGCTCACCGTGGAGGACCTCGGCGAGCTGTTCGGGATCGAGCTGGACGACGAGGACGTGGAGACCGTCGGCGGGCTGCTGGCCAAGTGCCTGGGCCGGGTGCCGATCCCGGGCTCGTCCTGCGAGATCCCGGTGCCGGAGGGCAGCGGCCTGGCGGCGATCGCGCTGACCGCGGAGAGCTCGGCGGGCCGGCGCAACCGGATCGGCACCGTGGTGGCCGCCCCGGTGTGGATCGCCGAGCAGTCCGAGGAGCCGGCCGAGGAGGACGTGCAGCAGTAGCGGCTGCCCCGCGGGCCCTGGGCCGCGGTGTCCGACCGGAGCGACCGGTTGGGACACCGTGTCCCGGGGCCCGTTTGCCTCCTGTGCCCGAACGTGCCGACCATGAAGACATGGCTCATCTACTGCGCGCGGAGTACGGCCCGAACGGGCCGGCCGGCGAGGTGGCCAGGTGGCACGTGGTCCGTGGCACCGACCCTTCGCACGGCATGTGCGGCGCCGAGATCGGTGAGGGCGCCGAGACCAAGCCGGAGGAGGCCTGGGGGACCGGGCTGTACTGCTGCCAGCAGTGCGGGTCGCTGTACCTGCACGAGGTCCCGTTCCTCCGGTCCGAGCATGCGGGGAGGACCTGGTGAAACTCCAAGACGAACTACCGGTCGACCACCGGCTGGGCACCGTGTACCGCATCGGGGCGGGCCTCGGCGGCGTGTTCCTGGTGGTGTTCGGCATCCTCGGACTGACCGACACCAGCCCGGGCTTCCTGGACACCTCCGGCAAGGAGGTGCTGGGCCTGTCCAGCAACGGGGCGCTGAGCGTGCTGTCGCTGGTGGCCGGCGGGATCCTGATCCTCGGCGCGGTGATCGGCGGCAACCTCGCGTCCGACATCAACATGGTCATGGGCGTGCTGTTCGTGCTGGCCGGCTTCGTCGGCCTGATGGTGCTGGACTCCAGCGCCAACCGGCTCGCCTTCCACATCTCCAACGTCATCTTCAGCTTCGTCTTCGGCTTCGTGATCCTGACCTTCGGGATGTACGGCAGGGTCAGCAGCCACCTGCCGCAGGACAACCCGTACTGGAAGCACCGGCACACCCATGACGCCGACCAGCCCTCCGGACCGCCCGCGATGGTGAAGATCCTGCGCCCCGGGCCGTCGCACCCGACCGGACACTGAACGTCGACGAACCATCGTAGAGTGGGGCCTCCAGCACCCGACGGACCGTCAGATCCGCCGGGTGAAAGGCTGTTTGGAGGGGGAACGACCGATGACCGAGCGCACTCTCGGGGCGCTGGCCAGCTCGCCGATCGGGTTCGGGGCGATGGTGCTCTCGCCCGGCATGTACGGCGAGATCGACGAGCAGCGCGGGCAGGACGCGCTGCGGGCCGCCATCGACGCCGGGGCCCGGCTGATCGACACCGCGGACGGCTACGGCGCCGACGGGCACAACGAGCAACTGGTCGGCCGCGCGGTCCACGGCCGGCGCGAGGACGTGGTGCTGGCCACCAAGTTCGGCTTCCGGATCCCGGACGGCGCCGAGCCGCACCGCTTCCCGGTGCACTTCGCCTTCGGCGAGCTGGCGGTGAACTGCGAGCCCAAGTACGTGCGCGGCTACGCGGAGCAGTCGCTGCGCAACCTCGGCGTCGAGGCGATCGACCTGTACTACCCGCACTTCCCGGACCCGCAGGTGCCCTTCGAGGAGACCGTCGGGGCGGTCGCCGAGCTGATCGCCGACGGCCTGGTGCGGCACCTCGGCGTCTCCAACGTGACCGCCGCGCAGCTGCGTGCCGCGCACGCGGTGCACCCGGTCGCCGCGGTGCAGACCCAGTGGTCGATGTGGCAGCCGGCCGACCCGGAGCTGCTGGCCGCCGCCCGCGAGCTGGGCGTCGGCGTGGTGGCCTGGAGCCCGCTCGGCGGCGGCTTCCTCACCGGCACCGTGCAGCAGGTCGGCGAGGGCGACTTCCGGCAGCAGCAGGCCCGGTTCAGCGCCGAGAACCTCGCCGCGAACAACGACCGGTACGCCCCGCTGCGCGCGATCGCCGCCGAACTCGACGTCAAGCCCGGCCAGTTGGCGCTGGCCTGGCTGCTGCACCAGGACCCGCACGTGGTGCCGATCCCGGGCAGCCGCACCCCCGCGCACATCGCGGAGAACCTGGCCGCCGCCGAACTGGCGCTGGACGGGGCGGTGCTGGCCCGGATCGAGGCCGCGCTGGCGGAGTTCGCGCCGCTGGGCGAGGGAGCGGTGCTCAAGGGCTGAGCGTCCGTACCCGGGCCCGGGGCGGCCGCCTATGCTCGGGGCCATGACTGAGCTCACCGAACTGGACCCCGAGGACAAGAAGATCATCACGCTGGCGCGGTCGGCCCGCGCCCGCAACGGCGTGGCCGAGGGTGCGGCGGTCCGCGACGAGACCGGCCGCACCTACGTGGCCGGCACCGTCGCGCTGGAGTCGCTCCGGCTGAGCGCGCTGCAGACCGCGGTGGCGATGGCGGTGGCCAGCGGGGCGAAGAGCCTGGAGGCGGCCGCGGTGGTCTCCGCCGCCGAGGCTCCGGCCGAGGCGGACCTGGCGGCCGTCCGGGACCTGGGCGGGGCCGGTACGCCGGTGCTGCTGGCCGGTCCGGACGGGGTGCTGAAGCTGGCCGCCGAGGCCCGCTGAACCCTCCGCGCAGGGGTGGGGTGTCCGGAAACGGCGCCCCACCCCTGCGCTGTCCGGGTGCGATAATCGCATCGGCTGGGGGGCTCCCCGGCGGGGGCAACCCGGGGAGGGGACATGGGAGTTGCGGCGTTCTTCTGCGGGCTGCTGCTCAGCGTGATGGGCTTCGGCCGCTGGCACGAGACCGGCTCGCCGTGGTGGCTGGCCGGCACGCTCGTCCTGCTGGCGTTCGTGCTGGTCGGCGGCATCACCGGGAGCGGGAAGAAGAAGACCGGCTGACCGGCGTGGGCACCACGGGCACCGCCTGAGCGGAGGCGGTCCGCCGATCGGCGACAATGGGTGCCATGAATGCCCCTTCCTCCCCGTACCGCTCCGGGTTCGCGTGCTTCGTCGGCCGTCCCAACGCGGGAAAGTCGACCCTGACCAACGCGCTGGTCGGGACGAAGGTCGCGATTACCTCCGACCGTCCGCAGACCACCCGGCACACCGTCCGCGGCATCGTGCACCGCCCCGACGCCCAGCTGGTGCTGGTCGACACCCCCGGGCTGCACAAGCCCCGCACGCTGCTCGGCGAGCGGCTCAACGACCTGGTCCGCACCACCTGGGCCGAGGTCGACGTGATCGGCTTCTGCGTGCCCGCCGACCAGAAGCTCGGCCCCGGCGACAAGTTCATCGCCAAGGAGCTCGCCGAGCTCAAGAAGACCCCCAAGGTGGCGATCGTCACCAAGACCGACCTGGTGGACTCCAAGCGCCTGGCCGAGCAGCTGATCGCGGTCCACCAGCTCGGGCTCGAGCTCGGCTTCGAATGGGCCGAGATCATCCCGGTGTCGGCCGTGGGCGACCAGCAGGTGACGCTGGTCGCCGACCTGCTCACCAAGCTGCTGCCGGAGGGCGTGCCGCTGTACCCGGACGGCGACCTGACCGACGAGCCGGAGCAGATCATGGTGGCCGAGCTGATCCGCGAGGCCGCGCTGGAGGGCGTCCGGGACGAGCTGCCGCACTCGCTGGCGGTGGTGGTCGAGGAGATGCTGCCGCGCGAGGGCCGTCCCGCGGACCGGCCGCTGCTGGACATCCACGCCAACGTGTACATCGAGCGGCAGAGCCAGAAGGCGATCGTGATCGGCGCCAAGGGCGCCCGGCTGAAGCACGTCGGCACCACCGCCCGCAAGCACATCGAGGCGCTGCTCGGCACCCCGGTCTACCTGGACCTGCACGTCAAGGTCGCCAAGGACTGGCAGCGCGACCCCAAGCAGCTGCGCAAGCTCGGCTTCTGACGGCGCGTCACCGGGCCGTCGGCGGTTCCGGTGGGGCCGGGGAGGTTCCGGTAGGGTCCGGGCGTGAAGCTGCACACCCGCGAATGGGGCACCGGCGACCGGATCGCCCTGCTGATCCACGGCATCCAGGCCGACCACCGCACCTGGCGGCTGGTCGGCCCGGCGCTGGCCGAGCGCGGCTACCGGGTGATCGCCGCCGACCTGCGCGGCCACGGCGCCTCCCCGCGCGGGGCGGGCGCCGGCCCCGCCGAGCGCTACCACCCGGCGCGGTACGCCGACGACCTGGTGGAGACGCTGCCCGCGGGCGTCGCACTCGCCCTCGGCCACTCGATGGGCGGTCTCGCCCTGCGAGACGCCGTGGAACGGCTGAAACCCGCCCGTGCGGTGTACAGCGACCCGGCTTTCGTCTACGACCGGCCGGGGGCCGGACCCGAACCCTTCGTCGGGTTCAAGCGGTTCGGCACCCGGGCCTTCATCACCGCGATGCACCCCGGCTGGGCCGCCGAGGACGTGGACGTGGAGCTCGCCACCCTGGCCGTCTGGGACCCGGACACCGCCGTCGGCCTGTGGGCCCATCCCGGGCACTCCGGGCTGCCGGCCGCCGCGGCCGTCCCCTCCCTGGTCCAGCTCGCCGATCCGAGCACCCTGGTGACCCCCGTCGAGGCCGAGCGGCTGCGGACCCGCGGTTTCGAGGTCCGGACCGTCCCCGGCACCGGCCACTGCATCCACCGGGACGATCCGGCGGCGTTCCTCGACTCCCTCGACGGCTGGATCTGATGGGACGCCAGACGGTTCCCGTGACAGGGTAAAACTTCGGCGATGCTCCGGTGTCGGGTGGTGGACTGTCCCGGCCGTCCTTGGCATGTCCCGATTCTTCGTCAACGGACCGGTGTCCGAAGGTATCTGACGGGTCATCAGAATCGAATGGCCGGTGCACGAGATGTGGAGGTCTAGCGCACCCCTCGTTCACTTCGCCCGTGTCCGGCGTTCATGCCTCTGGTTCCACGAATCCCCCCGGAACCGAGACGGTCTGTTCCGGCCACTGAACGCTCCGGAAGGCGAAGACCGGCATGGGACAGCCGAGATTCCTCATCGTCAGCAGACCCCCGCAGCCTGAACTGGCCGGCGGGGGCGTGGTCTGGCGGCTCCTCGGAGCGAACAACCGGCACCTCGGGCAGGGCGAGCGGGTCTTCGCCGAGCTCGCGGACTGCCTGGCGGCGATCGGCAGGCTGCAACTCGGACTCGACCACGCCCGCTCGGTGGTCGCCGGCGTGGAGCACGGCCAACTCTGGCGCTGGCGACTGGAGATCGAGGGGGAGCCGGTGGCAAGTTCTACGCGCGCATACCGTCGGCAGCGCGAATGCCAGTACAGCCTCGGCCTGTTCCTGGCCGGAGCCCGCACCGCCGACCCCGGACCGCGCCCGCTGGTCGCGCTGCCCCGGCAGGGCGCCGCCCCGGTCCGTCCGACGGCCGGTCCGGCCCTGCGCAGGAGCGGCGTATGAGCGACACCCAGGTCCGGCTCGCCAAGGACGACACCGAACGGCGGATCACCCCGTCCTCGCGGCCCGACCTCGCGGACGTGCTGTTCCTCACCTGTGCCCGGGCCAGCGGCGCGTTCGTGCTCTGCGTGATGCTCGGCGTCGGCGGCTACCTGGCGGTCCGGGCGACCGACGCGCTGCGCACCGCCGGCTGGTCGTTCCTCACCGTCGAGAACTGGAACCCGGACGGCGGCCACGGCCAGTTCGGCATCGCCGCGGTGCTCACCGGCACCGTGCTGATCGGCGGCATCGCGGTCGCCCTGGCGATGCCGCTGGCGCTCGGCAGCGCGCTGTACATCAGCGAGTACGCGCCGCGGAAGTTCAAGCGGACCCTGATCGGCATGGTCGACCTGATGGCCGCGGTGCCCAGCGTGGTCTACGGCGTGTGGGGCTTCGTCCTGCTGCAGTACAAGCTCACCGGCATCGCCCGCTGGCTGGCCACCTACTTCGGCTGGTTCCCGCTCTTCACGGTCAGCGGCGACGTCAAGGTCGACGACCCGGTCACTCCGCCGCTGATCTACACCGCCTCCAGCCTGATGGCCGGCACCGTGGTCGCCTTCATGATCACGCCGATCATGTGCTCCATCATGCGCGAGGTCTTCGACCAGGCCCCGGCCGGCGAACGCGAGGGCGCCTACGCGCTCGGCTCCACCCGCTGGGGCATGATCCGCACCGTCGTCCTGCCGTTCGGCCGCGGCGGCATCATCGGCGGCACCATGCTCGGCCTCGGCCGGGCGCTCGGCGAGACGATCAGCGTCTACCTGATCCTCTCCATGCACTTCGAGATCCAGCCGCACATCCTGCAGACCGGCGGCAGCGCCGTCGCGCCGCTGATCGCGCTGCGCTACGGCGACTCCAGCAACTTCTCGGTCTCCGCGCTGATGGCCGCCGGACTCACGCTCTTCCTGCTCACCCTGGTGGTCAACTTCGCGGCGGCCGCCGTGGTGGCCCGCAGCCGATCGGGGGCCAGCTCGTGACCACCCTCACCCCGCCCACCACCCGCCGCACCACGGTGGTCGACAAGCCCGCGCCGGGCGCCGTCGCCGAAGGTCCGCGCCGCCGCACCGGCGGCAAGCGCGGCACCGACCACTGGGCGCTGCTCGGCAGCCTGGCCGGCGCCGTCGCGCTCTCCGCGCTGCTGTTCCAGCGGATCGCCCCGTTCAGCGGCGCCATCGGCTTCGTGGTCTGCACCTGGCTGGGCTTCCTCGGCCTCTACGCGCTGGTGCTGCGCGACGAGGGCAAGCTCTCGGTCCGCGACCGGCTGGCCTCCGCGGTGGTGCACTCGATCGCCGCGCTGCTGCTCGGCATCCTGCTGTGGACCGTCGGCTACGTCTTCTGGCACGGCTTCACCGCACTGCGGCACCTGAACTTCTACACCCAGGACCTCTCGCTGGCCGGCCCCGCCGACCCGCTGGACCAGGGCGGCGCGCTGCACGCCATCGTCGGCACGCTCAGCCAGATCGCCATCTCCCTGGCCATCACCATCCCGCTCGGCCTGTCCTGCGCGGTCTTCCTCAGCGAGGTGCCCGGCCGGTTCGCCCGGCTGGTGCGCACCCTGGTCGAGGCGATGACCGCGCTGCCCTCGATCCTGGCCGGCCTGTTCATCTACGCCGTGCTGGTCATCACCCTGGGCTTCTCCCGCTCCGGCTTCGCCGCCAGCGTCGCGCTGTCCGTGATGATGCTGCCGATCCTGATCCGCGCCTCCGACGTGGTGCTGAGGCTGGTGCCCGGCTCGCTGAAGGAGGCCTCCTACGCGCTCGGCGCCGGCCGCTGGCGCACCGTGTGGACGGTCACCCTGCCCAGCGCCCGCTCCGGCCTGGCCACCGCGATCATCCTGGCCGCCGCCCGCGGCATCGGCGAGACCTCGCCGGTGCTGCTGTGCTCCGGCTACACGAAGAACCTCAACCTCGACCCGACCGACGGCGCGCAGGCCTCGCTGCCGCTGATGGCGTTCACCCTCATCAAGCTGCCGTCCGACCTGCACAAGGCGCGCGCCTTCGGCGCCGCCGCGGTGCTGATGGGGCTGGTCCTGCTGCTCTTCCTGGTCGCCCGCTTCCTCGGCGGCCGCGGCCCGGGCGAGCTGACCGCCCGTCAGCAGCGCCGCCGTCAGCTGCGCTCGTACCAGGACCTGCTGCGGATGGTCCCGCAGCCGGCCCAGCCGCAGCCCGCCGCCCCGCCGTGGCCCGCACCGCCCGCGGCCCCCGCCTCGAACCGAACCGCCCGAAAGGCCCCCGTGTCCAGGAGCGCGATCTCCCGCACCCTCACCTTCTTCGCCGTGCTCGCCCTGTCCGCCGCCTCGGTGATGTTCGGCGCGGTCCCGCGCGCCGCGGCCGAGGACTACCGGCGGATCTCCGGTGCCGGTTCGACCTGGAGCTCCAACGCGATGGACTCCTGGGTCAGCAACGTCCGGCAGTACGGCATGACCATCGACTTCGACGCCCAGGGCTCCAGCTACGGCCGCAACCAGTTCAAGAACGGCGCCACCGACTTCGCGGTCACCGAGATCCCGTACGGCCTCAACGACGGCGGCCAGTTCGACGCGCCGCCGCCGTGGCCCTCGGCGTACCTGCCGATCGTGGCCGGCGGCACCTCGTTCATGTACAACCTGAAGATCGGCGGCGCCCGGGTCACCAACCTGCGGCTGTCCGGCGAGTCCATCGCCAAGATCTTCACCGGTGTGATCACCCGCTGGAACGACCCGGCGATCCAGGCCGACAATCCCGGGCTGAAGATGCCGGACATCGCGGTCCGCCCGGTGGTCCGCTCCGACGGCTCCGGCACCACCGCGCAGCTCACCACCTGGATGAGCAAGAAGCAGACCGGGATCTGGGACGACTACTGCCGGCGCACCCCGCGCAAGCAGCCGTGCGGCATGACCTCCTTCTACCCGCTGCTGTCCGGCTCCACCTGGCAGGCCCTCGGCACCTCCGTGGCGGTCGCCAACGCGGTCGCCAACGACGCCAACGTCGGCGCGATCACCTACGTCGAGTACTCGTACGCGCTCAACAGCCGCTTCCCGGTGGCCAAGATGCTCAACAGCGCGGGCTACTACGCCGAGCCGAACGGCAAGAACGTCTCGGTCGCGCTGAAGCAGGTCCGGATCAACCCCGACCTGACCCAGCAGCTCGACAGCGTGTACGACGCCCCCGACAGCCGGGCCTACCCGCTCTCCTCGTACAGCTACATGGTGGTGCACACCAGCGAGGTCGGGACGTTCAGCAGGGACAAGGGCAAGACGCTCGGCGCGTTCGGCTACTACTTCCTCTGCGAGGGCCAGAAACAGGCCGACGGGCTCGGCTACTCGCCGCTGACCCCCAACCTGGTGCAGTCCGGCTTCGAACAGCTCGCCAAGATCCCGGGCAGCGAGGGCCGCGCCTTCGACGCCGGCAAGTGCTCCAACCCGACCTTCGGCCCGAACGGCAGCAACCCGTACGCCGACAGCGCGGACAAGCCGCAGGACTGCGACCGCAAGGACTCCGGCAAGCAGTGCGCCACCGGCACCGGCGGCAACAAGTCCACCACCCCGGTCACCAACAACGGCGGCGGCAGCGCCGGCGGTGCGGCCGGTGGCGCGGCGGGCGGCTCCGGCACCGGCGGCGCGGGCGGCACCGGCGGGACGGGCGGCACCGGGGGCACGGCCGGTGGCGCGGCGGGCGGCGCGGCGGGCGGCTCCGCCAGTGGCGGCGGCTCCGGCGGCGACCCGGCGCTCACCGGCGGCGGCAGCGGCACCTCCGGCGGCTCCGGCCAGCAGTACAGCGCCGACTCGGTGCCGCTGGCCGCGGGAGCCGGGTCCGGGCTCCGCTACACCCTGATGGCGATGGCCGGCGGTCTGCTGGTCGCGCTGATCGTGCTGCCGCCGCTGATCGCCGGGCGCACCGCGCGCACCGCGGACGGCTTCGTGGCCGTCGCCCCGCCTGCCCTGATGCCCGGTCAGGCCCCGTACGGGCCGGCGCCCTTCGCGCCGCAGCCGTTCCCGCAGCCGCCGTTCGGCCCGCCGTGGGGCGGCGGACAGCCGCCGGTCCCGGCGCAGGGCGCGCCCGTGATGTGGGGCGGCATGGTGCCCGCGCCGCAGCCCGGCGCCCCCGCGGCCCTGCCGCCCGCCGAGCCCGCCGCGGCCGAGTCGGCACCCGCCCAGGCCCCGTCGGCCGACGCGCCGGTGAGCGCCGACGCCCCGTCAGCGGGCGGGGCGGGCGCGCCGAAGGGTGACGCACCGTCGGCCGGCGTGCCGAGCGGCGACGCCCCGAAGGGCGACGCCCCGACCGCCGAGCTGCCCAAGGTCGACGAGGGGGAGACCCGATGAGCGGCAGACGCAGTGCGGTGCAGCGGGCGGCGCGGACCGTCGGCGTGCTGGCGCTGGTGATGGCGGCGGCCGGCGGTGCGGCGCTCTCCGCCGACCCGGGCGGCCCGCCCGCGCGGGTCGCGGACGCCCACGACGCCACCACCGAGATCCCGGTCGACCCGCTGACCGGCGCCCCGACCGGCATCGACCCGACGCACAGCGCCACCAAGCGCGCCCCGCAGGGCACCGGCAGCGCCGCCGCGGCGAAGCCGCAGGCCGCCGGGGCCACCGGCGACGCGGTCACCGTCACCGGCAGTGGCGAGTTCGCCAACCTGAAGGTGACCGTCTCGCAGACCACCCACCTGGTGAACCAGGTGGTCACGGTCGGCTGGACCGGCGGCAAGCCGACCGTCCCCAGCCCGATGGTGTTCGGCCAGGACTACCTGACGCTCATGCAGTGCTGGGGCGACGGCGCCGGTCCGGACCGCAGCCAGTGCCAGTACGGCGCCACCAAGGGCGACAGCCGCGGCGGCGCGTACGTGCCCAGCCGGCAGCTCAACTACGGCATCCTGAAGGACGGCCGGGAGAACCTGCCGGACCGCACCGACAACCAGAACACCTACGTCCCGTTCCGCTCGGTCACCGGTGACCCGGAGGAGACGCAGGGCAGCAGCCAGTTCTACGACGTGCAGTCCACCAACGAGGTGCCGTTCGCGCCGACCCGGGCGGACGGCACCGGCCAGGTGTTCTTCGAGGTGCAGACCGGCATGGAGGCGCCGGGCCTGGGCTGCGGGCAGACGCCCAAGGGCCAGCCGGGGCCGTTCACCGAGGGCCGGCAGTGCTGGCTGGTGGTCGTGCCGCGCGGCGAGCTCGAGGTCGACGACAAGCCGCCGGTCGGCTCGTCCGGGCAGCTGCAGTCCTCGCCGCTGTCCCGCACCAACTGGGACAAGCGCCTGGTGGTCCCGCTGCACTTCGAACCGGTCGGCCTGTCCTGCCCGATCGGCTCGACCGAGCGGCCCACCGCCGGCACCGAGGTCGCCGCCGAGGCCGTCTGGCGCTGGCAGCCGGTGCTGTGCCAGCAGGCCGGCGGCATCTTCAGCTACACCCAGATCACCGACGACCTGGCCCGCAGCCGGCTCACCCGCGGCGACCCCGGCCTGATCTTCGTCGGCAGCCCGCTGCCCAAGGCCGAGCAGGTCGAGGGCCGCACCCCGGTGTACGCCCCGCTCGCGGTGTCCGGCCTGGCGATCTCGTTCAACATCGAGAGCCAGTCCTACTCGCGGACACCCCCGGAGATCCGGCAGAAGGACGGCCAGCGGATCACCGACCTCAAGCTCACCCCGCGGCTGGTGGCCAAGCTGCTCAGCCAGAGCTACCGCTACTCGGTGAACCCCGGAGACCCCGACATCCCGCCGGGCAACCCGCTGGACCTCACCTCCGACCCCGAGTTCATCGAGCTCAACCCGCAGTTCTCCACGCTGTACTTCCCCTCCCGGATCGCCGACGTGCTGCTCCCGTCCGGCGAGGGAGACGCGGCCCGCCTGCTGTGGCTCTGGGTGCTCGCCGACGCCGACGCCCGCGCGTTCCTGAACGGCCAGCCCGACGCCAAGTGGCACCACCAGGTGAACCCGCACTTCACCCTCGCCCAGGTCGAGATGCCGCGCTCCAACTACCCCAAGCCGGACGGCTACTGCCAGGCGTTCCCGGACGACCCGTTCAACCGCCCCGAGTGGTGCAACCTGGACGGCCACCCCTACGCCAGCAACATGCGCGAAGGCTCCCGCGCCACCGCCCGCGGCGACACGCTCGCCAAGTCGGTGTGGGACGCCACCGCGCTGCCGCCGTCGCTGAAGAAGGCCGCGCCGCAGGCCCAGGGCCTGCGCGGGATCCTCGCCGTCACCACCACCGCCCAGGCCGCCCGCTACGGGCTGAACACCGCCCAACTGCGCAACGCCAACGGCGAGTTCGTCGCGCCGACCGACCAGGCACTGCTCACCGAGGCGGCCGCCGCGCCGGCCGGCGAGAAGGTCGGCGCACCGGTGGTCGACCCGGCGGCGAAGGTCGCCGGCGGCTACCCGCTCACCACCATCACCTACGCGGCCACCGTGCCCAGCGCGCTCGACAAGGAGAGCGGCAAGTCCTACGCCGCGCTGCTGCGCTACGCGATGGGCGGCGGCCAGGTGCCCGGCGTCGCCGCCGGACAGCTCGCCGCGGGCTACGCCCAGCTGCCGCAGACGCTGCGCACCCAGACCCTCGCCGTCGCCGACGCGATCGAGGCCCGGGCCGGCGTGCCCGAGCCCACCGCGAGCGCCACGCCCACCGCCGCCGCCTCCAGTCCCGCCACCCGCAGCACCACCGGTACGACCACGGGCAGCGGCAGCAGTGGCAGCGCCGGCGGCACCGGTTCGACCGGTGCGGGCCACGCCGACAACGGCGGCGGAGCCGGCGGCGCCCAGGACCCGGGCACACCGCCCGGCCCGTCGCCGACGCCCTCGCACGAGCCGAGCATGCTGTCGCCCGCGCCCTCGGCCGCCCCGGTCGCCAAGACCGCCGGCACCGACGTCGGCGCGCTGCGCTACCTGCTCGGCGGGGCACTGCTGGTCGGCCTGCTGGCCGCCGCCGCCGGGGTCTTCGGACCGCGGCTGCTCCGGGCGCTGCGCCGCTGACCGGCCCCGGCCGGCGCCGCTGACGCCCCCTCAGACCACCTGTCCTCCTTCCGACCCTTCGCACGCACCACGGCGCCACCAAGCCGGAGCCTCGGCTCCGTGCTGCCCGGAACCAGTCCGATAAGCACCGATTCGTACCGAACAAGGGGACTCACGCCCATGAACCTGCACACCAAGCGCAAGGTGGCCAAGGCCGTCACCGTGGCCACCGGCCTCGGTCTGATGATCGCCGGCACCGGCACCGCCCAGGCCGACCCGACCGGTGCCCCGCAGTACCGCCTGCTGGCGGGTGTCGGTTCCGACACCACCCAGGGCGTGATGAACGCGATCGCCAACGCCGTGACCCTGAACGGCCAGAAGATCATCGGTTCGTACGACGCGGTCGGCACCCCGACCATCAACACCAAGTCCACCGCCGCCTGCCAGGGCCTGAACCGCCCGAACGGCTCCGGCGCCGGCCGCACCGCCCTGGTCAACGAGCTCAACAAGGGCAACGGCTGCCTGGACTTCTCCCGCTCCTCCAGCCTGAACCTGGCCGCCGTCACCCCGGGCCTGACCTACGTCCCGTTCGCCGTCGACGGCGTCACCTACGCGGTCTCGGCCGGCTCCGCGCTGCCGCTGGACCTGTCCACCGCGGACCTGCACGCCATCTACAGCTGCGACCCCGGCTACGTCGGCACCGGCCCGAACTACGACATCCACCCGCTGCTGCCGCAGGCCGGTTCCGGCACCCGCAGCTTCTGGGAGTCCGTGGTCGGCATCACCGAGGCCGACGTGACCTCCGGCAAGTACCCCTGCGTCTCGGACACCAAGGGCGGCAAGAAGATCGAGGAGCACGACGGCCGCGTGCTCGACACCAACTCGCTGGTGCCGTTCTCGATCGCCCAGTACATCGCCCAGTCCTCGGCGACCATCGCCGACCTGCGCGGCACCGCCCAGCTCGGCAACATCAACGGCGTCCCGTCGGTGCTGCTGAACACCAACGCCGCCGCGACCCGCGACGTCTACAACGTCATCCCCACCGCCAAGGTCGGCGTCAGCCCCTGGAGCGACGCGTTCGTCGGCTCCGGCGCGCTCGTCTGCCAGCAGACCGCGGTCATCAAGCAGTACGGCTTCGGCGTCAACGCCAACTGCGGTGACACCTCTCGCACCACCGGCTGACCCTCCCTCATCTTCCGTTAGCGAAAGGCATCACAGTCGTGAGCATCCGCATCACCCGCACCGTCGCGCTCGGCGCGGCGACCCTGCTGGCGGCCGGCAGCGCCACCATCCTCGGCTCGGCCTCCGCGTTCGCCGCGGACAGCCCGACCATCGGCACCGTCGCCGTCAACCCGGCGACCGGCTCGGACACCGAGCTGATCAACCTGGTCACCTCGGGCAGCTGCCCCGGCGGCACCAACCTGCAGGCGCTGGTCTTCGGCCAGGGCTTCCCGGCCAACGGCTACGGCGTCACCCCGAACGCCGCGCAGTCCATCTACCCGCCGGACGCCCAGGGCCGCCTCTCGGTGCCGCTGTCCGACACCATGGCCTCCTTCGCGCAGAAGAACGGCTTCAGCACCCTCAGCGGCAAGTACGAGTTCCACGTCCGCTGCCAGGCGAAGATCGGCCAGACCTACTTCGGCGACTTCGTGGGCGCGATCTGGTTCACCGCCCCGAACAGCTACACCAGCACCGACCCGAACCCGCCGGTCGTCGTGGCGACCACCACCACGCTGACCGCCACCCCCAACGGCTCGGCCACCGAGGGCAGCGAGGTCACCCTGACCGCCGCCGTCTCCCCGGCCGCCGCGGGCAACGTGCAGTTCACCGACAACGGCGCCCCGCTGGGCACCCCGGTGGCCGTCTCCGGCGGCCAGGCCGTGCTGAAGACCAGCACCCTGGCCAAGGGCGCGCACACGCTCGGCGCGGTGTTCACCTCCACCGACGGCGGCTTCGGCGGCTCCACCGCGCAGACGGTGGCCTACACCGTCAGCCCGAAGGCCGCGACCGCGACCCACACCGCCCTCGCGGTCAACCCGTCCGGCTCGGCCCAGCACGGCACCGCCGTCCAGGTCACCGCCACCATCGACCAGCCGGCCGACGGCACCGTCCAGTTCCTGGACAACGGCGCCCCGCTGGGCACCCCGGTGGCCGTCTCCGCCGCCACCGCCTCCGTCACCCTGTCCGACCTGGCCGAGGGCGACCACTCGCTGACCGCCTCCTTCACCCCGGCGGACGCCAACCTGTACGCGGCGTCGGTCTCCCCGGCCGTGGCGTTCACCGTCACCCCGGCGGGTGGCGGTGGCGGCGGCACCACCCCGCCGCCGGCCCCGGTCTCCGAGACCATCACCACCACGGTCGCCCCCGGCGCCCTGGTGATCAGCGTGGCCGGGACCAACGTCTCGCTGCCCCCGCTGACCCTGAACAACGACTCCACCCGGTTCGGCACCGCCGGCCCGATCCAGACCGTCACCGTCACCGACACCCGTGCCGGCGCCCCCGGCTGGTCGGTCAGCGGCCAGGTCGCGCAGTTCACCTCCGGCGCGAACCTGATCAACCCGCAGAACCTCGGCTGGGCCCCGAACCTGGTCTCCAAGGGCGACGGCCTCAAGGTCACCCTCGGCGGCACGGTCAACCCGGCCGACGCGGTCGGGGTCAACGACAACGGCGTGCTCGGCCTGAAGTCCTCCCGGACCCTGGCCACCGCCACCGGCCTCGGCACCGCCAAGCTCGGCGCCGACCTGACCCTGCTGGCCCCGACCTCCACCCTGCCGGGCACCTACCAGGGCGTGCTCACCCTGACCGCGATCTGACGCCCAGCCTTCACCTGAGGGCTGTCAGTCCGTCACCCGGCGGCCGGGCCGCCCTGGCGAAATCGGCACACCACGAGCACAACGCCCGTACACCGTACGCGCATTCGTGGCCGAACCAGCGCCAGGGCGGCCCGGCCGCCACTCTCCCCGCACCGCCCCCGCACCCCGAGGAACCCGCCGATGCGCCGATGGCTCCTGGCACTTCTCCCCGCCCTGCTGCTCCTGCTCGGCGGCCAGCCCGCCCACGCCGCACCGCGGACCGCGCCCGCTGACGCCCCGCAGGCGCAGACCTTCGGCATCCAGCCCGCCACCGCCACCGACCCCGACGGCCGCGGCAACTTCGGCTACTCCGCCACCCCGGGCGCCGTGGTCAAGGACCACGTGGCGGTGTGGAACTACGGCGACCAGCCGCTGACCCTGCGGCTCTACCCCGCCGACGCCTTCAACACCGACAGCGGCGGCTACGACGTGCTGCCCGAGGGCAAGCCCTCCACCCAGGCCGGCGCCTGGCTGCGCACCGCCGTCAGCTCCCTCGAACTCCCCGCCCGCAGCCGGCAGATCGTCCCGTTCACGCTGGCCGTCCCGCGCGACGCCACCCCCGGCGACCACGCCGCGGGCATCGTGGTGGCGCTCCGTCAGGAGAGCAAGGACGCCAACGGCAACGCGGTCTCCGTCGACCAGCGGGTCGGCACCCGGGTCAACATCCGGGTCTCCGGCGACCTGCGCGCCGAGCTCAGCGTCCAGGACGCCCGCGCGGTCTACCACCCGAGCCTCAACCCCTTCGCGGAGGGCCGCACCACCCTCACCTACACGGTTCGCAACACCGGCAACGTCCGGCTCGGCGGCAAGCAGACCGTCCGGGTCACCAACGCCTTCGGCAGCATCGCCAACGGCGCCGCCCCCGCCGACCTGCAGGAGCTGCTGCCCGGCAGCGGCGTCACCTACCGGGTCCAGGTGAGCGGCGCCTACCCGACGCTGTGGAGCACGGCCGGCATCACCATCGACCCGATGGCCGTCAACGGCGACCGCGACCCCAAGCTCTCCAGCACCGTGTACAAGCACCGCTACGCCACCATCCCGTGGACCGTGCT
Organism: Kitasatospora sp. NPDC049285; assembly: GCF_040678815.1. Taxonomy (NCBI): domain Bacteria; kingdom Bacillati; phylum Actinomycetota; class Actinomycetes; order Kitasatosporales; family Streptomycetaceae; genus Kitasatospora; species Kitasatospora sp. NPDC049285. Next base: position 3,074 of record NZ_JBFAQR010000010.1, on the reverse strand, counting down.
GGTCCTGCTGGTGCTCGTCGTCGGCCTGGGCCTCGCGATCCGGCAGGCCCGCCGCCGCAACCGCCGGCTCGCCGCGCTGCGCCCGCCGGTCCACCCGGTCGTGGTCACCGTCGGCCTGGCCCTCCTGGTGACCCTCGGTCAGTTCACCGGCGCCCACCGCGCCGCCGCCGAACCCGTGCTGCCGGGCACGCTGTCCTTCGACTACGCCACCGGCCACGACGACGACGCCATCGACCTGCTCACCGACGGCAAGTGCCCCGACCCCGTTGCCGACTACCTGGGCGTCAAGCTCACCGGGCCCGGCTTCCCCGCCGAGGGCGTCCCGCTGATCGGCACCACCGCGGTCACCGCCTACCGGCCCGCCGCCAACGGCGGCTTCGTGATCCCGCTCTCCAACACCCTGCGGGTGATCGCCAACCGCAGCGGCGTCAGCCAGCTGACCGGCGACTACACCATCACCGCCAGCTGCCGCGCCAAGGTCAACCCCAAGTCGCTGCGCGACTTCACCGGCACCCTCACCTTCACCGGACCGACCACGTGGAAGGCCGGCGCGGTCGCCGCCGACGGCGTCATCCACGCCGCCGCGGCCGACCCCACCAACCCGCCGCCCGCGACCAAGCCCGCGGCCGGTTCCGGGTCCGGCTCGGGCTCGGGCTCCGCCTCCGGCGACAGCGCCACCTCGATCGGCTCCTGGCTGGCGGTGGTCGGCGGGCTGCTGCTGCTCGGCTGGATCGCGGTGCCGCAGATCCGCAAGGCGCGGCAGCGCCGCAAGGAGGGGGAGGGCGACGCTCCCGCGGGAGACGCCGGCCCGCGTGGTGGTGACGCCCCGTCCGGTGATGCTCCTGATGCCGTTGATGCCACTGATGTCGCCTCGGACGGCTCCGGGGCGTCGGAGGGTGTCGCGACGGCCGAGCGCATCGAGGCGTCGGAGATCTTCGGTGCCACGGACAGTCAGTCCGCGACGGGCGCCGAGGCGGGTGTGAAGTGACCGTGACCGAGCTGCCGTCGCCCGCCGACCCGTCCGCCACGCCGTCCGCTGCGCTCGCCGCGGCGTTCGCCCCGCCGCCGCCCTCGAAGCCCCAGGTGCGGCCGATCGTGGCCCCCGCCGCCGCGACGGGCACCAGGCCGCGGATCCTCCCGGACGGCCCGCAGCTGGTCGGCGCGGCGCTGACCATCGTCGCCGCGCTGCTGATCGGACTCGTGCTGGAGCTCGGCCCGCTGGGCAGCCTCAAGCACCTGCGCGACCACCAGACCGGGTACGCCGCGCTGCGGGAGAGCCTCGCCAAGGGCACGGTGCCGATCGGGCAGCTGGACCAGACCGGCGCGCCGGTCCAACTCGGGACGCCGGTGGCGCTGCTGGAGATCCCGGAGCTCGGGCTGACGGAGGTGGTCCGGGAGGGCACCACCGGGGGAGTGCTGGAACTCGGCCCCGGCCACCGGCGCGACTCGCCGATGCCCGGCCAGGCCGGCACCGCCGTGCTGCTCGGCCGGCAGGCCGGCTACGGCGGGCCGTTCGGCAACCTCGGCAGCCTGACCGTCGGCGAGACCTTCAAGGTGACCACCGGTCAGGGCGTCAGCAAGTTCCGGGTGCTGAAGGTGCGCCGGGCCGGCGACCCGCTGCCCCCGGACATCACCCCCGGGGCCGGCCGGCTGATCCTGGTCACCGGCTCCGGACCGGAGTTCGGGCCCAACGGCACCCTGGTCGTCGACGCCGACCTGACCAGCGACGTCCTCCCCAACAACCCGCGGCCGATGTCCGCCGACGCGCTGCCCAGGAGCGAGACCGCGATGGGCACCGACGACGGCGCGTGGATCCCGCTGGTGCTCTGGGGCGAACTGCTGCTGCTCGCCGCCGTCGGCCTCGCCCTGGGCTGGGCCCGCTGGGGCCGCCGGCCGACCTGGATCATCGGCGTCCCGGTGCTCGGGGCGGTCTCCCTCGCGGTGGCCGACGAGGTCGCCCGGCTGCTGCCCAACCTGATCTGACGAACCCTCGGCCGCGCCACCCCGCGCGGCCCGGCCCGACCCGCAAGGAGCGCTGGATGACCAGCACCGAACCGCTCACCGTCCCCGGCCCCGCCGCGCCCCTCCTGCCGTCCGGCGCGCCCAGCCCCGCCGGCACGCTGGACGCCCGCGCGATCTCCGCGTGGTTCGGGGAGCGCAAGGTGCTGGAGCAGGTCTCCCTGGAGATGCCGGCCGGCCGGGTCACCGCGCTGATCGGCCCCTCCGGCTGCGGCAAGTCGACCTTCCTGCGGATCCTCAACCGGATGCACGAGCTGATCCCGAGCGCCACCCTGGCCGGCGAGGTGCTGCTGGACGGCGCCGACATCTACGCCCCCGACCGGCGGCTCACCGAGGCCCGCCGCGACATCGGCATGGTGTTCCAGAAGCCCAACCCGTTCCCCGCGATGTCCATCTACGACAACGTGGTGGCCGGCCTGAAGCTCACCGGCATCCGCGCCTCGCGCGCCCAGAAGGACCAGCTGGTCGAGGAGTGCCTCACCAAGGCCGGCCTGTGGAAGGAGGTCGCCGACCGGCTGCGCCAGCCCGGCGGCGCGCTCTCCGGCGGACAGCAGCAGCGCCTGTGCATCGCCCGCTCGCTGGCGGTGCGCCCCAAGGTGCTGTTGATGGACGAACCGTGCTCGGCCCTCGACCCCACCTCCACCCGCCGGATCGAGCAGACCATCCGGGAACTGGTCGAGGAGGTCACCATCGTGATCGTCACCCACAACATGCAGCAGGCCCAGCGCGTCTCCGACCAGTGCGCGTTCTTCCTGGCCGAACAGGGCACCCCCGGCGGCATCGTCGAACACGGCCCGACCGAGGCGATGTTCACCGACCCGACCGACCCCCGCACCGCCGACTACGTCAACGGCCGCTTCGGCTGACAGCCGCCTCAGCGGGCGCCACCGAAGGCACCCGACGGGCCGTCAGGCGCCCTCGCGCAGCACCAGACTGACCAACTCGCGCTGGGAGTCGGTGAGTTTGGGGTCCGCGCAGTAGACCGTGCGGCCGTCGACGGTGATCTCGTAGTGGAAGCCGTCCGGTACGCCGTACGCGGGCCCGCGCAGCCCGCC